>DASXCK010000237.1:0-10049 GCA_036491235.1 Xanthobacteraceae bacterium | reverse complement strand
GATCGAGTCGATGTCGGCGAAGCGCTTGAACAGGACGGACTTGCCTTCCATCACGGGCTTGGCGGCGAGCGCGCCGCGGTTGCCGAGGCCGAGGATCGCCGTGCCGTTGGTGATGACGGCGACGAAATTGCCCTTGGTCGTATAGTCGTAGGCGAGGCTTTCGTCCGCCGCGATGGCCAGCACCGGGACGGCGACGCCGGGCGAATAAGCCAGCGAGAGATCCCGCTGCGTCGCCATCGGTTTGGTCGCCACCACCTCGAGCTTGCCGGGCCGTCCCTGGCTGTGAAACAGCAGGGCTTCCTGATCGGTGAATGTAGGACGTTTGCCGCGGCCTCTGGACGACGTGGACATTGCGACTCCTGACAGCATTTCCCCGGCGAGCGCGCATTTCGGATTTGGATCCGGGCCTCGATCGCGACTTGGATCGGGACTGGATCAAGATTCGGATCGAGAGACGATCCGGACCAGGCGCCTGCCTCCGCCGCAGCGGACGCCGGACCGTACAGGAAGGGCAAGGGCCTGCTCAAGGCATCGCGCGCGTTTCGGCGCCGACCGGCTGCTTGGCCGCAGGCGGCGGGTTGAACCGCGGCCGCGTCGGTAGTAAGCCGTGCGCGCCGCCGCCCGTGAGAATTTGTCCCGTTTCGGACCCGCGATGATCCGCTTCCTGCTGCGATCCCTAGGCCTGCTGCTCGTTGCGGCCGCGTTCTTCTTCTTCGTCTATGACGGTACGCAGTGGATCGCGAACGGGAAGTTCAGCTTCACGTCGGTCGGGTTCGTCTGGGCGCAGCTCAATCAAAAAAGCCTGCTGCTGCTGCAGCCGGCGATCGAGCAGCACGTTCCCTGGCTGTGGAAGGATGTCGTCCAACGCATCCTGCAGCAGCCGATCTGGGCCGTATTCACGGTCATCGGCGCGATCCTGATGTTGCTCGGCCGCAAGAAGAAGCCGCTCATCGGCTACGCGCGCTGAGCCGCGCGGGGCGCCGTCGGCGACGCCATCTCGCCTGTAGGCGCGGCCGCGTCGATCCGATAGAGTTCCCGTCGTCTGAAAATCCGGTGCTGGCGCGGCTGATCTGGCCCGCCGGCGAACAGGTGTTCCAGGGAGGAGTAAATGCGTCATTTGGCGGTGATGGCGGGCGCGCTGTGCGTCGCGCTCATGGTCGGCGGTTCTGCGTCTGCGCAGGTGCCGCCCGATCCGAACAATCCGAACGAGAACGTTCCGGCGCAGATGAATCCGACGCCGTACGGCGAGCCGATCAACAACGAAACCGCCAAGAAAGTCGCCGCCGCCGCGGTCGCCGAGCTGAAGAAGCGCGACTGGCACGGCATGTGCATCGCAATCGTCGATCCGCACGGCGAGCTCGTCTATTTCGAGCGCGACGACAATTGCCAGTATGCGTCGGTCACGATCTCGCAGCACAAGGCGCGCGTGGCAGCCCGCTATCGGCGTCCGACCGTGGTGTTCGAGCGGCTGATCGGGAAGGGCCCCTTCTTTGCCTATCTGCCGACCCTCGACGATCTTGTCGCCTCGCGCGGCGGCAATCCGCTGATCGTCGGAGGCAAGGTGATCGGCGCGATCGGTGTGAGCGGCGGCACCGGCTCGCAGGACGACACGATTTCGCAGGCGGGCGTCGCGGGCCTCAAGTAGGCGCGCGTCGCTTCCATCGCGCCATCGAACGGCCGCCGGGACGCAAATCCCGGCGGCTTTTTTTGCGCGGAGCGGGTCGATTTTGGCGCGGCGGGCGGCTGCCGCAGATGTGATGGCCCGGCGTGCTGCGGGGCGCGTTCCCGCGTCTTATATTACGCGGACCGGATACCGAGGGAGATCGCGCCATGTTCACGTTCAAGAAGTCGTTGGAGATGCCGACCGCCGCGCAGGCGCTTGCCGGCCGCGCGCAGCCGATCCCGACCGCGAGCCATCACTTCATCAATGGTCATGCCCTCAAGGGGCCTTATCCGGCGGGGCTCGAGACCGCACTGTTCGGCCTTGGCTGCTTCTGGGGCGCGGAGCGCAAGTTCTGGGAGCTCGGCGATGGCGTCTATGTCACGGCCGCCGGCTACGCGGCCGGACCCACGCCCAACCCGACCTATGAAGAGGTGTGCAGCGGGCGCACCGGGCACAACGAAGTCGTGCTCGTGGTCTATGACCCGAAGAAAATCTCCTATGAACGGCTGCTCAAGACCTTCTGGGAGAGTCACGATCCGACCCAAGGCATGCGCCAGGGCAACGATTGCGGCACCCAATATCGCTCGGGCATCTACGTCCATACGCCCGAGCAGCGAAAGGCGGCCGAGGACTCGAAGGCGATGTACGCGCAAGCAATCAAGGCGAAGGGCTACGGCACGGTGACGACCGAGATCCTCGATGCTCCGCCGTTCTATTTTGCCGAGGATTATCACCAGCAGTATCTCGCCAAGAATCCCATGGGCTACTGCGGGCTGGGCGGCACCGGCGTGAGCTGCCCGATCGGCACCGGCGTGATGGCGCATTGATCGGGACGGGCGCCGGCGCCTGCGGAGCAGATGCCTTCGCCGCGCCAGATCCGGGCGGCGTGTTGGGGCGTCTCGCGGCGTTCGGTGAGGAATTGTTAACTATATATGGCGCTAATCCGGCTTGGTTCTCGCGCACCGGTCCGGGTCTGCCGTATGCGGTCTGTCCGCCTTGTCATCATGCTTCTGGCTGCCGCCCTTGGCGCCGGCTGCGCGCAGCAGTCGCCGCCGCCGCTTGCGCTGCAGCCGGCGGCCAATCTCGACTTATATGGCTCTGGCGGGCCGCGCGGTTTCTTCTCGGGGCCCGCGCCCGAGCCCGAGCCCGTACTGGTGCCCGCACCCACGCCCGCACCTGAGCCGGTTGCGATCATGCGTGCGGCGCCGCCAAGCGCCTACACGCTCGACTCCGGCGACAAGCTGCGCGTCGTCGTGTTCGGTCAGGACGGCCTCACCAACAGCTACAGCGTCGATGCCGCCGGCAACATCACCATGCCGTTGATCGGGAACGTCAAGGCGCGCGGGCTCACCACCAGCGAGCTTGCGGCCGCGGTCACGACGCGGCTGCGTGCGGGCTACATCCGCGAGCCGGCCGTCGCGGTCGAGATCGAGACCTATCGGCCTTTCTTCATCCTCGGCGAGGTGACCTATCCGGGTCAGTACCCCTACGTCGCCAACATGACCGTCGAGACCGCGGTCGCGATCGCGGGCGGGTTCACGCCGCGCGCCTTCCACGATCAGGTCAAGCTCACCCGCACGGAGCACGGAGCGACCGTCCGCAGCAAAGTGCCGGTGACCACGCCGGTGCGTCCGGGCGATACCATCAGCGTGTCGGAACGCTGGTTCTGAGATAGCGGGCAGGGCGTGGCGAGACCGTAGGATGGATTTCGCGGAGCCTGTCCTCGGGCTTGCCGAAGGCAAGACCCGAGGGCTCACCACATCCTACGATCGCAGCGCCACTAGCCCACGTTCTTCGCGAGCCACGCCGTGGTGCGGTCCCACGCCGTCTTGTTCGCTGCCTCGTTGTAGCTGCCGCGCTCGTCGCACGCGAAGCCGTGGCCGGCGCCCTGATAGACGTGGATCTCGCAATCCGAACGCTTCTGCTTGATCAGATCGACGTCCGACATCGGGATCGACTGGTCCTGGTCACCGAAATGCAGGAGCGTCGGCACCTTCGGCTTCACATCGACGTTCTTGGCGATCTGGCCGCCGTAGTAGCCGATCGAGGCCGACAAACCGTCGAGCTTGCCGGCGGAGAGGAAAGCGACCGAGCCGCCCATGCAATAGCCGACGATGCCGACCTTGCCGGCCGATTTGACGTTGTCGATCGTGGCAGCGACGTCGAGCAGCATCTTGGCCCAATCGATCTTCGGAATGATCGCGCGCGCCTTGGCGATCTCGTCGGGCGAATAGCCGGACTCGAAATTGGGCTGGATGCGGTCGAACACCGCGGGCGCCGTCGACGTGTAGCCGATCGCCGCGAAGCGATCGCACATGGCGCGGATGTGGTGGTTCACGCCGAAAATTTCCTGGATCACCACGAGGCCGCCTTTCGGCTTGCCCTGCGCCTCCGCGCGATATCCGCCGAGCTTGAAACCATCCGACGTCGTGAGTGTGATGTGCGTGCCCAAGGTAGAACTCCATTCCGGGGGGTGGAAAATCGATTGCGATCTCGCCGCAATGCGCCGCGCGCGGCGCGGGTTTATATCACGGCCTGCCGTGGGGTGAACGGGCATTCAGGAAGCGATCGCCCAACGTCTTGATCTTAACGGACATTCAGCATGAGAGTCTTTCGGTGTTGCGGTGAACCAAGTTGCCGAGGGCTTCGACCAAGGGATGGACAGAACGCTGCCCGATACCCAACCCCGACCTTGGAGAAGATCATGTTCCGCAAGTCCACCATCCTGTCACTGGCGGCCGCCGCGACCCTCGGCGTGCTCGCGATCTCGACCACGAGTGCATCGGCCTTCCACTTCGGCGGCGGCGGCATGCGCGCCGGCGGTGTGCATTTCAGCGCGGCGCGTGTCGCCGGTCCCCACTTCGCGTTTCATCGCAACTTCGCCTTCCGCCGTATCGTGCGCGTGGGTCCGCCGCGCCATCACTGGCACTGGCGCTGGCACTTCGCGCGGCATCCTTACTGGATCGCCCCCGTCGTCGCGACCGGTGTCGCCGCCGCCACCTACGCGGCCACGCCGACCTGCAACTGCCTGACCAAGTCGTACACCCAGGATGGCGCGGTCGTGTTCAAGGATCTGTGCACCAAGGAGATGGCGATGAATCCACCGGCCGATGCGGCGCCGCAGGCGCCCGCCACGTTGGGCTATGCCCAGCCGCAGATGCCGATGCAGCAGGGCTACCTGCAGCCCACGCAGTAAACGACGCGCAGATTGACTGCGAGAGCCCCGGCCGGTCGCCGGGGCTCTTGGCATGGAGAGTCAGGGGGATCATCGGTAGTGCACGGCCAGCCACACCGTCGCCTGTGCCGGATCGGTCCAGACGACGCGATGACGGCGATGCGCCGGAATATGCACGTAGTCGCCGGGTCGCATCCGCATCGTCGTGCCGTCGCCCTCGAATGCGAGCTCGGCGCCCCCCGAGAGCACGATCACCCACTCGTCCTGCGGCTGATCGTACCAGAAGGCTTCCGGACTCGCCTGGCCGCGCGACACGATGCGTTCGATGCGCAACGCGGACGACGACATGAGTGTCGTCATCTCTTCCTGCGCGAGCTCGCCCGGAATGTCCGCAAACAGGTTGCCGGCGGCGCGCATCGCTTGCCCTCAGGCGCCCGTGAGTCCGAACGCCTGCGCCAAGAGCTCGTACGAGTGCCGGCGCGCCGCGTGATCGTAGACCATGGTGGTCACCATCGCCTCGTCCGCCTGCGTCGCCTCGAGGAGCGGCTGGAGGCGCGACAGCACGGTCGTTGGCGCGCCCGCGAACACGCGCGCCCGGTTCTGTGCGATGCGCGCGCGGTCGATCGGCGCGTAGTCGTAGGCTGCCGCCTCCTCGGGGCTCGCGAGCGGCAGGTATTCGCCCTTCGAGCGGCGCACGTAATTGAGGTCGATGGTCGAGACGAGGCGCTCTGCCTCGGCGTCGCTGTCCGCCGCGACGGCGGCGACGCCGAGGATCGCGTGCGGGCGTGCGAGCGCCGGCGACGGTTTGAAATGTGCCCGGTAGCTCGTCATCGCCGAGATCGCATCATGGCTCGCGAAATGATGCGCAAAGGCAAAGCCGGCGCCGATCATGGCGGCAAGCTCGGCGCTGTAGCCGCTCGAACCGAGCAGATATATCGGCGGCAGCGGCACGTCCGCCGGCATGGCGCGCACCTTCCCGAACGGATGCCCCTCGGGAAAGCCGCGGGATTCGAGCAGCATCAGCTCCTGGAAGCGCTCGAGGAAATCGTCGTCGTCGCGGATATCCTGGCGTCGCCGCAGCGCCAGCGACGTGATCTGGTCGGTGCCGGGCGCGCGCCCGATCCCGAGATCGATGCGACCGGGAAACAGCGCCTCCAGCACCTTGAAGCGTTCCGCCACGGTCAACGGCGCATGATTAGGCAGCATCACGCCGCCCGAGCCGACGCGCATGCGCTGCGTGCACGCCGCGATCTGGCCGATCATGATGTCGGGGGCCGAGCTGGCGACCGACGGCAGGTTGTGATGCTCGGCGACCCAATAGCGGGTGTAGCCGAGCCGGTCGGCCAGCTGCGCAAGATCGAGGCTGTTGCGGAGCGCGGCCGCGCCCGAGTGGCCGGTCGTGATGGGGGAAAGGTCGAGAACCGAGAGGAGTGGCATGCGCTCTATTTAGCGCATGTTTAGGGGAAGTGGACCCGGGTTCCGCGCCAAGGCGGTGCATCCGCCGAATCGCCGCCCGCGTCCGCCGCGCCTATTTGCTCGCGGCTGCGGTCGCTGGCGCGGCGCCTTGCGCGGTCGTCGCGGTGAAATCGCTCGCCTCGATCACCAGGTTGCCCAGCATGCTCACGATCGAGAGGCGGAAGGGGGCGAGGAGGCGCGTGCCACCGACCGGCGCGAAGACGAGCTCGATCTCGCGCCCGTCCGTGAGATATCTGAGAAGCGCGCTGTCCGGACGGTGGCCGGCGATCGGCCGGAACGCCACCGCGCACACGACCGCCGCTCCGGCGTAGCTCATGCCGGCCTTCACTTGTTCGATGCGCTTGAACGACAGGGCGAGATCGAAGCGCCGGCGTCCGTCGAAAATCGGCAGCGTGCGTTTGCACGCCTCGGCCGTCACCGCGTCGCCGGTGCCTCCGGTGCGGATCAGTATCGCGGTCAGCGGATCGATGATGCCCTTGCGGTCGGCGTCGGTGACCGGCACGCGCTCCTCGTGCGGCGCGCTCGTCTCTGCGGCCAACGCCGTCACATTGCCGCCGTCGATCGTCATCTTGACGGCGTCCTTCTCCTCGTCGCTGGTCGTGCTGAGCGTGAAGGTCGCCGGCACGAGCTTGCCGTCGATCACTGCGCCGGTGGTGCGCAGCGCACCTTCGCCGCTCGCCAGGATGCGCAGCATGCCGCTCGCCCGTCCGCTCGCTGCAGCCGTGAAGGCGGCGTCGCCGAGGGTCACCAGCATCTCGCTCTTGCCGACCGTGAGGTGGGCGACCTGGATGGTGTAACGCGCGTCGAGCCGCGTCTCGGCCCGGGCGGCGCCCGTGAACGCGACCATCAGCCCCGCGAGTGCGGCCGCGCGCAATGGGCGCCGGCGTGCTATGCGCGGTTGAGAAGATGGGCCGCAGGGTTGGGCGAACATCGATCGAGACCTGACGCTTTTCCGGTTCTCGCGCTCCAATCTACGGCGGCTCGCCCCGCAGCGGTGACCCGGGCGGCGAATATTGCAAGTTGCGCTAATGTGCAAAAGGCCGCGCCGGGCAGGCCAAGGCACGCGATGCCCGCGCCTCAGAACGGCCAATGCGGCGCGACGTCCCACTCGCTTTTCCAACCCGTCAGGCAGCCGCGCCGGAATTGCAGCCAGATGCGGCGGTCGACCTGATAGAAGCCCGGCGTGCGCGCCGGGCGCTTGGCATAGAATACCTCGTTGCCGTGCCGGCCCCGCTCGTGGACCAGGGGCGCGCCGAGCGCAATCGCGGCGTCCTGCGGCGTCATTCCGAAGGCGAGCGGCAAGGTGCTGGGCGGATCGGCATTCGGCACCGTGAGCCAGCCCGCGCACGCCAACGCGACCAACGTTTTCATGACAATCGCCTCGTGCCCCGCATCATGGTGGATGCGTGGGGTGGCAACGTCAACCCGGCGCGCGAACCCGCAAGCGTCAGTGCACAGCCATTGCGGGTCTGGCGGACGCAGTGGGAGGCGGTTGGTTGGCGCTGGGCAGCACGACTACGCGGGTGCCGACCTGGACGCGATTGAACAGGTCCTCGATGTCCTCGTTGACCAGCCGGATGCAGCCCGACGATACGAAGGTCCCGATGGTCGAGGGCTGATTGGTGCCGTGAATGCGATAGAGCGTGTGGCCGAGATAGAGCGCGCGCGCGCCGAGCGGGTTCGATGGGCCGCCCGCCATGAAGCGCGGCAGGTAGGGCTGGCGCTCGATCATCTCCTTGGGCGGAAACCAGTCCGGCCACTCCTTCATCCTGCTGATGCGTTCCGTGCCCGTCCAGGTGAAGCCTTCGCGCCCGACGCCGATGCCGTAGCGCATCGCCTGGCCGTGGCCGAGGATCAGGTAGAGGTAGGTGTTGGGCGTATCGACGATGATCGTCCCGGCCGGCTCGCTGCTCGGATAGTTGACGACCTGGCGCTTGAACTGCGGTGAGAGCTCGGTGCGTTCCTCCGGCTGCTCGGGCCGGATGTCCGGCGGCAGCGAGGCGACGGTGGTGCCCTGGTTGTTCTCTGCGGCAGCCGGCGCGTTCGGGCCGCTATAGACGGTGCCGGGCGGCCGCGGCACATCCGGATTTCCCGACACATAGCCGGACGGGTAGGGGGCCGGACCGGCGGTCTGGTTGTCGCGCGGCGCCGGCGCGTTGGCGACCGGCGCGCCCGGATAGGCATCACGATCGTGCATCCACGGATAATCCGCGGGCGCGGGGAAATTGGTGCCGGCAGCCGGTGCCGCCTGCCGCTGCGTGTCGTAAGGCCGCGGTGCCTGGCCCGGATACATCGGTTGGCTCGGGGGCGGCCCATAATTCGTAGGTGGCGCCGGGGCATACACCTCGGAATCGTCCGCCTCGTCCATCGGGGGCGGAGCCGGGCGATAAGCCGGGCCCGGGGGGTAATATTGTGCGGATGCCACGCCCAGCGTAAGGGCGAAGCCGGTCGCGAACGCGACCCAGGTGGCGACACGTAGAGCTTTCATGTGAGGTCTTGCTCTCCCCGCGTCCTTATGGGTGACACTTGGGGCAGGATGAAGGCGATCAAGGCATTGCAAATGCCCGACCGTCAACCCGAATATCCCTGATATTGGCCATCCACCGGCGACGTTGGCGTCGCCACCGTGTAGAATCGAGGGATTCCGCCGAGGGGCGGCGACAGGGAACTGGTATCACATGGACTGGACTGACCGGCGCGAGCGCCTGCGCGCCACCGTGGCAAGCGGGCGCTGCATCCATCCGGGCTCGGTGCACGACCCGATTTCGGCGCGCATCGCCGAGGATCTGGGCTTCGAGGCGGGCATGTTCGCGGGCTCGGTCGCCTCGCTCGCGATCCTCGGTGCGCCCGACATCGTGGTGCTGACCCTTACGGAATTTGCCGACCAGGCCTATCGCATCAACCGCGCCGGCAAGCTGCCGCTGCTCGTCGATGCCGACCATGGCTACGGCAATGCGCTCAACGTCAAGCGCACCGTCGAGGAGCTGGAGACCGCCGGCGTCGCCGGCATCACGATCGAGGATACGCTGCTGCCGACCCCCTATGGGGCGACCGAGACCAAGCTCATCCCGATCGCCGAGGGCGTCGGCAAGATGAAAGCCGCGCTTGCCGGGCGTCAGGACCCGCGCCTCATGATCGTGGGGCGCACCAGCGCGCTCACCATCACGAGCGTCGCCGACACCATCGCGCGCCTCAAGGCCTACGAGGAGGCGGGCGTCGACATGCTGTTCATGGTCGGCGTGAAGAGCCGCAAGGATCTCGACGAGATTTCCTCGGCGCTGAAGAAGCCGCTCTTTCTCGGCAGCGCCGCCAAGGAGCTCTACGACCGCGACTACCTCGCGGCGCGCAACGTGCGCATCTGCTTGCAGGGGCACGCGCCGTTCAACGCCGCCGTCAACGCGATCCACGCGACGCTGAAGGCGCTGCGCGACGGCAAGCCGTCGTGGGAGCTGCAGAACATCTCGCCGCCCTCCGACCTGCTCAAGCAGGCGACGCGCCAGGCCGACTATGCGGCCTGGACCAGGGATTTCCTCGACGCGAGCGCGAAGGGTTGAGCGTGGTGGCCGTGATGAACAAGCGTCCCTTCGCATGGCGCCGGCGGCAAGCGCATCGCGGTGACGATGACCGCGATGCTGGAGACCTGGTCCGAGGGCAAGCCGCCGCCTTATGGCGTGCAGGCGACCCCGCTCAGGCCCGGCACCATCGACCACGGCGGCATCGCGTGGGGCAGCTACG
>DASXCK010000236.1:0-3486 GCA_036491235.1 Xanthobacteraceae bacterium | reverse complement strand
GCCGAACGGACCCGACTGCGAGTGGGTGAGCACGATCGCGGGGCCGATCTTGTCGAGCAGGGCGGCGCCCGCGTCCTGATTGCGCTGTTCGGTCTCCTCCGCCGACAGCACGGTCTCGACCTGCGTCGCGTAGAACGCGTCGAAAATCGGATCGCCCTTGCGGCCCTTGTTCGGGCCTTCGCCCGGCCACTGCGTGTGCTTCTTCGCCTGCGGCCAGGTGCCCTTGGTCTCGACGGCAGTGAACTGGAATTCCTCACCCTCGGCCGTGAACATCCGTGTCTTGCCGTCACCCGGATGATAGGCCGAACGTCCGCGCATCGGCTGGTCGATCATGTAGACCACATAGCCCTGCTCGACGAAGTACTCGGCCCAGCCCTTGCGGCCGTCCGGCGTGCCCATCCAGTTGGTGGCGGTCTGCGCCGCGCCGTGGATGAGCACCAGCGGATAGGGCCGCCGCACGTCCTTCGGCGCCAGCACTTCCACATAAATCTGGTCCTGCATGATCTCCTGGCCGGGCGGCCCGACATACTTGCCGCCGACGTAGAAATAGCCGCGCAGCGCGACCGCCGACTGGTCGACCGCCGGCACCGGCAGCTTCGGCGGCTCGGCGCGGGTGGCCGCGACGGCGAATAGCGAAATGGCAAGCGACAGCGCGGCGAGGCCGCGCGCAAAAGAGCGAGACATGGCGTTCCTCCCGTCGCCGCGAGAGCGGCGTCTATATTGATTGAAGCAAGCGTCGCGCCGCAGTCGCACGCTTGTCAATCGGGATCACGCCTCGTGTCCCACGCCTGCCCACGCGGCGGGCTGCATTCAGCCGCCGATCTCCTCGCGCAGGATCTCGAGCTCCAGCCATTTGTCTTCGGCCGCGGACAACTCCGTTTGCGCCGCGACGAGGCCCGCCGAAATCTTGTCGAATGCCGCGCTGTCGCGGGCGTAGAGTCCGGGATCGGCGAGCTTTTCCTGCGCGGCGCGAATTTTTGCCTGCAGCGCCGCGATCTCGCCCGGCAGCGTCTCGAGTGCATATTTCTCGTTGAAGCTCAGCTTGCGCTTGGTCGCCTGCTGCGTGGGCGCGGCCGCCGCCTTCGCGGGTTTCGGCGCCGCCGGCTTCACGGCCGCCCCGCGCGCGATGTCCTCGCCGCGTTGCGCCAGCATATCGGTATAGCCGCCCGCATATTCGTTCCAGCGCCCGCCGCCGTCCGGCACGATCACGGCACTGACGACGCGGTCGAGGAAGTCGCGATCGTGGCTGATCAGCAGGATCGTGCCGGCGTAGTCGCCGAGCATCTCCTCCAGCACGTCGAGCGTCTCGAGGTCGAGATCGTTGGTCGGTTCGTCGAGCACCAGCAGGTTCGACGGTTTCGCGAGCGCGCGCGCCAACATCAGCCGGCCGCGCTCGCCGCCCGAAAGCGCCGCAAGCGGCGTGCGCGCCTGCTCGGGCGAGAACAAGAAATCCTTCATATAGCCGGTCACGTGCCGCTTCTCGCCGCCGATCGCGACCGTGTCGCCGCGCCCGCCGGTCAGCGTCTCGGCCACGGTCGCGTTCGGGTCGAGGCTGTCGCGGCTCTGCTCGAGCGTCGCCATCGCGATGTTGGCGCCGAGCCGCACCGTGCCGGCGTCAGGCGTGAGAACGCCCGTGAGCAGGCTGAGAAGCGTGGTCTTGCCCGTACCGTTCGGTCCGACGATGCCGATGCGGTCGCCGCGCCGCACCCGCGTGGTGAACTCGGCGACGATCGGCCGCTCGCCGAACGACTTGGCAATTCGTTCCGTCTCGATCACCAGCGCGCCCGACGCCTCGGCCTCGGCGGCGGTGAGCGTCGCCTTGCCGGTGCTCGCGCGATAGTCGCGCCGCGTCTGGCGCAGTGCGTACAGGGCGCCGAGCCGGCGCACGTTGCGCTTGCGCCGCGCCGTCACGCCGTAGCGCAGCCAATGCTCTTCGGCGACGATCTTGCGGTCGAGCTTGTGCTGCGTGGTCTCCTCCTCGGCCAGCACCTCGTCGCGCCAGGCCTCGAACGCCGCAAAGCCGCGCTCGATCCGCCGCGTGACGCCGCGGTCGAGCCACACTGTTGCGCGCGTGAGGTTGGCGAGGAAGCGCCGGTCGTGGCTGATGACCACGAGCGCGGTGCGCATCGCCGCAAGGGTGCGCTCCAGCCACTCGATGGTCGGCAGGTCGAGATGGTTGGTCGGTTCGTCGAGCAGCAGGATGTCGGGCGAGGGGGCCAGCACGCGCGCGAGCGCGGCGCGACGCGCCTCGCCGCCCGAGAGGTTCGCGGGATCCTCGCTCCCGCCGAGCCCGAGCTCGCCGACGAGCGCGCTCGCGCGATGATGATCGTCGCCCGGCCCGAGCCCGGCCTCGACGTAGTCGAGCACGCTCGCGGCGCCGGCGAAATCGGGCTCCTGCGGCAGATAGCGCACGGTCGCGCCCGGTTGCACGAAGCGCGTGCCGCGATCCGCCTCGATCAGCCCGGCCGCGATCTTGAGCAAGGTCGACTTGCCCGACCCGTTGCGCCCGACCAGGGCGACGCGCTCGCCCGCGGACACGCTAAGCTCGACTCGCTCGAGCAGCGGCGTGCCGCCAAAGGTGAGCGCCATGTCCTTGAGTTGGATGAGCGGCGGCGCCATGGTCAGCGTTCCGCAGTCCGCTGCAGTCGCCGGATGGCCTGATCGAGCGCGGTGAGAAAGGTCGAGCGATCGCGCGGCTCGAACGGCCGCGGGCCGCCTGTGACCTCGCCGGCCGAGCGCAGGTCATGCATGAGATTGCGCACCGCGAGGGTCATGCCGATCGAGTCTGCCGTGAAGGGCTTGCCATTCGGGGCGATTACCTGAGCGCCGGCTTTCACACACCGATCAGCCAACGGAATATCTGCCGTGATCACGATGTCGTTCGCTCCTGCGCGCGCCGCGATCCAATCGTCGGCGGCGTCCGCCGCCGATCCGGCGGCGACGCGCTCGATCAGCGGGTCCTGCGGCACCCGGATGTAGCCGTTTGCCACTACGCTCACCGGCAGCCCGTGCCGTGCGGCGACGCGATAAATCTCGTCTTTCACCGGGCAGGCGTCGGCGTCGACGTAGATGCGAATGGGAATGGGAATGGGAATGGGTTCCGTCATGCGGGGGCTGGGCGGTCGCGCTGTATCGATACAGCGTCAGGCCAGCGCTTTCAAACTGCGGCGTGCCGCCAAAATTCCTGAGCCGTAAGAGCCTATGTCACGTCGCCGCGCACTGCGCCGTCAGACGGTCGATGAAGCCGACGCACTTCGCGACCTCGCTCTCGGCGATGAACTCGTCGGCCTTGTGCGCCTGGTCGATCGACCCAGGGCCGATGACCACCGACGGAATGCCGGCCGCGGAGAAGCGGCCCGCCTCGGTGCCGTAGGCGACCTTCGCGTAGTCGGATGCGCCGGCGAGCTGCTTGGCGAGTGCGACGACGCCGGCGTCCGGGGACGTGTTGAGTCCTGGAAAATTGGATCGGTCGACGAACTCGATGCC
>DASXCK010000235.1:0-7843 GCA_036491235.1 Xanthobacteraceae bacterium | reverse complement strand
CATTAGGGTTGCCGCCTTCAAAAAGCAGCGCGCCAAGCGCGCCATGGGGAGACACGCGGGCATGACCACGGCAACCGCCGCCACCGACAGCATTGTGTTCGACAAGGACATCGCCGTGCCGATGCGCGACGGCGCGCGGCTGATGGCCGACGTCTTCCGCCCCGCAGGCGACGCGCGCGTGCCCGCTATCCTCAATCTCGGCCCCTACCAGAAGGACAAACTCTGGGTGGTGCCGGCGACGCTCGAGGAGAAGCAGAACGACTGGATGAACTGGGAGACAGTCAATCCGCAATGGTGGGTGCCGCGCGGCTATGCCTGTGTGCGCGTCGACGGACGCGGCAGCGGCAGATCGCCCGGCCAGTGCGAGCCGTGGTCGCTCGCCGAGTCGATCGATTTCTATGACGCCATCGAATGGGCGGCGGCGCAGCCCTGGTGCAACGGCAAGGTCGGACTGCTCGGCATTTCCTATTTCGCTATCAATCAATGGTTCGTCGCCAATCTCGCCCCGCCTTCGCTGAAGGCGATCATCCCGTGGGAGGGCTTTGCCGACATCTATCGCGATGCGCTCTATCACGGCGGCCTGCTCAATGTGTTCATGACCAACTGGGTCACCGCGCATCTGATGCACCACATGCTCGGCCGCGCCTCGCGCGAGCAGCCGGACGGCTGGCAGGTCAACACCATGCATCTCTGGCTGCGCAACAACCTCGACAGCGGGGCGCTCAGCGGCGCGCAGGCGCAGTGGGACCGCATCACGGTGCCAATGCTCTCGGTCGGCAACTGGACCGGCTATGGCCTGCACCTGCGCGGCAACACCGAAGCGTTCATGCGTGCGGCCTCGAAGCACAAGAAGCTGCGCGTCCACACCGGCTCGCACGTGCATCCGTTCTATACGGAGGAGGGCAGACGTGACCAACTGCGCTTCTTCGACCACTGGCTCAAGGGCGTCGACAACGGCATCATGGACGAGCCGCCGGTCAAGCTTGCGATCCGCAAGGGCCGCGACGAGATCGAGTGGCGCCACGAGCACGAATGGCCGCTCGCGCGCACGCAATGGACGAAGCTCTATTTCGATCTGTCCGCACCCGAGGACGCCGCGCTCGTCGAGCGCAATCCGGCGACGGCATCGTCGCGCACCTATCAGTCGTTCAATCTCGGCACCATGGGCTCGACCTCGGCGGCCTCCTCGCAGGTGATGGGCGGCGGCATCAAGCCCGGCATGGGCCTCGCGCTGCAGACGCCACCGCTGCCGGCCGACCTCGAGGTCACCGGCCCGCTGATGGCGAACATCTGGGTGTCGAGCGCGACCGAGGACATGGATCTCTTTCTCACGCTGCGCAACTTCGATGCCGACGGCAACGAGGTGATGGAGACCGGCCAGCAGGGCGCGCCGGTGCCGGTCGCCAAGGGCTGGCTGCGCGTCTCGCACCGCGAGCTCGATTCGGACCTGTCGCTGCCGTATCGGCCCTATCACCGGCATCGGCGCCGGCTCTATCTGAAGCCCGGCGAGATCGTCGAGGTTCAGGTCGAGATCTGGCCGACCTCGATGGTGTTCCGCAAGGGCCACCGCATCCGTCTCGACGTGCAGCCGCGCGACGGTGCCGGCAGCGCCGGCTACCTGCACTACCACGCAGATTACAATACAGGGACGAACACGGTGTATGCGGGCAGCGATAAGCCGTCGTATCTGCTGCTGCCGGTGATCCCGTAGCCCGGGCATCGTAGGATGGATTGAGCGGAGGAAAACCCATCGAACGGAACCCATTTTTGGCGATTCTGCTGATGGGTTTCGCTCCGCTCAACCTATCCTACGGTCCACCATGTTAGGCCCTGGCCGCGACCTGCGTGCAAGTGACAGCCGTGCGTCGCCACTGCTATCTTGCCCCCCATGGGCAACATCAATCCAAATCCCTTCACCACTCGTCCCGAGATCGAGGGCACCTTCGGGGTCGTCACCTCGACGCACTGGATCGCGACCGCGGTGGGCATGTCGATCCTGGAGAAGGGCGGCAACGCATTCGATGCCGCCTGCGCGACCGGGTTTGCGCTGCAGGTCGTCGAGCCGCATCTCAACGGACCGGGTGGCGACGTACCGGTGATCCTGTTCGATACGCGCAAAGGCAAACCGGAGGTGATCTGCGGGCAGGGCCCGGCGCCGGCGGGCGCGACCATCGCGCACTACAAGAGTCTCGGCCTCGACATGATGCCCGGCACCGGCCTGCTCGCCGCCTGCGTGCCCGGCATGTTCGACACCTGGATGACGCTGCTGCGCGACTACGGCACGCTGCGCCTCGAGGATGTGCTGTCGCCCGCGATCTTCTACGCACGCGAGGGCCACCCGCTGGTCGAGCGCGCCAACGCCACCATCAAGACCGTCGAGAAGCTCTTCCGCGAATACTGGCCGACCTCGGCCGCGGTTTATTTGCCGAACGGCAAGGTGCCGCCGATCGGCACGCTGTTCACCAATCGCGCGATCGCCGACACCTACACGCGCGTGCTGCGCGAGGCCGCGAGCGCGGGCGGCGACCGCGAGGCGCAGATCGAGCAGGCGCGCAGGACGTGGTCGCAGGGGTTCGTTGCGGAGGCGATCGACAGGTTCTGCCGCACCCAGGACATCATGGACACGAGCGGCGAGCGCCACCGCGGCGTGCTCACCGGCGCCGACATGGCACGCTGGCAGGCGACCGTCGAGGCGCCGCTCACCTACGATTATGGCCGCTACACGGTGTGCAAGGCGGGGGTCTGGAGCCAAGGCCCCGTGATGCTGCAGCAGCTCGCGCTGCTCAAGGGCTTTAACCTCGACGGTCTCGACGTGAAGGGCCCTGACTTCATCCATACGGTGGTCGAGTGCTCGAAACTCGCTTATGCGGACCGTGAGAAATTCTACGGCGACCCGAACTTCTCGGAGATCCCGATCAAGACGCTCCTGTCCGACGCCTACAATGACGAGCGCCGCAAGCTGATCGGCGCCGAGGCCTCGCACGAGCTGCTGCCCGGTGCGATCGAAGGGTTCGGCGCGGTGGTGCAGCTCAAGCACGCGGAAGGTGCGCGTGCCGCAGTCGGCGCCATGGGGGCGGGTGAGCCGACGGTCGGCGAGCTCGGCGAGGTGAACGGCGATACGGTGCACTTCGACATCATCGACCGCGCCGGCAACATGATCTCGGCGACGCCGTCGGGCGGCTGGCTACAGTCTTCGCCGGTGATTCCCGAGCTTGGTTTCGGCCTCGGCACGCGCGGCCAGATGTTCTGGCTCGACGAGAAGCATCCGGGCGCGTTGGCGCCCGGCAAGCGCCCGCGCACGACGCTGTCGCCGACGTTCGCGCTGCGCGATGGCGAGCCGTACCTCGCCTGGGGCTCGCCCGGCGGCGACCAGCAGGACCAGTGGACGACGCAGTTCTTCCTGCGCCACGTCCACGCGGGAATGAATCTGCAGGAGTCGATCGACGCGCCGGCCTGGCACTCGGAGCATTTCCCGATCTCGTTCTGGCCGCGCACCGCACGGCCGGGCGTGCTGGTGGTCGAGAATCGCGTGCCGGCGGCGACGCGCGACGAGCTCAAGCGGCGCGGCCACGTGGTCGAGGTCAATCCCGACTGGTCGGAAGGCCGCCTTACCGCCGCGTCCCGCGACGGCCGCCGCCGCCGTGCCGCCGCCAACCCGCGCGGCATGCAGGGCTACGCGGCGGGGCGGTGAGCAACGGTTCGACAGCGTAATTCGTGCAGCAATGGCAATGAAGCGCACCTCGGCTACCCTCCCGCCCATTGGCGGAGAGGGTCGGCCGCGTGAGCGTAGCGAACGCGGACGGGGTGGGGGGCCTACGCTTGCTTTGAGCTTGCGGCTGCCCCCCACCCCCGACCCCTCCCCGCCACTCGCTGGGCTCGCGGGGGGAGGGGAGCGCAGCTGCAGTGCGTGTAGGGTGTGGCCATGACCGCGCCGCTCCTCCAGATCGACAACCTCGAGGTCACCTTCCACGGCGACGCGGGCCGCGTCACGCGGGCGGTCGGCGGGGTGTCGCTCGGCGTCGGGCGGGGGCGCACGCTCGGCGTGGTGGGCGAGTCCGGCTCGGGCAAGAGCGTCACCTTCCTCGCCGTCATGGGATTATTGCCCCAGCGCACCGCGCAGGTCGCGGGCGGCATCCGGTTCGACGGCCGCGATCTCCTGACGCTGCCCGACCGCGAGCTGCGCGACCTGCGCGGCAATCGTCTCGCCATGATCTTCCAGGAGCCGATGACGTCGCTCAATCCGAGCCTTACCATCGGCGAACAGATCATCGAGGTGTTCGTGCGCCATCGCGGGCTTGCGCGCGACAAGGCGCGGCGCGCGGCAATCGAGATGTTGCGCCTGGTGCGCATTCCCTCGCCCGAGCAGCGCGTCGACGACTATCCGCACCGCCTCTCCGGCGGCATGCGCCAGCGCGCCATGATCGCGATCGCGCTCGCCTGCCGTCCCCAACTCATCATCGCGGACGAGCCGACCACCGCGCTCGACGTCACCATCCAGGCGCAGATCCTCGATCTGCTGCGCGACCTCAAATCCGCGACCGACGCCGCGATCGTGCTCATCACCCACGACCTCGGCGTCATCGCCGAAGTCGCCGACGACGTCGCCGTGATGTACGCTGGCGAGGTGGTTGAGCAGGCGCCGGTCGCGACGCTGTTTACGGCGCCCGAGCATCCCTACACGGTCGGGCTCCTCGGCTCGCTGCCGCGGCTCGACCAGAAGGCGGATCAGCTCGCCGTGATCGACGGCATGGTGCCGGATATGAGCGTGCCGCAGCCGGGCTGCCGCTTCGCGCCGCGCTGTCCGTTCGCCGACGCCGGCTGCCGCGCCGCGCCGCCGCCGGTGGTGCAGATCTCGGCCGGCCATTGGTCGCGCTGTTTCAAGACGCCGCTCGCGCAGCTGGTGGCATGAGCGCGCTCCTCGAGGTCGAGAATCTCGTGCGCCACTTCGTAGTGCGGCGCTCGCTGCTCGGCCGGCCGCGCGCGACCGTGCGAGCCGTCGACGGCGTGAGTTTCTCGGTTGCGGCCGGCGAGACGCTTGCGCTCGTCGGCGAATCGGGCTGCGGCAAGACCACCGTGAGCCGCCTGGTGCTGCGCTTGATCGAGCCGACCGGCGGCAGCGTGCGCTTCGACGGCGCGGATGTGCTCGCCTTCGACGCTGCCGCGCTTCGCCGCTTCCGCCGCCAGGCGCAGCTCGTCTTCCAGGACCCTTATGGTTCGCTCAATCCGCGCATGACGGTCGGCGAGATCCTGGCCGAGCCGCTCGCCCTGCACACGCAACTCGCGCCCAAGCAGCGCCGCACGCGCGTCGTCCATCTGCTCGACATGGTCGGGCTGCCGGCCGTTGCGGCGCGGCGCTATCCGCACGAGTTCTCCGGCGGCCAGCGCCAACGCGTCGCCATCGCGCGCGCGCTCGCCGTCGAGCCGAAGCTCATCATTTGCGACGAGCCCGTCTCGGCACTCGACGTGTCGATCCGCTCGCAGATTCTCAACCTGCTGCGCGACCTGCAGCGCCGGCTCGGCCTCGCCTACATCTTCATCTCGCACGATCTCGCCGTGGTCAAGCATATCGCCGACCGCGTCGCCGTGATGAATCTCGGCCAGATCGTCGAGACGGCGCCCGGCGAGCGAATTTTCGCCGAGCCGCGTCACCCCTACAGCCATGCGCTCATCTCGGCCATTCCGGTGCCCGATCCGGCGGCGCGGCGCGACCGCATGGTGCTGCAGGGCGATCTGCCGAGCGCACTCGCACCGCCCGCGGCGTGCCGCTTCCACACCCGCTGCCCGTACGTGATCCCGCGCTGCCGCGAGGAGGCGCCGGCGCTGATCGACGAGGCCGGCCATGCCACCGCCTGCCACCGCTGGCGCGAGGTGCCGGCGCGCGGCACAGCGGCCGCCGGCAGCGGCGCTTCCCCTGCGCTGACACGCCTCATGGCGGCTTTTGCCCGGGTATCGGACGTTGAACCCGCAAGCGGTATTGATAAGGTCGCGGCGAGGGAATGACTCGTGTCCCGGGCGCAATGCGGTACGAAGTGACGCACTGCAGAACCGGGACCCAGAACCGGTTGTGAATATGGGCCCCGGATCGGCGGTGCACAGGGCGCAAGGGCGCGCCGCTGCAGCGCGTCCGGGACGCGAGATGTGTAGAAGAGGGGTTATTGCGATGAAGTTCTGGCGTATCGCGGCGGCAGTCGCGCTTTTTGCATTGACGTGCGGCACGGCCGCCGCGCAATCGACGCTCAAGATCGGGCTCGCCGAGGATCCCGACATTCTCGATCCGACGCTGGCGCGCACTTATGTGGGCCGCATCGTCTTCTCGTCGATCTGCGACAAGCTGTTCGACATCGACGAGCATCTCAACGTCGTGCCGCAACTCGCGCTCTCGCACGAGACCTCGCCGGACGGCAAGACCGTCACCATCAAGCTGCGCCCGAACGTCAAGTTCCAGGACGGCGAGGTTTTCGACGCGGCGGCCGCGAAGTACTCGCTCGAGCGCCACCTCACCATGAAGGGCTCGTTCCGGAAGCCCGAGATTTCGGCCATCGACCATGTCGACGTCGTCGACCCGCTCACCATCCGCATCGTCCTCAAGCAGCCCTATTCGCCATTGATCGCCCAGCTCACCGACCGCTCCGGCATGATGGTCGCGCCCAAGGCCGCGGAGGCCGCGGGCGACAAGTTCGGACTGCATCCGGTCTGCGCCGGCCCCTATAAGTTCGTCGAGCGCGTACAGCAGGACCGCATCGTGGTGGAGAAATTCCAGGACTACTGGAACAAGGACAACGTCCACATCGACCGCATCATCTACCTGCCGATCGTCGACGCGACGGTGCGGCTCGCCAATCTCAAGTCGGGCGGGCTCGACATGGCCGAGCGCATGCTGGCGACCGACGTCAAGGACATCCGCTCCAATCCGAAGCTGAAGCTCGAGGGCGCGATCGAACTCGGCTACCAGGGCCTCACCATTAACATGGGCGACAATCCGCGCGCCAAGGCGACGCCGCTCGGCCGTTCCGACAAGGTGCGCCAGGCGCTCAGCCTCGCGATCGATCGCGACGCGCTCAACCAGGTAGTGTTCAACGGCGAGTTCATGCCGGGCAACCAGTGGGTCAACCCGCAGCATCCCTATTATCAGAAGAGCTTCCCGGTCCCGAAGCGCGACCTCGCCAAGGCCAAGGCGCTGATGAAGGAGGCCGGCGTCACCGCGCCGTTCTCGGTCGACTTCATGGTGCCGAAGGGCGACGAGACCGAGGCGGTCGCGCAGGTCGTGCAGGCGATGGCGAAGGACATCGGCATCGACATGAAGATTCGCGTGACCGAGTTCGCGACCTCGCTCAAGGCGGCGGAGGCGGGCGAATTCCAGGCCTATCTGCTCGCCTGGAGCGGTCGCACCGATCCGGACGGCAACGTTTATGTCTTCAACGTCTGCAAGGGTCCGCAGAACTACAGCCAGATGTGCAACGCCGATGCCGACAAGGCGCTCACCGAGGCGCGCACCGTTTCAGATGTGGCGAAGCGCAAGGCCATCTACGAAAGCCTCGCCAAGGTCATGCTCGAGCAGGACCCGATCATCTACCTCTACCATCGCCGCATCCTGATCGGGCTCAACGCGCGCGTGCAGGGCTACCGGCAGATGCCGGACGGCCTCATCCGCGTGGTCGGGCTGACGTTGAAGTGAGATGGTAGAGCGCTGCCCATCGATTCCCCTCCCCCCGCGCGCGAAGCGCGTGGTGGGGAGTGGTTAGGGGTGGGGGCGCGGCAAACACCAACGCTCGCCGTATGATTCGTCGAGGCCGTTATGAAGGCGATCCACGCGACTTTACGCCGAGCATCTGACTCGGCGCGG
>DASXCK010000234.1:0-5096 GCA_036491235.1 Xanthobacteraceae bacterium | reverse complement strand
CGCCAAGAAATATCGTGACACGCCGATGGCGGGCCGCAGCAACCTGCAGCAGGCCGTGCCGATCACCTTCGGCTACAAGATGGCGACCGTGCTGGCCGCCTTCGAGCGGCAGAAGCAGCGCCTCGCCGAGCTGCGCGCGCGTGTGCTGGTGTTCGAGTTCGGCGGCGCCGCCGGCACGCTGTCGTCGCTCGGCAAGGACGGCCTCAAGGTGCAGGCCGAGCTCGCCAAGGAGCTCAAGCTCGCCCAGCCTGAGATCGCCTGGCACACGGTGCGCGACCGCATCGCCGAGGCCGGCTGCTTCCTCGGCCTCCTCACCGGCCTGTGCGGCAAGATCGCGCTCGACGTGAAGCTGATGATGCAGACCGAGGTCGAGGAGGTCTACGAGCCTTTCCATGAGGGGCGCGGCTCGTCGAGCACCATGCCGCAGAAGCGCAACCCGATCTCGTCGGTCTACATCACGGCGCTCACCTCGGTGGTGCGCCAGCACGTGGCGGCGCTGCTCGACGCGATGGTCGAGGACCATGAGCGCGCGACCGGCCCGTGGGAGATCGAGTGGATCGTGCTGCCGGAGATCTTTTCGCTCTCCGCCGGCGCGCTGGCGCAGACGCGGTTTTTGCTGGAAGGCTTGCAGGTCGACGAGAAGCGCATGCGCGCCAATCTCGATATCACGCGCGGGCTGATCGTCTCCGAGGCCGTGATGATGGGGCTCGGGCCGCACCTCGGTCGTCAATACGCGCACGACCTCGTCTACGACATCTGCCGCAAGGTGATCGCGACCGGCCGGCCGCTGCTCGATCTGCTCGCCGAGGACAAGGAGATCGCCAAGCACATGACGCGCGACGAGCTCGCCAAGCTGGTCGACCCCGCGAATTATCTCGGCGTCGCGGGCGAGATGGTCGACCGCGTGCTGGCGCTGCGGAAAGCGTAGTCGTCATTGCGTGGAGCCGAAGACGACGAAGCAATCCCGAGCCGCATGCTCATACGCAGGCGAAGAGAGTGTCCATGACCCCGTCATTGCGAGCGAAGCGAAGCAATCTCCCTTCACTTGGTCGACGTCCGTCATCGAGATTGCTTCGCCGCGCCGGCGCGCTCCTCGCAATGACGCTGGTTGTGAGCCCGGCCCTCGCGGAAGACGCCATCAAGCTCGCAGTCGGCGCCCGCGGCAATTGGGAAACGGCAGCGGCCGAGCTCGGCCAGAACGCCGGCTTCTTCAAGAAGCGCGGCATTTCCCTCGACATCCTCTACACGCAGGGCAGCGGCGAGACCCAGCAGGTCGTCATCTCGGGCAGCGTCGGCATCGGCGTCGGGCTGGGGACGACGTCGGTGATGGCGGCCTTCGCCAAGGGCGCGCCCGTCGTGGCGATCGGCAATGTGTCGACCGGGTCGAGCGAGTTCTGGTACGTGCGCGCCGACTCGGCCGTGCGCGGCATCAAGGACGCGGGCGGCCGCACCATTGCGTTTTCGACCGCCGGCTCATCGAGCCAGATGGAGGTGCTCGCCTTCCTCAAGCAATATGGTGTCGCCGCGAAGCCGGTCTCGACCGGCGGCACGGCGGCGACCTTCACACAGGTCATGTCCGGCCAGATCGACATCGGCTGGTCGTCGCCGCCGTTCGGCATCGCGGCGGCGCATGACGGCAAGATCCGCATCATCGCGCACGGCAACGAGCTGCCGCGTTTCCGCGACCAGACCATCCGGCTGATCGTCGCGAACGCGGGCTGGCTTGCGGCGCACCACGATCTCGTGGCGCGCTTCATCCAGGCCTATCGTGACACGCTCGCGTGGATGTATTCCGACCCGGCAGCGCTCGCCGCCTACGCCAAGTTCGCCGGCGCGCCGGTCGAGATCGCCAGGCAGGTGCGCGACGAATTCTATCCGAGGGAGGGTCTGATGGTGGACCGCATCTCGGGGCTCGACTCGGTGATGGCCGACGGCGTCGCCAACCGCTATCTCGCGGCACCGCTGACCAAGGAGCAGCTCGGGAAGTTGTTTCAGGTGCCGGCGCCGTAGGATGGGTTGAGCGAAGCGAACCCCATCCGACGCGTCTGCGCATCGTCACGCGCTCTTGCGCTTTGCCGGTTCGCTCGGCATCGCGCAGAATGCATCGAGCTGCGCCACCGCATCGTCTGGTGTGCGCGCCGCCGCCTGCGCCTCGGCGATGTGCTCGTAGAGTCGCGCGAAACCATCGTACGCGGCGCGTCCGTCCGGGATGCCGTCGAGGAAAACGCCGATCTCCTCCATCTCGGCGAC
Source organism: Xanthobacteraceae bacterium (assembly GCA_036491235.1). Lineage (GTDB taxonomy): Bacteria > Pseudomonadota > Alphaproteobacteria > Rhizobiales > Xanthobacteraceae > JAVDCA01. The sequence goes on along the minus strand of DASXCK010000234.1, from coordinate 2,846 downwards.
CCACCGGTAGGCTTTCGCCGGCATCTTTGGCATCTGCCGTCCGAGCCAGCCGAGCAGCGGCGCCTGGCTTTCCGCGAGTTCCTTGTGCAGCGTGTCCGCGCAGCCCGCGCGCGTCGCGCCGAGCATCATCAACGCACTGACCGCCGTGAATCCCTTGGTGATGCCCGCATACGACATCTTCAACGCCGAGGCGGCGCCGGCCGGTCCGTCGAGCAGGCGCACGTCGAGCCCGTAGTCGTTGAGCCGGGTCACGTCGCGCGCCCGTTCGCCCGAGACATACAGCCGCGCGCCCGCCGTGGTCGGCGTCGGCGGTGCGCCGATGATCCCGCCGTCGACATAGTGCGCGCCGCTGCCCGCCAGAATCGCACCGATCTCTTCGGCCGTCTGCGGCGCCACTGCGTTGCAGTCGACATAGATGGGCTTCGCGCTTGCGCGCGCGATGGCGGGCTTGAGCCGCTGCGCCAGGCCGGCCGCATCCTTGGGCGGGACGACCGACAGGATGACGCCGGCCTTGACGATCTCGTCGTCGCTTGCGACCGCCGCCATGCCGGCGCGCTCTGCGCGCTTTTGGCTCGCGGGGCTGCGCCCGGCGAGCGACGTGATCACGCGCGCGCCGCGCTCATGCAGGCGCTGGCCGATGCCGGCGCCCATCTCGCCCGGCGCGATGACGGCAATGAGATCGGACATGCGTTTCGCTCCGACGTGGTCCCGGCTCGGCGCGCAATGTCGCAGAACCGGCCCCGGGGCGCTACGGGCTTATTTTGTTCGTGGTTCCAGTGCTAGTTTCGCGGCGGCTCAACGGGGAATCGCCATGGCGGCTGCCGCTTCACTGACGCCGGTCGACCGGCTCGATGTTCTCATCCTGGTCGACAACGCGACCGATGGGCTCTCGACCACGCCCGCCAACGTCGAGACCGAGTTCTCCTCCGTCACCCGCCGCGGCCTGCGCGCGTCCTCGGGGCGCTGTCTGTGCTGCGCGGTGCACGGCCTCTCATGCCTGATCACGGCCGAGCGCGGCGGCACGCGCCACGCCGTGCTGTTCGACAGCGGTCCGGAGGACTACGCCTTCGAACGCAACACCACGCGGCTCGGCGCCGACCTCGGCAGCGTCGAGAGCATCGTGCTCTCGCACGGGCACTGGGACCACAGCGGCGCCATGTTCCTTGCGCTGCACGCGATCCGCGCCCGCAACGGCGGCCGCCCCGTTCCCTATTACGCGCATCCCGGCATGTTCCACGCGCGCGCCATCCGGCTGCCCAACGGCAATGTCCGGCTGATGGACGATGTGCCCGGCGTCGACGATCTCACGGCGCATGGCGCCCGCGTCGTGTGCACCACCGAGCCGCAGCTCTTTCTCGACGACATGTTCTACGTGAGTGGCGAGATCCCGCGCCACACGGCGTACGAGCGCGGCGTGCCCAATCAGGTGCGGCGCACCGCCGACGGCAAGGACTGGGAGCCGGACGAACTCGTCACTGACGAGCGCTGGCTTGCCGTGAACCTCGCCGGCAGGGGATTGGTGGTGTTCAGCGCCTGCTCGCATGCCGGCATCGTCAATGTGCTCAGCCACGCGCGCGCGACTTATCCTGACGTGCCGATCCATGCGGTGGTCGGCGGCCTGCATCTTTCCGGGCCGCAAGAGCAGGCCATCCCGCAGACCGTCGAGGCGATGAAGGCGTTCTCGCCCGCCATGATCGCGGCGGGCCACTGCACCGGCTGGCGCGCGATGTCAGCGCTCGCCGGCGCCTTCGGCGACAAGGTGCTGGCCCCGCTGGCCGTGGGGAAACGCTATACGCTCGCCGGCTGAGCCCCTAGCCGCTCCGCCATCCAGTCCGCGCTCTGCGGCCGCCAGCGATAGCCCCGGTTGTTGGCGACGTGGCTGCCGTCGTCGATCACCAGCAATTCGCACGGCCCTTTCACCTCGCGCGCGAGCCGCTCGGCGTCCTGCCACGGGATCACCCGGTCGAGCTTGCCGGTCACGATGAACATCGGGCAGGTGATGCGGCTTGCGGCGCCCTCGAGCGACAGCGTCGCGGCGTTGCGCTTGGCGTCGGCCTGCGTCGCGCAGTGGCTGCGCACGCGAAACGTCTCGCGGGTGAGCTCCGGCAGGCTGTCCCAGCAGCCCGCCATGTTGAAAGGCCCCGACAGCGCGATGCATGCCTTCACGCGCGGCTCGAAGGCGGCGGCGCGCGGCGCGTAGTAGCCGCCGAGGCTCACGCCCCACAGGCCGATGCGCGATGAATCGAGGTCGCGGCGCGTCTCGATGAAATCGACGACCGCCTTGACGGCGGTTTCGTAGTTTCCGCGGATCGGGAAGTCGTATTCGGCCTCACCCTGGCCGGGGCCGTCGAACACCAGGATGGCGATGCCGCGCGCCAGGAAGGGCTGTTCGTAGGCGTCGGTTTCCTCTTTGCAGGAATCGAGGCCGCAGGCCATCGCCATGACGGGCGGCCGCGTAATGCCCGCCGGCTTGCGCAGGATGCCGTAGAGCGTCTTGCCCTCGAACGGGATCGCGACCCGCTCGCCGGACGGCGCGAGGTGCGGCAGGGCGAGCGTTCGGCACTCGACCGCCTTCATGTGTGCCGCCTTCATCTGAGCCGGATCGTGCACGAACAGAAACTTGGCAAAGTGATAGTAAACGCCCGCCCGCTGCAGGTGCTCGCCGGCGCTGAGGTGTTTCTTGGCGTCGAGCGCCTGCCGCCCGAGCCGCTCGTGGATCGCGGCGCGCGCCGACCAGGCGCCGCACCAATCGTTCCACGTGGCGAGCGAGGCGGTGATCTCCTCGAAGTCGGTAAGCACGACGCCGTTCGCGACGAGGCGCGGCGCCCAATGATGCATGGCGGATT
>DASXCK010000233.1:0-15135 GCA_036491235.1 Xanthobacteraceae bacterium | reverse complement strand
TTCCCGCAATGGGGGCACGTTGGGCCTTCCTGCCAAAGCTGGGCTTCAACGTACTCGAAAGCCGCGTCTTCGTTGTGGAACCGATCTTCGGACAGGACAGAGTGGGCCATTGCGATCTCCAATGACCACAACCCTACCCCTCGCGACTGGGTATGTCAAGTGAAACATTCCCAAAAAGTTCCGCAGGGATAGGTCGCCCGGCCGCGTTGACACTGCCGGTTGCGCTCTCCACAGTCGCCGCGGTGGAGACCGGAGGGGTGTTCAGTTGCTCACGCGCACCGCGGAGGCCGCGCCGGCACGATCATCGGCCGGGGAATTGCGTCCGCACGTCCGCTCGCTCGACGGACTGCGCTTCCTCGCCGCGCTCTGCGTGGCGATCGCCCACGGATACGGTTACATCGTGACGACCGGCGCGACGACGGCGCCGAGCGAGCTCGAACTCATGATCCTTACGCTCGCGGCGCCCGGCATGACGCTGTTCTTCGTGTTGAGCGGGTTCGTGATCCACCTCAACTATCGTGACAGCGTCGGTGACGGCGGGCAGCGGGGGACGTTCAATTTCTTCGTCGCGCGGTTCGCGCGGCTCTACCCGCTCTTCCTCGCGGTGTTCGCGTTCGAGATTGGCCGGCTGCTGTGGTGGCGGGCGCCGCAGCACGGCTTCGACGTCCTGACCGGGGTTTCATTCTTCCTCACGTTTACCCAGACGTGGTTCGTGATCCCGGTCCAGGGCCACGCGCTGTTCGATCACTACGCCACGTTCTCGGGCCTTGCGCAGGCCACAGGCACGATGTGGTCGCTATCGATCGAGGCGCTGTTCTACGTGGCGTACCCTTGGCTGGCGCGGCCGCTCGGGCGACTGCGCGCCCGCCGGCTTGCCGCGGTCTTCGCCGTGGTCGCCGTCGTCAATTTGTCCTACTTCGCCCTCGCCGCCACCCACGCCGGCGAGATCCAGAAGCTCGGCCTGGCGATCTATGGCACGCATGACCTGGCGATGGGGTTCCTGGCCTGGATGACCTTCTACTCACCGATCGGGCGCATCACGGAATTCGTGTTGGGCGCTCTCGCGGCGCAGCACCTCTGCGCGAGGACGAAGGCGCCGTGGGATCGACACGCGGGTTTTTGCAGCGTCTTGGTCGCCGCGGCGCTCGTACTTTGGTACGTCTTGGCGCTGCGCAACCGCATTAGCGGCACCCTCGTCTTCTCCGGCGCGCTCACGGCCGCGCTGATATTGCTGCTGGCGCAGCATCGCACGCTGCTGGCCCGCGCCTTCGGCAGCGCCGCCATGGTCTGGGGCGGCGAAGCGAGCTACTCGATCTACCTTTTGCACTGGTACGTGATGAACCTGTGGGCGGCGCATTACGCCGCCGAGCAGACGCCGCCCGTGCGGCTCGCCATCTTCGCGGCGGCGATCGCGGCGACGCTCGCGATCTCGCGCGTCTCCTACCTCGTCCTCGAGCGGCCGGCGCAACAATGGCTGCGGCGGAATCTTCGTCGCCTGCGACTGGGCGGCACCGCTACGAGATCCACAGGATCACCAGCGTGACGGTCGCGGTCGCCGGCGCGCCCTCGGCGGTGCCGAAGCGGTAGAACAACGTCGACAGGTTGAGGCTTTCCGTGGCCACGCCGGTGATGTTGGTGACCTGCATGTTGTTGGCGGTGCTTCGGTAGACGCGCTAACCGTGATCGCGGTGCCGGCCGCGACAGCGGCCCGACGCCGCCGGTCGCGGTGAACAAACCGAACGTCGCGGTCGCGGCGGCGGATCGTCCATAGGTACCATTTGTAGAAATCGACGGCGATTGCGCTCGCCGCGGACTCGTCTCGAAACCGCGCCGCGACAGGCACAGGGATAGTCGGTCGGTGCCGACTTCAGAAATCCGGGCGGGGATCAGTCGGGCTGCGTATCTGCGTCGTTGTCTGCTCCCCCGAGCGCAGGCAGGCGCCGGCCGAAGTTCAATTCGAAGTCGCTCGGAAGACCGACATTACGGACCTTGGAACGACGCGCCTGTGCGTTGGGGCGGCCCAGGGTCGAGAAGAACATGTCGTTGCTCGACTTGAGCTCGGTGGCGTTCGGCGTATTGAATCGATTGACCTGGGCCTTCACGGCGGCGAGCGTTTCACGGTCGAACGAAATCAGACGCCGGACGAGCGTATCGACAAACGAATCGAGATCATCATCGTCTAGCGTGCGGTTCACCCAGCCATAGCGCATTGAAATCGTCGCCGCTGAGCAAGATCTCGAATGCCCGCGAGCGGCCGACCAAGCGCGGAAGCCATTCCAGCGGCCCGCCGCCCGGGACCAGTCCAACGCCGATCTCGGGGTTGCCGAATAGGGCGCTTTGCCGACTGGCGAAGCGCATGTCGCAGGCCAGTACGAACTCGTTGCCGACGCCGCGCGTGCGGCCGCGAATCTTGGCGATGCTCACCACTGGCGCAGACGAGAGGCGCAGCACGAAGTCGCGCCAAAGGCCCAGGACCCCGGGTCGTTCCGCTGCCCGGGATACGTCGAGATGGGCGATGAAGAAATCTGGATTTGCCGACTGGAACATAACGACCTTGGCGGACGGGTCCGCCGCGAGGTCGGCCATTAGCGCTCCCGATTCGACGATCGTTGTGGGGCCAAACCGTCCACCGGCCCGGACAAGTGCGGTCAGTGTCGAATTGCGAAGAGTCGGCCATGGTTATCTCCTGCATCGATTGGCAGATCAATTTGAGTTCAAGCTGATCTCGAGACACGGCAGCCAGAGGATCGACGACCTGCACACCCGAAACAAGCGCGCCCTGGAAACGGCCAGTTGGCGAAGGGACCCAGGGCGCAGGGAAGAAAGACCTTGGCGTTTGCGAGCGAGTGGCCGGCCGCATGAGTGCCGGCCTCAGGCTGACCGCCGCCGCGCTTGCTGGCGCAAGGACCTGAAGCTCGCGCTGATTTCCTCCGATATGAGCTTCGGCTGCTCCCAGGCGGCGAAATGGCCGCCCTTCTCGAGCCGATTGTAGTGGATGAGCTTGGGATAAGCCCGCTCCGCCCAGCTCCGCGGAGCGGGATAGAGCTCATCAGGGAAGACGCTCACCGCGGTCGGGATGGAAACGCCTTTAGCATTAAAAAATCCGACCTTCCCCCAATTCTCCCAATAAAGACGGGCGCCGGAAAGCGCAGTGTTCGTCAGCCATGTGATCGTGATGTTGTCGAGAATGTCGTCGCGCGTAAGCCCGGCGGCCTCTCCGTCGAAGACCCGTGAGATCAGCTCATAGCTGCGTGCGTCATGATCAAGGAAATAGCCTGCCAGGCCGATCGGTGAGTCGGCGATTCCGTACAGCGTCTGGGGCCGCAGTCCCATCTGATACCCATAGGCGATCCCCTTCTTGTATTCGAACTGCAAGGCCTCGTAAGCGACCTTCTCATCGGCTGAGAGCCCCGCCGGGGCCGGCGCGCCGGAAGCGGCCGCCTGGTCTATTTCGGTCGGAAAGATGCCGGCCATGTTCGTATGGATGGCCAGCAATTCCGGCGCCGCCTGTACGCCCATCAAGTCGGTGATGATCGCGCCCCAGTCGCCGCCCTGCGCGACGAACTTCGTGTAGCCGAGGCGCTTCATCAGAATGACCCACGTCCGCGCGATGTGCGCGGCGTCCCAGCCGGTCGTCGTAGGCTTTTCCGAGAATCCGTAACCCGGCATCGACGGGATGACGACGTGGAACGCATCGGCTTCCGGGCGTCCGTGGGCGGTAGGGTTGGTCAGCGGATCAATGATCTTCAATTGCTCGACCACCGAGCCAGGCCAGCCGTGCGTCACGATCGGCGGCAAGGCGCCAGGATGCTCGGAACGGACGTGGATGAAGTGGATGCGGAGCCCGTCGATCTCGGCCGTGAAATTCGGCAGGGCATTGAGCTTCGCCTCACACGCGCGCCAGTCGTATTCGCTCGCCCAGTAGTGGGCGAGCTTTTGCATCACCTCGAGCTGAACTCCCTGCGATGCGTCTGCGACCGTTTCGCGCTCGGGCCACCTCGTCGCCTCGATCCGCCGGCGGAGGTCGGCGAGCGCTTCATCAGACGCATGAAATCGGAACGGCCGGATGGACGTCTCGCACCGAGTCGCAGTGGCCTCGGCGGAAATGGAATCGGTCATGGCGACGAGCTCCTGCCAGGGGTCAAGCTCCAGCCGCTCGACGCATTGCCTGCTGTTCAAGCCATCGCTCGCCGAGCGGACTCGCGCAAAGCTCCTGTTGTGAGATTACGGGCGCGCCGCCAATTGCGGATTGATGTAGATCAAAGGTGCCGGGTTACGGCGTTTGCCCAGCCTTCGTCGCGCCCGCCCACGAAGGAGAGGGCGTAATCTACTTCTTAGTCCGAGGCCGGAGCTGCCAAAGAGTTGCGTAGTTCATTATCGGTCGTTCGCTCTTTAGCGACAAATTCTTTGCCCAAGTCCTGCATCGGCTGGAACGTATCCAGCTGCTTTGCCGCGGCCAAATCGACCCATACGCTGACGTTCGCGAGCGATGAGGTCGCCTCGTCTGCGCCCACATAGAACGCGAGCAATCCGCGCATCGGCTCGATACCGGCCAAGCGTCTTCTCGGCGTCAGTCATCATTTCCCGCATCTCGGCAAACTTCTCCGGCGCACACCGAAGAATAGAAACCCGAACGATCGGCTCCATCGGAAATCCCCTGCTTGCTTTCAATGAGCCTGCCGTAGGCCACACCTTGAACCGGCGACGATGGAAGAATTGGCGGGATGAGCCGCGATGGCAATAGGTCTGTGCCGTCGGCGGGTCAGCACGGGAGGACGGGAGGAGAGGGCCCGGCGGCAGCCAGGAACCATTGCGGGCGAGAAATTGTTGAAGATCGGACCGACATGGAGGCGGCGGACCGTGTCGCGACCTGACATGAAAGGAAGACCCATGTCGCGAAAGAAAATGCCGCGCGACGTCATCCTCGGCCTCGTGGCCGCAACGCTCGTGGGCATCCTGCTCGCTCCCGTCGACGCCCTTGCGCACGGTGGCCATCTGGATGCCTTTAAAACTTACGGCCTCAAGGTCTGCAGCGCGGCAGACCATCGCGGCTGGAATCCCTTCAGCCGCGATCCGGGTCAAGCAGGCTATCCCGGCCCACATTATGGCTGCGACTGCTATCGCGCCGCGAACGGACGCGCGATCTGCCCATTTTATTGAGCGCCGTCCCACGGCAGCCGGTTTCTGACGCGCGCCATCGTCGGCGCCGGCGCAATATTGTCGATGTCGAAATTTTTCAGAGCCTGAATAATCGTTTCTTAACGGCTGGACCGCACTCCTGTGGCGCGCCGCCGCGCGCCCGCGCAGGCCAGCAAAAGTGGAGACGTTTTTATGGACGGCAATTGGGGGTCGCTTTTGCTATCGTGGGTGCCGTTCGTTGGAATCGTCCTTGCGTATATTTTGTGTGTTCGCTTCAGCCGCCAGCGCACCGCCGCGGGATTGACGATAATCGATCTCTACGAGCTACAGATCGTGGAAATGCGGCGAACAAATACTACTCTGGAAAAGATCGCCGCGGCGCTCGACAAGCGATCGTGAGCGCGTCGTCCGGATGGAGCAGCCCCCCTTGGCGGCGCCGTCTGCTGCCGTAAGTCGCTAACACCTCGGGTTTCGTGGCGGTCACGCGTGGGCTTGCCCGAGGCAAGACCCGAAGGCTCGACGCGCGCTGCGTTTGCTTCAGATACTTGTCGTCGACGCCGTCGATGCAGAGGATTTGACATAGATCAATCTGCGCGCCGATCAGGGGTCCAAGAATCATCGAAGGCGCGGCCGCCAGGCGCGGAGGAGCAGACGATGTGTCGTTGGCTCGCTTACTCGGGAACGCCGGTCATGCTGGAGGAGCTGATCTACAAGCCGGCTCACTCGCTGATCGATCAGAGTCTCCACGCGCGGCTGGGCGTCGAGACCACCAATGGCGACGGCTTCGGCGTCGGGTGGTACGGCGAGCAAGAGGCCCCGGCTCTCTACAAGAGCACGGCGCCTGCGTGGAACGACCGCAACCTGCGGGAGCTTGCCGGCAGCATCAAGTCGGGCCTGATCTTCGCCCATTTGCGCGCGTCCACCGGAACGCCGGTGCAGCAGACCAACTGCCATCCGTTTCGGCACGGCAAATGGTTGTGGATGCACAACGGATCGATTGCGCGATTTCCGGAGGTCAAGCGCGAGCTCACCCTTGCGATCGATCCGTCCCTTTATGCGGACATCGAGGGCTCGACCGATTCGGAAACCTTCTTCTTCCTCGCCCTCACGTTGGGGCTCGAACATGATCCGCCGGCCGCGATGGAGCGGGCCGTCGGCGTGATCGAGCGCGTGGGGTGCAGCCACGGCATCGAGCATCCGGTTCAGATGACGGTCGCGGCGAGCGACGGCGAGCGGGTATGGGCGGCCCGCTACTCCAGCATGGGACAATCGCGCTCGCTGTTCTACTCGAGCAAGGTCGCGACGCTGCGGGCGCAATATCCGGACAATCCGGTACTGCAAAAGGTCTCGGACGACACACGGCTCGTCGTTTCCGAGCCGCTCGGCGAGCTGGCGGGCGCCTGGAACGAGGTGCCGGAGTCGAGCTGCGGCGTGATCCATCATGGCCACGACAAGCTGCGGAAGTTCACGCCGCGTCCATCATAGGCTCGCTAGCGGCTTCCCTTCGCCAGCGGCGCCGCAACGTCGCGGGCTCGCCCGATGCTGGCATGAAGCCGGAGCTCGAGCTGCCTTGTGCCGGGCTTCATCCACGGCTTTAATCCGCCGGGGACGCGGGATTTCACATGACATCGGCATTTGCCCAGATCGGCGGCGCACGGATCGGTCGATTCAACGCAAGTTGGCCGTTCGCCCGGCTATCGGCGGACCGCGACGGCATCGCGCTACGCTGCCTCTTTTTCAAGTTCACGTTTCCGCGCGACACGATCACCAGGCTGGGTCGATATCGGGGTTTCATCTCGACCGGCCTGCAGGTCGAGCACGCCGTCCCGCGCTACCCGGGATTCATGCTGTTCTGGACATTCGACTTCGACAGGCTCAAGCGGGAGCTGGAAGCGCTCGGCCATACGGTGCGAGACTGACCGGCACGCCGCCGCTACTGCAGCGCGATCGGGCCAGTGAAGCCGGTACCTTCGACGCCGAAGACCTGGTTGTTGCCGTAGGTTTGTGCGGCGCCCCCGGCGACGGCGTTGACCGCTCCGCTCAGGTTGCTGGTGATGGTGGACGCATTGACGGTGACCGTCGCCTTCGCGCCGCTCGTCTGGTCCGATACCATGCCGAACTGACCGTTGCTGCTGATCGTCGAGCGCGTGATATGCGTAGTGACGTTTCCCGGCCCGCTGGCCGCGGTCACGCCATTGCCTGAATTCATGCTGATGGCGCTGTCCGAAATGACCGCTCGGATCGTCCCGCCGCTGTGGCCGTCGAACATGATCCCGAACGTGTTGTCGTGGAAAGACGAGCGCACGATCGAGGCGTTCACGCTGACGCCAGCGGCCGACGCGATATGCGCGCCGCCTCCCGGACCGGGGATGTTCGTGACCTCATTGGCCGTGAAGACCGTGTCCTCGATCTTCAGATTGAGGCTCGTGGTCAACGATTGGCTTTGGCCGTTGGTGCTGGGCGACACGACGACGCCTCCGCTTGCCCAATCCGTGATCACGCAATGTTCGATATGCACCTGTTGCGCATTGGTGACGAGCACGCCGGCGACGAGGAAGCCCGATCCGCCGAGCGTCAGCCCGCGCAGCGTGACGACGCCGGTGTTGCCGGCGGTGATGACGACAGCCCCGACGCCGGCCGTGGTGCGGCTGAAGGGAGGGATAGCGATGGCGGCGCTGCCGGCATTTTCGTTGATGATGTTGATCGATTTGGTGATGAAGACGGGGCCATAATCGGCGGCATCGAGCGTGAAGACCGTTCCGCCCGCGAATGTATTGTCATGGGCGTACTGGAAGGTCCGGCAGGGCGCGCTGCTGTCGCAAGTTGTCCCTGTGTCGTGGCCGACGCCGGATACGAAGGTTTCACGACTCTGCGCCCGTGCCGGATCGTACGATAGACAAAGGAGGAGGACGACGCCGAATAGCCAGGAGAGTAATCGTACCTTGTTCATGACCGTGCCCCACGGGTTGTAGATCGAGATCGTGACCGGCCGCCGGTCAGCCGGGCGTCAATGTCGCGAGTTGCACCGTGTCGTATTTTGCGCGCAACTTGGCGAGCGCCTCGGGATCCGGCTTGCCGCCTTTCGCGATCAGATCGCGCCGCTCGTCGAAATACTTCTCATGTCCGGACGGCGCCGTGATCAGCAGCATGCGGCCCGGTTTCGTGCCGGCCGCGACCGTGAACTCGAACAGTGAGCACTGCTTGGATTGCTCGGCGGTGACAAGGTAGTCGACGCGGGTCTCGTGCAAGGTGACGCCGTGGGCCTCGCCGTGCTTCAGAACGATCCCCTCTACGGACATCTGCATCTCCTGTGCACAGGAAAAACGCGTGGGAGGATATGCGAGCGGTTCCTGCGCGGCAACAGCGATCCGCGTCGCGATGCAATTCACGGCGCGCCGGAGCCGCTTTCCATTTGAAATGCTCGAGCGCAGTTGACCGCGACGCGCAGCGGCATAAATGAAACGGCGTCCGGCTGTTGTTGCTGCGGCGTGCCTTTGCACCGTTCAACCCGAGAGCATTTACCGATGCGACCTTACATCATCTGCCACATGGGTACGTCCATCGATGGCCGCCTGCATCCCAGCCGTTTCACCGCGCCGGCCGCCGGCGCCTCGCGCGATGTCCTGCGCGCACATTATGAACGGATCCACGACGGCTTCGCGGCGGACGGATGGATCATCGGCCGCAAGACCATGAGCGAAATGGCCAAGGGATCCGCGCGGCAGATCGCGGATGCGCCGAAGGTGCCGCGCGAGGCGCATGTCGGCAAACGCAACGAGCGCAAGCTCGCGGTCGGCATCGATCCGTCGGGCCGCGTGCACTACGGGAAGGACAATGTCGGCGGCGATCACGCCGTTGCGGTGCTGGGCGAGCAGGTCGCCGACGCCTATCTCGCCGAGTTGCGCCAGGATGGCGTGTCCTACGTCTTCGCCGGCCAGAAGGGCGACGAACTCGCCGGCGCCATGGAGCAGCTCGGCGCGATCTTCGGCGTCAAGAAGCTGATGCTCGAAGGCGGCGGCAAGATCAATGGCGCCTTCCTCAAGCACAAGCTGATCGACGAGTTCAGCACGCTGATCTGGCCGGCCGTCGACGGCGTGGCCGGCACGCAGAGCATCGTCGATTACGACGGGCCGGAGGGCGATCGCCCGGGGGCGGGGCAGGCGCTGCGGCTGACCCACTGCGAGACGCTGGAAGGAGGCATGGTCTGGCTGCGTTACGCAGTCGAGCGCGTGCCCGCGTGAGGCAGCGCCTCCGCAGCCTCGTCAGGTAGCGCGCCGGAACGAGTGGCACGAAGCTGAATGGGGAATTCGTCGGAGGTCGTTGCCGAATTCATCTGACGCCGAGGGTCAAAAGCGTCGCATTTACACCCGCACGACGCGTCATGTAGCATAACCGGATACAACCGTGGGGACGTCATGAAAATTCGACGCAGAAGTTTTCTCCGGCTGGCGGCAGGAGCCGCGGCACTACCGGCGTTGCCGCGACTGGTCCGGGCCGACACATATCCTTCGCGGCCTGTTCACCTGTTGATCGGCTATCCGCCCGGCGGATCGGCCGACATGACGGCGCGGCTGTTCGGCCAATGGCTGTCGGAGCGGCTCGGCCAGCAGTTTGTCATTGAAAGCCGGCCAGGCGCCGGCACGAATATCGCCACCCAAGCCGCCCTTCGCGCGGCGCCCGACGGTTATACGTTGCTCCTCGCGGCGCCCGCGAATGCCACCAATCCGGCGCTGTTCGCCAAGCTCAATTTCGACTTCATCCATGACACGACACCGGTGGCCGGCCTGATCCGCTTCCCCGATGTGGTCGAGGTCAACCCGTCATTGCCGATCCACACGATCCCCGAGTTGATCGCCTACGCCAAAGCCAATCCCGGCAAGCTGAACTTCGCCTCGTCGGGCGTCGGCTCGACGCTGCATGTCGCCGGCGAATTGTTCAAGATGATGACCGGCGCCGACATCGTTCACGTGCCGTATCGCGGTGGCGGACCCGCGCTGATCGATTTGATGAGCGGGCGCGTGCAGCTGATGTACGACAACCTGCCGACCTCGCTGCAATACATCAAGCAGGGGAAGTTGCGGGCGCTGGCGGTGACGTCGGCAGAACGCGCCGCCGTGCTGCCGGACGTACCCGTGGTGGCCGATTTCGTGCCGGGGTATGAGGCGAGCGCGTGGTACGGCCTGGTCGCCCCGAAGGGCACGCCCGACACCATCGTCGAACGGCTCAATCGCGAGGTGAATGCCATCCTCGCCAAGCCCGAAATCAAGAAACAGCTGGCCGATCTCAGCGCTTCCCCGCTGCCGGGCTCGGCTGCCGACTTCGGGAAGCTCATCGTCGATGAGACGGCGAAGTGGGGCAAGGTGATAAAGTTCGCCGGCATCAAGCCCGAATGAGCTGACGGCAGCGCGCTTTATTGCGAGGCCTGCAGGGCACGCGCGCCTGGCCTTGCACAGTGTCTGCGCTCCCTCTCCTCCCGGGAAGGACCCGAGAAGAGCAAGCGCAAGCACCTCCGATCGACGCACGCTCGGCTCAATGCCAATGGCGGCGGGCGGCCGTCTGATAATAGAAGCGATGGCGGTGGCCGTAGTAGCGCCGCGCATAGTGGCGGATGTGCCCGACGCCGCCGGGGATATATTGCGCGCGGGCGCGGAAATTCATGCGTCCGTCGTCGACGTGGCCGCAATCGTGGAAGCTGCAGCCATCGCGCAAGCCGTGTGCCGCGATGATCGAGCGCGCGTGATACATGATGCCGGCGCCGGCCGCGACCCGGTTGCGGCTAAGCTGGGCGAAATCGCATGCCTCGCCTGTGTGGTGCAGCGAGTGGGGCATGTGGCCCGCGGCCTGGCAGGTGACGTGTCCGCGATAGCCGTGGGCGACGAGGTCGGCGATGAGCGCGCGCATCGAGCCCGCGATGCTGGCCGACACCGTGATCGGGTTCGCGGCCGTCTGGACAGTCACGACGCCGCCGCCTGCGCGATGACGAACGGGCTCGACGGCGTGACGCGACCGCACCCGGGAGACGATCCGCGCCTGCCGCGGTGATTCTTCGAGCATGCGGCGATGCGCATATCGGCGCGACCGCGAATCCATGCGGAGCGACGCGTGGCGGCTCCGCAGTACGCGTCGTGTCGCGGCGACACGCGCGGGCTGACCCGCCGGGGAGAGCGAGGCGCAGCCACGATCATTGCAGACGACGGTGGGCGGCATCGTCATGTACGTCCGCGCATAAGGGCGCGCGCTCGCCGACACGCAGGTTGCGACGGCAATCATCGAGGCACAATAAAATACTGCACGCATGACACGACTCCAAAGTACTGCACGCATGACACGACTCCGTGGTTGGCTTGCTCCAAATGCGGTTGATTGGAATTGCCGCTTTGATGGCGATCGCGATGTCAGTTGGCGGCGCGACCGCGGTTGACGATTGGCGCGCGACGTAATTCGCCGTACGTGGTCGAAATGCGACGTCAAAGTGATCATTTTGCGCGCCGGTGCGCGTTGCCGCGCGACCGGAACGAAAGCGCTTTGCTTGCGTTATCATTTTCCTTTTTCGGCGCGACGGTGTCGTCGCGTCGACTTTGCCGCAACCGGGACAAGCATCGAGGCGAGGCCTACGCCTCCTGCGTCAACTGCCCGCGAAAGCGGGCAATCCAGTAATCACGGGTGCGGGATGAGACGAGCGCCGATGCTTATCGATGCGCTGCGGCGTACTGGATTGTCCGCTGTCGCGGACGATGACGAAGGTGGATTGACGGTCGTGCCAACAGATTAGCGCTGCGGATGCGATTCCGCTTGCAGCAATTGCGTCACGGCGTCGGCGGCCTTGATGCCGGTGCGAAGGGCGCCGTGCGCGGTCGAGTAGTCGTGGTCGGAGCAGGCTTCGCCGGCGAAGAACAGACGATCGTCGACGGTCGCGGCGAGCGCGGCGCGCATCGGATATTTGCCGGGCCGCGCATACGAATAGGAACCGTACGCAAACGCGTCCTGGCCCCAGGAGGTCACCACGATCGGCTGGAGCCGCGCACGCATGTCGCCGCCGAAGTGCAAGACCAGCTGTTCGAGCGCGTAGTCCACGAAGGCGTCGTCGCCTTCGCGTTCGAGATGCCAGGCGAGGTCGCCGCCGAAATAGCACTCGATGACCGGCCGCCCGAACGGGCGCAGGTGATAGCTGCCGGTGTTTTGCAGATCGAGCGCGCCGAACAGGCGGGTCTCGGGCGGCAGGTCGTCGGGATCCTCGACGTGCAGAAACAGCTTGTCGGCGAGCCCGAGCGGCAGCCCGTCGGCGGCCTCGAGCTTCGCGGGCAGGGCAGGATGAAAGCGCAGCTCCTGGCGCGCGATGATGCTCGCCGGCACCGCGACGATGGCGGCGCGCGCCGCGATCTCGCCCTGTGGCGTGACGATGCGCAGCCGCCGACCGGAATGATCGATCAGCGTGACGGGGCAATCGAGCCGCAGGTCGAGCGGGCCCGCATAGGTCTCGACCAGCGTGCCGTAGCCTTGCGCGACGCGCCAGTTGGTGCCGCTGTCGTGATAGCTCGCGAGATCGCGTGCCGACACGTCGGCCAACTCGCCGCCGCTGATGTAGTTGCCGATGGCGTTGAGCAGCGGATTCCAGCGCGAGCCCGGGTCGAGGAAGTCGGCCGCCGGCCGGTCGATCGAGTCGTCGAGCACCGTATCGACGCGCTCGAAAAAGCTGTCGCTCGCGGCGCGAAAATCCGCGAGGTCGCGCTCCGGAAATGCGAGCGTACGGCGGCGCGGCGTGCCCCATGGCGGCGGCGTGCGGTCGACCGTGAGGCCGAGCGTGCGCGCGATCGGCGCCCACTCGTTCTCGTCCGCCGAATGCAGCCAGCCGCAGCCGAGGTCGAGGGGAAACTCCGTCCCGCGCAGCGTCCAGGCGCGCCCACCCGCGCGCGAGCGCGCCTCGAGCACCAGCGCCGGAATCCGCGCGGCGAGGAGCTGGCGTGCCGCCGCGACGCCCGCCGCGCCCGCGCCAATCACGACCACATCGATCTCATGCATCGGCATTCGCCACGACCATCAACATCGCTCTCGCGCAATCGCCGCCGCGCATCATGATCCCGGCTGGATCAGACGCGCAGGCGGGCGCATCGTCTTCATGGGGCTGCAAGATTGTAGCGCGCAGGAGCCGTCGGGCACACCCTCCGGCAAGCAACCCTCTGGGAAGCGCCGCCGGCGCGCGATCCGCGCGTGCCCGCGTTCAGGCAGCGCACCGAGGACATCCGCGCGCAGCCCCGAAGCAGGTTGCGGTTCGATCGAGCCATGCCGCCACGCACGGGCGCGTCAACGGCCCGCTGCATGCATGGCAATTTTGGGTCGGGGAGATAACGGTTTGCTCGCGCGATCGTGAGGTCGCGCGCCTTGCCCGATCACATCGTCCTGCGTTGTCGTGGGGGCGAGATCGGCTGACGCCACGGCTTTCAAGATTTCGAGGAGATACCTGCATGTCCACGCAGACGAGCGCGTCGAGAGGCTACATCGACCACACGCAGACGACGGCTGTCCCGGTCCAGAATGATTCCTGGATGCTCCTCGGCCGGATCCTGCTGGGCGGCATCTTCGTCGTCAGCGGCTACGGCAAGCTGATGGGCCTTGCGGCCTTCGCGGCGAGCCTCGAGAAGAACGGCGTGCCGTTTGCGTCGACGCTCGCGCCGATCGGCGCCTGCGTCGAGTTCTTCGGCGGCCTCGCGATCGTGATCGGGCTCGAGGTGCGCTACGTCGCGCTGCTGATGATTGCGTTCGTGATCGTCGCGACGGCGATCTCGCATCGCTTCTGGGAATTCGAGGGCGCGGCGCGGCACGCGCAGGAGACCAACTTCGCCAAGAACGTGGCGATCATCGGAGGCTTCGTGCTGTTGCACGCCGCCGGGGGCGGCCGCGTCGCCATCGAGCGGCTGTGGCGGCGGGGGTAGCCTGTGGACGGCTTTTTGCTGGGTCATTTGCCCGCCGCCGACTTGATTGGGGCGGGCGATGACGGCCGTTCCCGTAACAGTGTTATGCGGCGCGCACGTTGTCGAGGAACTTCGCCACCTCTGACTTGAGGTGATTGCTCTCGTTGGCGAGTGACTGGGCCGAGATCAGCACTTGCGAGGCGGCCGAGCCGGTCTCGCTCGCGCCGCGCGTGACCTCGCCGATGTTGCCGGTGACCTGGGCGGTGCCCTGCGCGGCCTGCTGGACGTTGCGGGCGATCTCCTGCGTGGACGCGCCCTGCTCCTCGACGGCGGTCGCGACCGTGGTGGCGATCTCGGAGATGCGCGCGATGGTCTCGCCGATCTCCTTGATGGCGGTGACCGACTCGTGGGTCGCGGTCTGCATTCCGGCGATCTGGCCACGGATCTCGTCGGTCGCCTTGGCGGTCTGCGCCGCGAGCTGCTTGACCTCCTGCGCGACCACCGCAAAGCCCTTGCCGGAGGCGCCGGCGCGCGCGGCCTCGATGGTGGCGTTGAGCGCGAGCAGGTTGGTCTGCTCGGCGATGGCGGTGATCAGCTTGACCACGTCGCCGATGCGGCCCGCGGCCTGCGACAGCTCGGAGATGCGCGCGTCGGTCTCCCGCGCTTGCGCCACGGCCGCGGTGGCAATGCGGCTCGACTCCTGCACCTGTCGGCTGATCTCGCTCACCGAGGTCGCCATCTCGTCGGCCGCGGAGGCGACCGACTGGACATTGGTCGAGGATTCCTCCGATGCCGACGCGACCGCGGCGGAGAGCTGCTGGGTCGTTTCCGCGGTCTTGCTCATGGAGCCGGCGGCGGATTCGAGCTCCATCGAGGTGGTCGACACCGTGTCGACGATCTTGCCGACCGCTTGCTCGAATTCGTCGGCGAGCCGACTCATGACCGTCTTGCGCTCGACGTCGGCCTTCTCGCGCGCCGCCTTGCGCTCGGCCGACGCCTGCTCCTCCGCCTCGAGCTTCATGGCGGCGGCGCGCGCGTCCGCCGCCCGGCTGGCGGTCGCGTGGCGGCGGAAGGTGAGCATGGAGAA
>DASXCK010000232.1:0-13387 GCA_036491235.1 Xanthobacteraceae bacterium | reverse complement strand
CAATCATCCTCGTCACGCTGTCGCTGCTCGGGCCCTTTGCCGAGGCCTGGATCGCGACCGCCGTGCTGATGGCGGCGCTGCCGCAGGCGCTCAACGTCTTCGTCATGGCCCGCCAGTACGACACCTGGGTGGGCGAGGCGTCGAGCTCGGTATTGCTCGGCACGCTCATATCGGTCGTGACGTTGACCGCCGTGATGTGGATGGTGAAGACGCACGCGCTGCCGCTACACATGCTCCGCTAGCGCGGCTCGGACGCGTCCCGCATGCAGCGGGCATCACGGCACGCCGGCCAGGTTCCCGTGCGCGACCGGTCGATGGGGCCGATCCAGCGCCTCGTCGCCGAGGTAGAGACGTTCGAAGTCTGAAAGCCGCGCAAGCGCCGCGAGATCGAGAATCGTGGCACGCCGATCGACGAAGCTGATCAATCCGTCTTCGCGCAGCGCGCGCAGCGTGCGGTTGACGTGGACGGTCGTCAGCCCGAGCGCGTCGCCGATATTGCGTTGGATGAGCGGCAGATCGAACGACATGCCGTCGGTGCGGCCCGCCCGCCGCAGGCGCACGAACAATTCGAGCATCAGGTGGCCGACGCGCTCGTAGGCGGTGCGGCGCGCCGCGTCGACCAGGTGCTCGCCGAGAATGGCCCCGCGGCACACCGCCGACCACAGCAGCGCCTTGGCGAATGCGGGATTGTGCGCCGACGCGTGCTCGACTTGATCCAGCGACATGACCGACAGCGATACCGGCGTGATGGTCTCGATCGCGTACAGCGACCTGCCGAACAGGCAAGCCTCCAGCCCGACGATGTCGCCCGGCAGCACGAAATCGACGATCTGGCGCCGGCCGTCATGCAGCAGGCGGGAGCGAAGCAACCAGCCGTCGCGAACGATATAGATCTCGGCGTGATGCTGGCCCGCGACGATCAGGTCGCGCCTGGCGGCAACCGACAGCGTGCGCTCGGCGTCCGCGCCCGCGACGAAGATTTCGCTTCCGGCGAACAGATCTCGGCTGCGCAAGTTGCGTGTGCGCTCGGGTTCCCCACGGCGCGATCGACGGGTGTTCAGCATCATTCCGAGGCCGACGTTACAAGCGTACGGTGCTCGGGATCAACGGACGACGCGGGATTTGTTCCCGCGTCGTCTTGCCGCCGTCGACTGCGGCGTCCATCGGGCCGCGCAATGGCTCACGCGGCTCTCGCGACCTTGGCACCTTCGACTGCGGTCGCGCCCGGGCTCAACCTGCCGCCTGGGGTGAGGCGCGCCTTGATGACCGGCCGCAGCACGAAGAAGCCGAGCAGGGCGGCGATGATGTTCATGCCGCAGCCGACCGCATAGACGGCGTGCCAGTTCCCGGTAGCGTGCGTGAGCATGTTGCCGAGCGGCACCAGCAACGAGGCGGTTCCCTTGGCGGTGTACATGATGCCGTAGTTCACGGTCACGTACTTGCGGCCGAAGGCGTCGCCGACCGTCGCGGCGAACAGGCTGAAGATGTCGCCCCAGAACAAGAAGACGAGGGCGTCGGTGATGATGAACGAGATCGGCGACGTGCCGAAGAACCCGAACGCGGCCAGGCAGAACGCCTCGATGCCGAACGCGATGCCCATCATGTTGGCGCGCCCGATGTGATCGGAGATCCATCCGTTGAGCGGACGACCGACACCGTTGGTGATGTTGTGCGCCGTGAGCGCCGCGACGATCGCGGGCGTCGTAATGCCGAAGATCGTCACCATCGCGTCCGCGATGCCGCGCTCCTTGGCGATCGGGGCAAGCTGCGCGGCCGACATCAGGCCGCCGGCCGCCACCAGGAAGAACATCAGGTACATGATCCAGAAGATCGGCGACATGACGGCTTTCGACGGCGGCACGTCCTCGGTGGTCTGCGCGACCTTGATCTGCGCAACCGGCACGACATCCTGCGCGCCCGGCGCCCGCAGGAACTGCGACACCACGACGATGATGATGCCGTAGATGATGGCGAAGACGAGGAACGCGTGCTGGTAGCCGCTCGTCTGGATCATCGAGCGGATCGGCGCGATCGTGACGGCGGCGCCGGCGCCGAAGCCCGCCGCCGTCAACCCGCCGCACAGGCCGCGCTTGTCGGGGAACCACTTGAGCGCGTTGCCGACGCAGGTGCCGTACACGGCGCCGCCCGCGATGCCCGAGACCGCGCCGCCCAGATAGAGCATGCCGAGCGAGGAGGCCTGCGAGTTGATGTACCAGGCGAGGAATGTGCAGAAGCCGCCGACCATGACGACCCAGCGCGGCCCGATGCGATCGACGATCGCGCCCTCGAACGGCACCAGCCAGGTCTCGAGCAGGATGAAGATCGAGAATGCGAACTGAATCTCGGCCTTGGTCCAACCGTACTGGTGCTGGATCGGCAGCACGAACAACGTCCAGCCATATTGAAGGTTGGCGACGCTCGCCATACAGACGATGCCGAGAATGAGCTGGACCCAGCGGTTCGTTCCGCCTGCCTGAGCTGGCGCGGCTCTCGTATCGGACATGACTTCCTCCCTGAGCGACCCGCGTGGATCACGCAGGGTGGCGCTGATGTGTGTTTGGAATGCATGATGGATTATTCCACCGCGGGGCGCCTTAACCCGGAGAATTAACCCATGTTAACGGCTGCCCGCCTGGGAGGCCGTAGGAGGCCGACGCCATGTCGCAACCACTGTCGGGTCTGCTCGTGCTCGACTTCACCACCCTGCTGCCGGGACCGCTCGCCACGCTGATGCTGGCCGAGGCGGGCGCCGAGGTGATCAAGATCGAGCGGCCCGGCGGCGAGGACATGCGCCGTCGCGCGCCCCTGCTGGGCGACACAAGTGCGTCGTTCGTGCTGCTCAATCGCGGTAAGCGGGGCCTTGTCGCCGATCTCAAGAGCGAGGCGGGACGCGCGAACCTCGCCCCGCTGCTCGCGCGCGCCGACATCCTGGTCGAGCAGTTCCGGCCGGGCGTGATGGACCGCCTCGGTCTCGGCTATGAGGCCGTGCGACAGATCAACCCGGGCATCGTCTATTGCTCGATCAGCGGCTACGGCCAGCGCGGGCCGCGCGCCGGCGAGGCCGGCCACGACCTCAACTATATCGGCGCGACCGGCTTGCTCGCGCTCAACCCTGGACCGCGCGAGCATCCGAGCGTTCCGCCCGCGCTTGTCGCCGACATCGGCGGCGGCACCTTTCCGGCCGTGATGAATATCCTGCTGGCGCTGCGCCAGCGCGACAGCACCGGCGAGGGCTGCTACCTCGACATCGCGATGGCGGACGCCATGTTCACGTTCGCGTGGCAGGCGGTCGCGGCCGGGCAGGCGACCGGGCGCTATCCGGGACCGGGCGAAGCCTGGACGGCGGGCGGCTCGCCGCGCTACGCGCTCTACCCGACACGGGATGGCGCGCTCGTCGCCTGCGCGGCGCTCGAGGAGAAATTCTGGCGCGACTTCTGCGCCGCCATCGAGCTTGCGCCGCCGCTGATCGACGAGCGCGCCGACCCGTCCGCGACCCGCGCCGCGATCGCGGCGCTCGTCGCGTGCCGGACGGCCGCGGAATGGCGGCCGATCTTCGCCAAAGCGGACTGCTGCGTCACCATCGTCGCCTCGCTCGAAGAGGCGATGTGCGACCCGCACTTCGTCGAGCGCGGCCTGTTCGCCCATCACGCCGTGAGCAGCGCCGGGGCCGTGATTACGGCGCTGCCGGTGCCCATCGCGCCGGTGTTTCGTGACGGGATGGTCCGCAAAGCGAGCCCGGGACTCGCCCAGGAACCGGCTTAAGAAGAAATTCAGCACGATCGCCTAGGCTGCGACCTCGCGCTTGCGCGCATTCCGGCGAAAACCCATTCGCCGACAAGGATATGCGCCAAAGCGTGAGCATTGGAGACGCGGCGTGAGCCTGGTCGACCCGACGCAATTCATGCAGCTTGTCGCCGCGGTGCTGTCGCTCATCGCCGACAAGCTCGTCACGCTCGCCCTGTCGCCCGGCACCTTCTCGCTTGCTTCGCTGCTGAGCGCGCTTTGCATCGCGACGCTCTTTCTCGGCCTCAAGCGCCGAGGCAGGCCGTTGCGCCCGCGCGTACTGCTGCGCGCGCTATTTCCCCGCCGCCTGCGCCGCAGCCGTTCGACCCGCGCCGACATCGCGTTTTTCTTTTTCACCTTCTTCCTCGTCGGAATTTTGATCAGTTGGGCCGTGCTCTCGTTCCATGTGATCGACAACGCGACCGATGAGCTGCTGGCGGCGACCTTCGGCGCGCAGCCGCCGCGGCTCGCCGGGTGGACGGCGACCGGTCTGATGACGCTTGTGCTGTTCGTCGCTTACGAGCTCGGCTACTGGATCGATCACTACCTCAGCCACAACGTTCCGTTCCTGTGGGAATTCCACAAAGTCCATCACACCGCCGAGGTCCTCTCACCGCTCACGAATTTTCGCGTGCATCCGATCGATACCATCGTGTTTCACAACGTCCTTGCGGTGGTGATGGGGGTGGCGGGCGGCGCTGCGCACTTCCTGCTGGGCCGCGGCGCGGCGCCGTTCGACATCGCCAACAGCAATGTCATCGTGCTCGCGTTCTTCTTCCTCATCGGCCACCTGCAGCACAGCCATTTCTGGATTGCGTTCACAGGCGTCTGGGGCCGCGTCATCCTGAGCCCGGCGCACCACCAGATCCATCACTCGACGGATTCTGCGCATTTCAACAAGAACCTCGGCAGCTTCCTGGCGATCTGGGATTGGATGTTCGGGACGCTCCATGTGCCGAGTAAGCAGCGGCAAAAGCTCGATTTCGGGGTCGAGCCGAAGGGGCAGGACGCGCATACGGTGACCGGCGGCTTGATCGCGCCGGTTTTCCGCGCGGCCTCTCACCTCAGGCATCGGGAGCCTGAGCGCGGGGTCTCTACAGAGCCTCGCCGCGCATAAGCCGCGGTTCGGCAAGGCGCGGCGAGACCCCTTCACGCATCATGGCGCGCCGCAGCGGCCCGATGCGGTCGAGCAGGTAGAGGCCCAGCCCGCGCACGCTCTGCGCCGGCAGGAAGTCGCTGAGCAGCGAGCGATTGAGCAAATCGACGGCGGTGGCGCGGCTCGCCACGTCGGCGCGGCGCCGACGGTCGTATTCCTCCGTCACCGCGGCGCCGCCGACGTCGCCACCATCGCGGCGCGCCGCGACCGCAAGCTCGCCGATCGTTGCGGCATCGCGCAGGCCGAGATTGAGGCCCTGTGCGCCGATCGGCGGAATAACGTGGCCGGCCTCGCCGACCAGCGCAATCCGGGTTGCCGCGAAACGGCGGGCCGTCTCGACGCCGAGGCGGAAGGTGCCGTGGCCCGGCGCGACCTTGACCTTCCCGAGAATGGAATGCGCGCGTCGCTCGATCTCGCCATCGAGCGCGGCAGGATCGAGCTGCTCGATCCGCTCAGCCTCTCCGGGCTCGACCACGCACACAAGGCTCGCGTGCGCGCCCGGCAGCGGCACCAGGGTGAACGGACCGTGCGGCGTATGAAATTCGGTCGAGATATCCCGATGCGGGCGCGCATGGCCAAGGTTGAAGGTCAGTGCGGTCTGCGGATAGCTGCGGCTCTCGGTGTCAATCCCGGCGGCGGCGCGGCAAAGCGAGCGGCGGCCGTCGGCCGCGACGAGAAGCCGAGCGGTCAGCGTGCCGCCACCCGCGAGCGTCACGATCACCTGGTCCTCGTTGATCTCGATGGCGCTCGCGGTGTCGTCGATGCGCAAAAGCTCAGCAAGTTCACCCGCGTGCGCCTGCAGGGCGGCGACCAGATAGCGGTTCTCGATGTTCCAGCCAAACGCCTCGAGGCCAATTTCCGACGCGTCGAATCGTACCTCGGGGGCCCGCCACAGCCGGTCGGTGTCGTCGACGATCCGCATGGTGCGCAGCGGTGCGGCCTGGGCGCGGCAATCTGCCCAAACGCCGAGCGCCGCGAGCGCCGTCACGGAACCTGCGAGCAGGGCGGTCGTGCGGTTGTCGGGGCCGGTGGCGTGCGGAGCCACGAGCACCGTCGGCACGCCGGCACCGGCAAGCGCAATCGCCGCCGTCAAGCCGGCCGGGCCGCCGCCAACGACCGCGACTTCCGCCTGATACCTGCCGCCCGCTGTCGCCACGCCCGGTTTCCGTCATGGTTTCGATTGCGATATGAAGACGTTATCGTGGATGCGCCAAGGTGGCGTCAACGCCAGCCTCAAATGGGCCTGGGAGGATGAGCGAAGCAGCCGACGAGCGCAGATTGACGGGGCTGCCGCCGGCCGCGGCGCGGCTCGGCACGGCTTTTGGGCGGCCGGTGCCGATCGCGGTCGGATGCCTTGTGGTGCTCGCCGGCATCGGATGGCTTTACCTCGTCCTCATGGTGGCGGATTGGGTCGGGCGCGGCGACGCTGCCGCCCTCGGCCCCGGCATGGGCCTGCTCGACATCCTGACGCAGCGCGCCGGGCACGACCTGATCGGCCGCGCGCTCATCGACGTGCTCTGTCGTCCGAGCTTTGGCGCGTCCGGTGCCGACGTGGAGCCCGGCGCGGTTGCGCTCGTCTTTCTCATGTGGGGCGCGATGACGCTCGCCATGATGCTCCCGACCGCGGCCGGGATGATCGTGACCTACGCGCAGATCGCCGATACGGCGGCGCGCAAGCGCGAACATGCCGTCTCGCCACTGGTGCTGATCGGCGGCTACATTGCGGTGTGGTCCGGCTTTGCACTGGCCGCAACCATCCTGCAGGTCGCGCTGACGCGCGTCTCGTTGCTCGGCCCCGCCATGGCGTCCGCGAGCCCGCTGTTCTCGGGCGCGATCTTCATCGGCGCGGGCCTATACCAGTTCACCGAGCTCAAGCGCGCCTGCCTGACGCGCTGCCAGCGACCATTTCCATTCTTCTTTGCCAATTGGTCGGACCAGCCGCGCGCGATCTTCCGGCTCGGCCTGCGGCAGGGCATCCATTGCCTCGGCTGCTGCTGGGCCACGATGCTTGCGATGTTCGCGGTCGGCGTGATGAACGTCATGTGGATGGCGGCGCTGGGCCTGATCATGACAGCCGAGAAGCTGACGACCACGACGCGCCTTAGCCGCGCGATCGGGATCGGTTTCATCGCGATCGGTATCGCCTTCATCGCGCTGTCCGTGGCGGCCGGGCTGCCCGCCCGCTAGGGCTGCTGGAAAAAAGCGGATAGCTGACTACATGGGGCATAGTCCCCTCAGACACGCCGGCGTCCTTCTCGCTCCATGCTGATCTTCGTGCTGCTCATCGTCGTGCCCGTCGCGCTATCCGCCGTTGTCTACGTGCTGGGCAATCGACGCGGCGACTGGCAGACGGCAGATCGTTCGAGCGCCGGCCTGTTGCCCAACGCGTCCGAGCATCGCGACGCGGTCATTCGTGTCTATGCGGCGCGCACCGTGCGCTGGCGCGGCATCTTTGCGGTGCATTGCTGGATCGTGGTCAAGGAGCGTGGCGCACGCCGTTACACCCGCTACGACTACACGGCTTGGGGTGAGCCCATCCGGATCGACGGCTTCGCGCCCGATGGCCGCTGGTTCGGCGCGCTGCCGCAGACGGTCGCGCGCCTCGATGGCGGGCAGGCCGAACGATTGATCCCGAAAATCCGATCTGTGGTCGAGAACTACAAGTTCAGTGCCTTGGGCGATTACCGGCCGTGGCCGGGACCGAACTCCAACACCTTCGTGCAGGCGGCGCTCGATGCGGTGCCGGAGCTCAAGGCGGTGCTGCCCCCGACCGCCATCGGCAAGAATTTCCCCTACCACGGCCGCTGGCTCGGCATCACGCCGTCGCGCACCGGCATGTTCGTCACGGTTGGCGGCTATCTCGGCCTGACGATCGGATGGGTCGAGGGGATCGAGCTCAATTTTTTCGGCGGAGTGCTTGGAATCGACCTGCGCCGACCGGCGCTCAAGTTCCCGGGCCTCGGCCGCCTCGGCCTCCCCACGGGGCCGTGAAAGCAGGTGGACTGCCACCGGGTTCGCGCCGGCCACCGGGACCACGCGCGCATGCGCGCAACGTGAGATCTCATCGGCGGCTCATCCGAACCGCGCAGGCGATTGGGCTCGGCCCTCGCCTCATCCGCCCCGGAGGAATGCGAGGATGACGGTCATGGCCTGCTCCGGTTGCTCTTCCATGATCCAGTGACCGGAATCCTCGATCACCGCGGCGCGCACGTTCGATGCGGCGAACGCGACCTCGGCGGCGAGGTGGGCGCCATAGGAGTGATCGCCGCCGATCGCCAGCACGGGCATTTTCAGCCTGCCCTTGGCGATGAGCTGCTGGTTGTCGACGGCATCTTGTGCGAACGCGGCGAACTGCCCACTGAAGGCGTTGTGGATCGCGGTTGGTCGCGCATAAAGCGCCGCATAGTGATCGCGCGTCGCTTCGTCGATGCGCGCCGGGTTGGCTGACAGCTCGTTGTAGAAGCGGTCGAGCAGGATGCGCTCGCGTCCCGCGACCAGCCGTTCGACGTCGGGACCGCGGAAGTTGAAGTGCCAGGTTTTCGGGTTCTTCAGCTGATCGTCCCAATGGCCGATCCCCGGCAGCGGCGCGTCCATCACGACCCATCGCGTCACGCGCTGGGGAAACTGCGCCGCAAAGGCGTAGCCCACCATGTTGCCGATGTCGTGGGTGACGAGCGCGACTTCGGTGAACCCGAGCTGATCCAGAATGGCGGCGAGATCGCGCGCCTGCGCGACTTTTTCGTAGCCGGCCTCGGGATGCGACGACAGACCCATGCCGCGCAGATCGGGAACGATGACCGCGTGGTCCTTGACCAGAGCGTCGGCGAGCGGCACCCACATGTCGCCGGTGTCGCCGAAGCCATGCAGCAGCACGACGGCGTGCCCCTTGCCACCGACGCGAACATATTGCGTGCCTTCCGGCACGGGCATCTGCTGCCCCGCAAAGGCCGCAGACCAAGCACCTATCGCCATGACGGAATCCTTGCCCCACGGGGGCGGCCGCTCGTGCTTCGCCGGTGAGCTCGCCGCACCCGACTGCGATCGTATTAATCTAGCGTGGGAAGCAGTCTTCCAACAACCGCGTGCCGCCGCCGCCCATCGGATGGCAAGGCATCCCGTCGTGTTCGGTCGGAACGCATCCCCCGGCTTCCGCGTTTTGCATGGCAGCGGTTCCACCTCGCCCTCATGGATGTCCCGACCTCGTCGCGGCATTCAGGGAGGCGTGGGCGCGTCTTTGCGCGTGCCGGCCGCGCGAAAGCGATCGTCATGACCGTCGAGTTCAGTCACACGCTCTCGCGGCGCGGCTTGGGCCGAGCCTGCGGCTTTCTGCTGCGACTGCTCCTGTCCACCGGCGTGGCCGCGATCGCGCCGTCGGCATTCGCATCGGGTGTTCGCGACGATCCGATGGGGGCGCAGTCACAGCCCTCCGCTGACAGCCGTCAAGCCGAGGGAAAACATCTACAAAATGCCGAGCCCAAGCCAAACGATCCCTCGACAGCGATGAGCGTTTGCAAGGCTATCGCCGCGGCGGCGGCGGCCAATGACCTGCCGGCCGATTTCTTCACCCGCCTGATCTGGCGGGAAAGTCATTTTGAGGCGGACGCGATCAGCCGAAAGGGGGCCCAGGGCATCGCTCAGTTCATGCCCGCGACCGCCAGATTGCGCGGCCTTGGCAATCCGTTCGATCCGCTCGAAGCGATCAGGAAGTCGGGCGAGCTGTTGCGCAGTCTGCGCGGTGAATTTGGAAACCTTGGCCTCGCGGCGGCCGCGTACAATGCCGGATCTCGGCGTGTGCATGATTGGCTTGGCAGCCAGCGTGGGCTTCCGCAGGAGACGCAGGCCTATGTACGGTTTGTCACCGGTCACTCGGTCGAAGAGTGGGCCGCCGGCCGAACCGATCCAATCAGGATGTCGACGCTCGACGCCATGCCGTGCAATCTGCCGATCACCGCGTCGATCCAGCCGAAATCGGATGCGCCCGCGCCACCACGTGAATCCGTCAAACCATGGGACGTGGAAGTGGTCGGCGGGCCAACGCCGGCATTGGCGCTTGCTCGCTACCGTGAGTGGCTGCCGAAGTACGCGGCGGTCGTGGCCGATCGGAAGCCGCACCTCATCGTCCACGGGATACTGGGCGAGATGGGCGCCGTGCGGGTGCGCATCGGGAACGATACCCTGGAGGGGGCGCAGAAACTGTGTGCGACGCTGCGCAAAGCCGGTACGTATTGTGACGTGCTGCGCAACGCGATTGTACGAACTTCGGGTTCGCAGCACTGATGCCCATCATGCTATAGCTTGGTTGCGGCAGGTGAGGGGAGTTGGCTAGTGTCGGGCGCGTGGAGTCTGCGGGGCGAACTCGTCCTGTCATGCAGTTGTGCGGTTTTCTGTCCCTGCACCTTGTCGCTCGGCCTGGCGCCGCCGACCGAAGGCCATTGCCAGACCTGGGCCGGCATTCGCATCGACGAAGGGCGCCACGATGACACCGACCTCGCGGGCGTGAAGGTCGGCCTCATCATCGAGATCCCAGGCTTGATGTCGCGCGGCAATTGGACCGCGGGCTTGTTCATCGACGACAAGGCCTCGATCCACGCCGTGAAGGCGCTGACCCGCATCTTCACGGGCCGCGCCGGCGGCTCGACGCACCTCCTGTCGATCCTGGTCAGCCACTTCCTGGGCGTCCAGCAGGCCCCGATCGTCTATCGCACCGAAGGACAGACGCGGGTCTTCTCGGTCGACAAGATCATCGACGGCGCCGTCACGCCCGTGGCGGGCAAGAACAAGGACGAGCCGGTCGTCATCCGCAACAGCGAGTACTGGGTCGCGTCCGACATCACGGTCGCCCGCGCCGACAAGTCGCGCCTGCGCGCGTTCGGCCGCAACTGGAATTTTGCCGGGCGCTCGGCCGAAATCTGCCGGCTCGACTGGGGCAATTGATGCCGCGCGTCCCGGCGGCATTCCTGATCCACGTCATCACCGCTTCGGGTGCCGCGCTGGCATTGCTCGCGCTGGACGCGGCCGTCGCCCACCGTTGGTCCGCGATGTTCATGTGGCTCGGTATCGCGCTCGTGGTCGATGCGGCCGACGGCCCGCTCGCGCGCCATTTCAAGGTCGCGGATACGCTGCCGCGCTGGTCGGGCGAGACGCTCGATCTCGTGGTCGATTTCGTCACCTACGTGTTCGTGCCCGCCTATGCGATTGCGGCGAGCGGGCTGTTGGCACGTCCGTTCGATCTCGCGGCCGGCATCCTGATCACGGTAACCGGCGGGCTTTATTTTGCCGATCGCACCATGAAGACGCCCGACAACTATTTCCGCGGCTTTCCGGCCCTGTGGAACTGCGCTGCGTTCTACCTGTTGCTGCTGCGGCCGGCGCCTTGGCTTGCCGCGAGCGCGGTCGTGCTTCTCGCCATTCTCACCTTCCTGCCGTTCCGGTTCATTCATCCGATGCGGGTGCGGCGGCGGCGCGGGCTCAATCTCGCGTTGCTCGCGGTCGGTAGCGTGCTGGCGGTGATCGCGCTCGCGCGCCACATGGCGCCGGGCGCCTGGGTCACGGGCGGACTGTGCGCGATCGGCTGCTACGTATTTGCCGTCGGCGTCTTGCGCGCCAACGACGACCGTGCCGACGGTGAATCCAATGAGGCTTGAGCGACGCCGATGATGGCGCTGCTGACCGACCCGCAAGCCTGGGCCGCGCTCGTCACCTTGAGCGTGCTCGAGGTCGTGCTCGGCATCGACAATGTGGTCTTCATCTCGCTGCTGGTGGCGCGGCTCGACCCGACACGCCAGCAGCGGGCGCGGCAGGTTGGGCTCTCGCTCGCGCTCCTGCTGCGCGTCGCTTTGCTGTTCGGGTTGACGAAGCTCGCGGCGCTCACGGCGCCGATCGTGATCGTGCTCGGCCAGGAGATATCCTGGCGCGATCTTGTGCTGATCGGCGGCGGCCTCTTTCTCATCGGTAAGGCCACGCACGAGATGCATGCGGAGGTCGAGGGCAGGGACGAGCCGGAAGGGACCGTCGGCGGAGCCGGCCGCGCGTTCCTGCTCGCGATCGCCCAGTTGATCGTCATCGACCTCGTGTTCTCGATCGACTCGATCATCACGGCGATCGGCATGGCGCAGGACATCCGCATCATGATAGCCGCGGTGCTGATCGCGATTGCGATCATGTACGTAGCGTCCGGACCGGTCGCGGCTTTCATTGCGGCGCATCCGACCACCAAGGTGCTGGCGCTGGCGTTCCTGGTGCTGATCGGCGTCGCGCTCGTCGCCGATGGCTTCGACTTCCACGTGCCGCGCGGATATATCTATTTTGCGATGGCGTTCGCGGGCGCCGTCGAGGTGATCAACGTCGCGGCGCAGCGCCGGCGGCGCGCGCGCCGAAATCGCAAGTGAAAGAGAATTGCATGTCGACATCGGCCCCCATCCTGCTCGTCACCGGCGCCAGCCGCGGCATCGGCGCCGCCATCGCGCGCCTCGCGGCAAAACGCGGCTTCGATGTCGCCGTGAACTACCTCAAGAATCGCAAGGCAGCGGATGCGGTCGTGGCCGACGTCAAGGCTTCGGGGCGACGCGCCGTCGCGGTGCAGGCCGACATGGCCCGTGAGGACGATATCGCGCGCATGTTCGAGACGGTCGACCGCGACCTCGGGCGGCTCACCCACCTCGTCTACAACACTGGTATTACGGGGCCGATGGCGCGCATCGAGGGCCTCGCAACCAAGGACGCGCAAGAGATCCTGAATATCAACGTGCTGGGCGCCGTCATCTCGGCGCGCGCCGCGATCCCGCGTCTCTCGACCAAGCGGGGCGGAGCGGGCGGCAGCATGGTCTTCCTGTCCTCCGCCATGGCGACACTGGGCGGCGCCGGCGAGTACGTGATGTACTCGGCTACCAAAGCCGCGATCGAGACGCTGACCCTCGGACTTGCGCGCGAAGTCGCGTCGGAAGGCATCCGGGTGAACGCCGTCGCACCCGGACCGATCGCGACCGACATCCATCCGCCCGGTCGGCTCGGTCGCCTCATCCAGGCGGTGCCGCTCGCGCGCCCCGGCACTTCCGAGGAAGTCGCCGAAACCGTCCTGTTTTTGCTGTCTAATGCGGCGAGCTACACGACGGGTGCGGTTCTGCGCGTCGCCGGCGGGCGCTGACCAGCGCCCTTGCGCCAGCGCGATCTGTTCTTATGATCTCGCCGCCGACGGCGAGGCCGTCCCGGGAATTCAGCCGAATTCACTGATTTGAAGCCAATCGCAAGGAGTTTGCCATGGTGGCAGCAGTACGAGTGCATAAGCACGGCGGCCCAGAGGTTTTGACGTACGACCAGATCGAATTGCCGCCGCCCGGACAGGGCCAGGTGCGCCTGAAGCACCACGCGTCCGGCGTGAATTTCATCGACACCTATTTCCGCGGCGGGCTTTATCCTTCGCCGGTCGGCATGCCGTTCGTTGCCGGCAAT
>DASXCK010000231.1:0-4623 GCA_036491235.1 Xanthobacteraceae bacterium | reverse complement strand
CATGAGCGGAACTTCGACCTATCAACCGCAGAACGCGTTTCTCAAGTGGTTCGAGCGGCGGCTGCCGATCATCGGCCTCGTGCATTCCTCCTTCGTCACTTATCCGACGCCGCGCAACCTGAACTACTGGTGGACGTTCGGCGGCATCCTCTCGTTCATGCTCGGCGTGCAGATCATCACCGGCATCGTGCTGGTCATGCACTATACGCCGAACGTCAACATGGCGTTCGACTCCGTCGAGTACATCATGCGCGACGTGAACCTCGGCTGGCTGCTGCGCTACATCCATGCGACCGGCGCCTCGATGTTCTTCCTTGCCGTCTACGTCCACATGTTCCGCGGCCTCTATTACGGGTCATACAAGGCGCCGCGCGAGGTGCTGTGGATCCTCGGCGTGATCATCTATCTGCTGATGATGGCGACCGGCTTCATGGGCTACGTGCTGCCGTGGGGGCAGATGAGCTACTGGGCCGCGACCGTCATCACCAACCTGTTCTCCGCCATTCCGGTGGTCGGCGACACGGTCGTCACCTGGCTGTGGGGCGGATTCGCGGTCGGCAACCCGACCCTGCAGCGCTTCTTCTCGCTGCATTATCTGCTTCCTTTCGTGATCGCCGGCGTAGTCGTGTTGCACGTTTGGGCGCTGCACGTCGCGGGGCAGAACAATCCGGCCGGCGTCGAGCCGCAGTCGGAGAAGGATACGGTGCCGTTCACGCCTTATGCGACCACCAAGGATGCCTTCGGCATCGCCGTGTTCTGCATCGTCTTTGCGTGGTTCGTGTTCTACATCCCGAACTATCTGATGCACCCCGACAACTACATCCCGGCCAATCCGGCTCAGACGCCGCCGGAGATCGTGCCTGAGTGGTACTACCTGCCGTTCTACGCGATCCTGCGCTCGATCCCGAACAAGCTGATGGGCGTGCTTGCGCTGTTCTCGTCGATCCTGGTGCTCGCCTTCGTGCCCTGGCTCGATACGTCGCCGGTCAAGTCGGCGACCTACCGGCCGATGTACAAGTGGTGCTTCTGGGGCTTCGTGATCGTATGCATCGGTCTCGGCTATCTCGGTTCGCAGCCGCCGGCAGGCGTCTATGTGTGGATCGCGCGGTTGTTCACCGTGCTCTACTTCGGGTTCTTCCTCCTTGCGATGCCGGTGGTCGGTCTCATCGAGATGCCACGCGCGCTGCCGAACTCGATTGCCGACGCAGTGCTCAAGAAGAAGGGCAAGAAGGCCGCGGCCATGGCCGCGGTTGTGGGCCTCGCGGTCGCCACCGGCTTGTTCGGCTCGGCCACGCGGGCGCAAGCGCAGTCGGCGGAGCCAGAGAACCCGGCGGTGCAGAAGTGGTCGTTCTCGGGCCCTTTCGGCACCTTCGACCGGGCGCAGCTCCAGCGCGGTTTCAAGGTCTACAACGAGGTCTGTAAAAACTGTCACAGCCTCAAGCTGTTGTCGTTCCGCAATCTCGGCGAGCCCGGCGGTCCGGAGTTCACCGAGGCGCAGGTCAAGGCGATTGCGGCCGACTTCAAGGTCAAGGACACCAACGACCAGGGCGAAGCCGTCGAGCGCGCGGGCCGGCCCGCCGATCACTTCCCGCCGCCGTTCGAGAACGACGCGCAGGCGCGTCAAGTCACCGGCGGCGCGCTGCCGCCGGACATGTCGGTGCTTGCCAAGGCGCGTGGCTACAAGCGCGGCTTCCCGACCTTCCTCGTCGACATGGTCGTGCCCTATCAGGAAGCCGGGCCCGACTACATTCATGCCATCGTCACGGGCTTCGAGGAGAAGCCTGCGAACTTCACGCTGCCGCCGAACACCTACTACAACAAGTACTTCCCGGGTCACGCGATCGGCATGCGTCCGCCGCTCACCGACAAGCAGGTTGAGTACACCGACGGCACGCCGCAGACGGTCGACCAGTACGCCAAGGATGTCGCGGCCTTCCTGATGTGGGCGGCCGAGCCGCACCTCGAGGCGCGCCACCGCATCGGCTTCCAGGTGATGGTCTTCCTGATCGTGTTCGCGGGGCTGCTCTACTTCACCAAGCGCAAGGTGTGGGCCGGCGCGCATTGAGGCGTTGCGGCGCATCGCGATGTTGACAAAGGGCCCCTGACCGGGGCCCTTCGTTTATCCTCGTCATGCCCGCGCTTGTCGCGGGCATCCACGTCTTGCTTCTTTGAAGCAATGACGTGGATGGCCGGGACAAGCGCGGCCATGACGTCGAGGGTGGGACAGAGCAATGACCAAATCCGTGCTCGGCATCATCGGCGGCTCCGGCATCTACGACCTGCCGGGCCTCGAGAAGGTGAAAAACCGCCGCATCAAGAGCCCGTGGGGCGCGCCGTCGGCGGCACTGCGGGTGGGCGAGATCGCGGGCCTGCCGGTGGTCTTTCTGCCGCGCCACGACAGCGGCCATAGGCTGTCGCCGTCCGACATCAACTATCGCGCCAACATCGACGTGCTCAAGCGCGCCGGCGTCACCGACCTCGTCTCGCTCTCGGCCTGCGGCTCGTTCAAGGAGGCGCTGCCGCCCGGCACCTTCGTGCTGGTCGACCAGTTCGTCGACCGCACCCACCGTCGCGAGAGCTCGTTCTTCGGCAAGGGCTGCGTCGCCCATGTCTCGATGGCGCATCCGGTCTCGCCGCGGCTGCGCATCCACCTCGCCGAGGCCGCCATGGCGGCGGGCATCCAGGTGGTGCGCGACGGCACCTACGTCTGCATGGAGGGACCGCAGTTCTCCTCGCTCGCCGAAAGCCTCACCTACAAGCAGCTCGGCTATTCCGTGATCGGCATGACCAACATGCCGGAGGCAAAACTCGCCCGCGAGGCGGAGATCTGTTACGCGACCGTCGCGATGGTGACCGACTTCGACTGCTGGCACCCCGACCACGACGCCGTGACGGTGCAGGACATCATCAAGGTGCTCACCGCCAATGCCGAGAAGGCGAAGCATCTGGTCGCGCGGCTCGCGCGCGATTTCCCGCGCGAGCACGAGCCGTGCCCGATCGGCTCCGACCGCGCGCTCGACTCAGCGATCATCACGGCCCCCGACGCGCGCGACGCGAAGCTGATCAAGAAGCTGGACGCCGTGGCGGGCAGGGTGCTGGGAAAGAAGAAAAAGAAGTAGGGTGGGCAAAGGCGGTCCCAACGGTCGCGTGACGCACTGCCCTGGATCCGCCGTGCCCACGCGGTCATCGCGGGTTTGCGTGGGCACGGCGGAGCGCACGCCGTGCCAAATCGCAAAGGTCCCGCCCGCCTTTGCCCACCCTACGGGAGACGCTTAATGAAAACGCTTCTCGCTGCCGTCCTCACCCTCCTCCTCGCCCCGCTCGCCGCCAGCGCCGAGACGCCGCTGCGCATCGCGGTCGTCTCACGCACGATCTTCTATCTGCCGGCCTGGACGGCCGAGAAGCAGGGCTTCTTCAAGCAGGAAGGCATCGACGCCAAGATCGAGGTCTACAACGCGGCCGGCCGCATCCTCACCGATCTGCGCGCCGGCACCCACCAGATCGGCATCACGTCGATCGAGAACGTGATCGCCGAGGCCTACCGGGGCAGCCCGCTGCGGATCGTCGCTGGCGACGCGCAGCGGCCGCCGCACTTCATCATCGCGCAGCCGGAGATCAAGTCGTTCGCGGCGCTCAAGGGCAAGATCATCGGGGTGGTCTCGATGCAGGAGGGTACGACCTTTTTCATCAAGGACATCGCACGCAAGGGTGGCTTCGCGCCGACCGATGTGACCGTGCAGGCGGTCGGCGGGTCGCCGGCGCGGGCGCGGCTGCTGAAAGCCCGCAAGATCGACGTCGGCCTGCAGCCTTATCCGCTGAGCTACGAGGCGGAGGCGGACGGCTTCAGCAATCTCGGGCCGATCGCCGATCTCGTGCCCGACTATCAGTTCACCTCGGTGGTGGTCGACGAGACCTGGGCGCAACAGAACCGCGCGGTGCTGGTCGGCTTCCTGCGCGCGTTGCGGCGCGGCACCGACTACATGTTCGCGCATTCCGACGAGTCGGCGGCGCTCGGTGCCAAGGAGCTCAACACCACGCCCGCCTATGCGCGGCGCGCGCTCGAGGACACGGCGCGCATGGACGTGCTCGCGCGCGACCTCACGGCCTCCGACCGCAGCCTCGCGCGGGTGTTCGAGAACGTGAAGGCGGCCGGCCTGGTGCCGGCGGATGCGGCCTATGACCGCGCGAAATTCGTCGACGAAAGCTACCTGCGCGACAGCGCGCGGTAGCCTCCGCGCACCACATTCATCGCCCGTTCGCGGGTTGCGATCCGGCGCGCGGTTAGCCACAGTGCAGCGCCGCAAGGCGCCCGCCCGCCCAATTCCCCACTTATCGTGAGCTGATCTATGGCGACCGTCCTCGAAAACGACCTCAAGGCCGCGATCCGCACGATTCCGGATTATCCCAAACCCGGCATCATGTTCCGCGACATCACGACCCTGTTGGGCGATGCGCGCGCGTTCCGCCGCACGGTCGACGAACTGGTGCAGCCGTGGGCGGGCTCGAAGATCGACAAGGTCGCCGGCATGGAGGCGCGCGGCTTCATCCTCGGCGGCGCCGTCGCGCACCAGGTCTCGGCCGGCTTCGTGCCGATCCGCAAGAAGGGCAAGCTGCCGCACAAGC
>DASXCK010000230.1:0-37566 GCA_036491235.1 Xanthobacteraceae bacterium | reverse complement strand
CACGCTGCCGGCCGTGGTCGGCGCGAACAACGCCGCGCTGATGTTCTATACGAGCCGCCGCGTCAGCGGCACGGAGGCGCACGCCATGGGGCTTGCCAACGTGCTCGTGCCGCAGGACCAGGTGCGATCCGCGGCCCTCGCGCTCGCGGCCGAGATCGCCGAGAACGCGCCGCTCGGCCTCATGTCGACACGCGCGACCATGCGCGGCGATCTCGCCGACCGCGTCGCCCGCGCGACCGAGCACGAGCTCGCCGAGCAGAACCGGCTGCGCCGCACCGAGGACTTCAAGGAAGGCGTCAAGGCCATGGCCTTGCGCCGCGTGCCGAATTTCACCGGGCGATAGCGCGTATTTCTTTTTGAACCACCGTCGTCATGCCCGGCCTTGTGCCACGGGCGTCCACGTCTCCTTGCCGCGATTCAGCAAGCAAGACGTGGATGGCCGGGACATAGGCGAGCCAAGCGACGCCGTTCTTCGAACGGTTATGCCCGGCCATGACGCGTTGATGATTCGGCGCGATCAGCGGACCCTCAACGCCCCTTCACATTGACCGCGACTGTGGTCACGGCGTGAACTTCACGCTTTGCCACCATGTTGGCCGTCGTCGCGGCGTATTTCTTGAAGTGCGGGGTCTGGCGGTGCGCCTCGAGCGCGGCGGCGTTCTCGTAGACCTCGTAGATGAACACGTGGTTGGGATCGTTTGCCCGCACGTGGATATTGAACACGCGGCAGCCCGGCTCCTTGACGGCCTCGGTGCCGTTCTCCTTGAGCGCGGCGAGGTACTTGTCGGTCTCGCCGGGCTTGACGTCGATGTCGACCGCGTTGACGTAGAGGCCGGCCGATTGCGCGACGGCGCGTTGGCCGGGTGCGAGCGCGATCAGCGCCGCCGCAAATGCGAGAGTCGTGGACAGTCGGATCGAATGGGTCATGTGAATTCCTCCCTGGGCCGAACTTCATGTTGGCGCATCTCCTTGCCGGCGAACCGGTACCCACCCCGGATCGAGTCCGGGACAGGCTTTCGCCGGAAGATGCGCAGCCGGGCAATATCGCGTTGATCGGCCTGCAACGCCTGCTACCGGCCGCAACCGCAGGGTAGCCGAGCCGGCGGGTGTCGACCATCCGGCCAATCGGGCCACAAAGCCGTGTCGCCGGCCCCCAGCGCGACCTTTTTGCAATTGTCGTATCGAGAAAATTCCTGCAGCTTGCCGCCCGATCGCAGCTTCACGCCACGCACATTCGAAAGTGGGAGGATTCCATGCGCACGACTCGGCGCGACCTGTTCACCCTGGCCGGAATGGCCGTCGCAGGGGCGTTGGGAGCGCCATCGGTTCTGGCCCAGGCACCGAAATGGCCGCAGCGCGCCGTCAAGCTCATCGTGCCGCTCGGCGCCGGCTCGGGCGTCGATATCGGCTCGCGCCTGCTTGCCGACCGGTTGAGCAAGCGTTGGGGCCAGACCGTCATTGTCGAGAACCGCCCGGGCGGCGACGGCATCGTCGCGATCGCGGCCTTCGTCAAGGCGCACGACGACCACGTGCTGCTGAGCTCGCCCACCTCGTCGTTTACGGCGCATCCCTTTCTCTACGGCAACCTGCCGTACAAGCCCGCCGATCTCAACCCGATCGTGCGCGTCTCCAATACCGTGGTCGGGATTTCGGTGCCGGCATCGACCGACATCAAGTCGCTCAAGCAGCTCTTCGATCTCGCCCGCAAGGAACCCGGCAAGCTCAACTGGGCGGGCCTCACCGGCGCGCTCGACTTTTTGTTCGAGGGATTCCTCAAGGGCGAGAACCTCGACATCAGGAAGGTGCCGTACCGCAACCCGGTCGAGGCCGTGAACGATCTCGCCGAGGGGCGTGTGCAGGTCTACGAGTCGGCGATCGCGATCGCGCGGCCGCAGATCCAGAATGGCAAGGTCCGCCTGCTGGCGGTGACCAGCACGCAGCGCACGCCCGCCTATCCGGACGTGCCGACCGTCGCGGAGGCGGGTTTCCCGGGCCTCACCGTCGACGGCCTCGTCGGCCTGTTCGGCCCCGCCGACATGCCGCTGGATCTGCGCAAGCGCATCGCCGAGGACGTGCGTGCGGTCGCCGACAAGACCGTCGCGGACCGCCTCGGCACGACCGGCCAGCTCATGAACATCGGCGGGCCGGAGGATTTCGCCAAATCGATCGACGCGCAGCGCGCGCAGATCGCCGAGATGGCGAAGCGGCTCGGCGTGCCGGAGAAGAAGTAAGGAAGAAGTGGGATCGACGCAGCGCGTATTTCGTTCCCGCGGAATCGATATCCGCTCTGCTTGTCTTTGTTTGGCGCATATGCTGATTGGCGAACCGGCGTCCGCTTTGCCGGGATATGCGCTAGATGCGGCGACGGCGCATCTTACCGCACGCGACAACGCCTTCGGTTTGGTGTATTGACCATTTGGTCAATACCGACGGAGGCACGATGCTCAAGCGGCGAGAATTCCTTGGATCGGCGGCGGCGCTCGCCGCCGGGCTCATTCCAACCCTTCGCGCGCACGCCGCCGACGCCTGGCCCACGCGCCCCGTCAGCGTCGTCGTTCCCTTCGCGGCGGGCGGTTCGGCCGACCTGATCGGCCGGCTGGTGGCGCAGCGTCTGCAGCAGAAGTTCGGCGTGCCCTTCGTGGTCGAAAACCGCGGCGGGGCCGGGGGCAGCATCGGGGCGGGCGTCGTCGCCAAAGCGAAAGGCGATGGCTACACGCTCCTGATCGGCACCGTGAGCACCCATGCGATCAATCCGTCGCTCTATGCGCACCTGCCGTTCGACGTCGAGAAGGATTTCGTGCCGATCTCGCTCCTGGTGCGGCTGCCGAACCTGCTCACCGTCAACAAGGACGTGCCGGCGAAGACCGTGCCGGAGCTGGTCGCCTACCTCAAGGCAAACGACGGCAAGGTATCGTTCGGCTCGTCCGGCCTCGGCACCTCCTCGCATCTCGCCGGCGTTATGTTCCAGATGGCGACCGGCACGCACATGACGCATGTGCCGTTCCGCTCGACCACCGACGAGATGACCAACATGATCGGCGGCTCGATCCAGGTCGCGATCGACTCCATGACCTCGATCTGGCCGCTCGCCACAGGCGGGCAGGTGCGCGCCATCGCGGTGTCGACGCCGAAGCGCGTCGCCGTTGCGCCCGAGCTTCCGACCATCGGCGAGACGGTGCCGGGCTACGAGGCGACCGGCTGGCAGGGGCTCTACGCGTCCGGCGGCACGCCGCCCGAGATCGTCGACAAGATCGCCGCTGCGGTAAAGCAGATCCTCACCGAACCGGATGTGGTCAAGACGCTCGCCAATGTGGGCGGCGAGCCCGCGCCGATGTCGCCCGACGAGTTCGCGGCCTATGCCAAATCCGAGCGCGCCAAGTGGGCCAAGGTGGTCGCGGCCGCGGGCGTGCGCATCCAGTAGGCCGCGGGCGCGAATCCAAGCAGAAACAATGCGCAAGACCGGCTCCGACCCGCAAAAGACGCGCGAGAAGATCCTCGCGCGTGCCACCGCCGAGTTCGCGGCGCGCGGTTTTGCGGGCGCCCGCGTCGACGCGATCGCGCGCCGCTGCGGGCTCGCCAAGAACATGCTCTACCACTACTTCGGCAGCAAGGAGGGCCTGTTCATCGCGGTGCTCGAGCGCATGTACGAGACCCTGCGGTCGGGCCAGCGCGATTTTGCGATCCGCGGCAGCGATCCGGTCGAGGCCATGCGGGCGCTCGTGGCGCATACTTTTTCCGCGCTCGAGGCGCACGGCGAGGCGATCGCGTTGCTCAACGACGAGAACCTGCACAAGGGCCGCCACGCGCGGCGCTCCAAGCGTATCCGCGCGCTCTACGATCCGCTGGTCGACACAATTCGCGAGGTGCTGCGCCGCGGCGCCGACCAAGGGATCTTTCGCCGCGACATCGATCCCGTCACGCTCTACCTCTCGCTATCGTCGCTCGCCTATCACTACCTGTCGAACCAGTACACGCTCAACGCGGCCTTCGGCGTCGACTTCACCACCAAGGAACGGCGCAAGGCGTGGCTCGCGCATATCACCGACATGATCTTGAGTTACTGCCAGAGCGAGACGGCGCGACGGATTGTTCGCAGGGTGGGTTAGCCGCGCAGCGGCGTAACCCACCTGCGGCGCCGGATCCGGCGAGGCAGCTGGTGGGTTACGCAGCTTCGCCGCTGACCGACCGTACAAGGAAGAATCGAAGAAGACCGGGAGACCCGACATGAGTGATCGCCTGCGCGTGCTGCCGTACATCGGCGGCGAGACCAAGGATTTTCCCAGCGCCGCCATGGCGCCGCTGGTGTCGCCGGTCGACGAGCGCGTCGTTGCCGACATGATGGATGCCGATGCGGCCGCGGTCGATGCGGCGGTGGCCAACGCGCATGCGGCCTTCCTCGCTAACCAGGAGGCGCCGACGTCGAAGCGCGTCGAATGGCTGAACGCGGCGGCCGATGCGGCCGACAAGGCCGAGCCGCAGGTGGTCGATGCGCTGGTGCGGGTGCTCGGCAAGCCCAAACGCGCCGCGACTTTCGAGCATCGGCGCTCGGGCGCCTTTTTGCGCGCCTGCGCGATCCAGCTTCCGCATATGAACGGCGAGGTGCTCCCCCTCGATCTCAGCGCGCTCGGCGCCAACCGCTTCGGCTTCACGACCCGCATTCCCTACGGCGTGGTGGCGGCGGTCACGCCGTTCAACGCGCCCTCCAACATGGTGACCCAGAAGGTCGCGCCCGCGCTCGCCATGGGCAACGCCGTGGTGGTGAAGCCGTCGCCGCCCGGCGCGGAAGTCGCCGTGATCCTCGCCGAAGCGTTCAAGAAGGCGGGCGTGCCGGCCGGGCTGTTCAACGTGGTGACGGGCGGGCGCGAGACCGCAAAAGCGCTCGCCGCCCATCCGCTGGTGCAGGCGGTGACGCTCACGGGCTCGACCGCGGCCGGGCACGACCTCGCGCGCGCAGCCGGGGCGAAGAAGTTCGTCGGTGAGCTCGGCTCCAATGCCGCCAACATCGTATGCGCGGACGCCGATCTCGCCGACGCGGCCCAGCGCATCGCGTCGGCCGGTTTCGAGGCGAGCGGCCAGCAATGCATCTCGGCGCAGCGCGTGATCGTCGAGGAAAAGGTGTTCGAGGCCTTTCTCGCGGCGTTCGTCGCGGCCGCGAAGAAGCTCAAGGTCGGCGACCCGAACGATACCGCGACCGACGTCGGCCCGATGGTGAACCGCGCGGCCGCCGACCGCGTCGAGCAGATGGTCGCCGACGCGGTCGAGAAGGGTGCGCGCCTCGTGCTCAAGCCCGAGCGCACGGGCTGCATCCTCGGACCCGCGATCCTCGCGAGTGCCCCCGGCACGGCGCGGCTGATGACCGAGGAGGCGTTCGGCCCGGTCGTGGTGGTGCAGCCGGTCGCCGACGTCGACGCGGCGCTCGCGCTCGCCAACTCGTCGGAGTTCGGGTTGCAGGCGGCCTGCTTCACGTCGAGCCTCGACACCGCCTTCAAGGTGTCGAAGAAGCTCAAGGCGGGCGCGCTGTGGATCAACGAGGCGAGCCGTTTCCGGCTCGACACCTATCCGTTCGGCGGCGTCGGCTCGAGTGGCTTCGGCCGCGAGGGCGTGCGCTACGCCATGGAAGAGCTGTCGCAGTGGAAGTTCACCGGCATCCGGCTCAATCCGAAATAAGGACAGGGAACGAAGTGAGCCGTTGATGGAGCACGTCAGAACGACCAACCGCCTGGTCGGCAGCCCGGTCGAGCGAATCGAAGATTTGCGCTTTTTGCGCGGACGCGGCGAATACGTCGGCGATCTCGCGCTCGACGGCATGCTGCATGCCGCGATCCTGCGCAGTTCGGTGCCGCATGGCCGCATCCGCGCTATCGACGTATCGGCGGCGCGAGCCTGTCCGGGCGTGCATGCGGTGATCGTTGCGGCCGACCTCGGCAAGATGCCGATGATCCCGCAGCGGCTCGACGTGCTGCCGGCGTTCAAGCCGTATCAGCAGCCGGTGCTTGCCGACCGCAAGGTCCGCTACGTCGGCGAGCCGCTCGCCGTGGTGGTCGCCGAGAGCCCGGCGCTCGCCGAGGACGCGCTCGAGGCGATCAATGCCGATATCGAGGTGCTTGCGGCCGTCGCGGATCGCGATGCCGCGCGCACGGGCGAAGTTCGCTTGTTCGATGACGTGACGAATGTGACGGCGACGCTGACGGCCGCCAAGGGCGATGCCGCGGCGGCGCTCGCGGCCGCGCCCTATGTGCGGCGCGAGCGCTTCAAGGTCCAACGCCACACCGCGGTGCCGATGGAACCGCGGGGACTCCTGGCGCACTGGGATGCGGCGGCCGGGAAGCTCAGCGTGTTCGGCGCGGCCAAGATCGCGTTTCCCAACCGGCGCATCCTGTCCGCCCTGATCGGCCTGCCCGAAAACGCGATCCGCATGGTCGAGAACGACGTCGGCGGAGGATTTGGCGCGCGCGGCGAGTTCTATCCGGAGGATTTCTTGATTCCGTTCGCGGCGCGGTTGACCGGCCGGCCGGTGAAATGGATCGAGGACCGGCGCGAGAACCTGCTCGCCTGCAATCACGCGCGCGACGCCGAGATCGAGCTCGCGCTCGCTTGCGACCGCGACGGCCGGTTCATCGCGCTGGTGGGCGAGGCCTTTTGCGATTTTGGCGCTTATGTGCGCACCGCGGGTGCGACGCCGGCCCGCAACATCTCGCAGGTGCTTTCCGGGCCCTACGACATCCCCAATATCCGCATCGAGGTCTCGCCGCTCGTCACCAACAAGACGCCGGTCGGCACCTATCGGGGGCCGGGCCGCTACGAGGCCGACTTCTTCCGCGAGCGGCTGATCGATCTCGTGGCCGACGATCTCGGCATCGACCGGGTCGCGCTGCGCCGGCGCAACCTGATCGCGGAAAGCGCGCAGCCCTATCGCCTCGCGACCGTCGAGCCGCTGCATGTCGAGACCGAGACCGACAGCGGCGATTATGCGGCGACGCTCGATCGCTGCCTGAAGGAATTCGGCTGGGCCGATCGGTCCGCGCGGCAGGGCCGCCTGATCGATGGCCGTTATCGCGGCTGCGCCATCGGCTGCTACATCGAGGGCGGCGCCTCCGGCCCGCGCGAGAACGCACGGCTGATGCTGCGGCCGGACGGCCGCGTCGTGGTGCATATCGGATCGTCCGGGATCGGGCAGGGCGTCGAGACGGTGTTCGCGCAGATCGCGGCCGATGCGCTCGATCTCCCGATGGATGGCATCGCGGCTGTCTTGCACGGCTCGACCGATCTTCTGGCCGAAGGGTTCGGCTCCTACAGCTCGCGCTCCGTCGTGATGGGCGGCTCGGCGGTGATCGACGCCGCCGGGAAGCTCAAGGAGATGATCCGCGCGGCGGCCGCGAAGCGCTTGGGCTGCCCGGCGGGCGAGGTCACGCTCGATCAGATGACGGTTGTGGGTCCGTCTGGCCGCACGCTCGCTTGGGCCGATCTTGCCGCCGACAACATCGCGGCGGACGGCACTTTTGCCAGCAGCAAGCGCACCTACAGCTATGGCGCGCACGCGGCCGAGGTGGCCGTCGATCCGAAGACCGGGGCGATCGACGTGCTCGACTATGTGGCGGTCGAGGACGTCGGGCGCATCATCAATCCCGAGACGCTGCATGGCCAGTGCGTGGGCGCGATCGTCCAGGGCCTCGGCGGCGCCTTGATGGAGCATCTGGTCTACGATGCCGACGGCCAGCTGCTCACCGGGACGCTCGTCGACTACCTGATGCCGACCGCGAGCGACTTTCCGTCGATCCACGCGGTCGCGTTGGAGGACAAGCCGGCCCCGCACAACCCGCTCGGCGCCAAGGGCGCCGGCGAGGGCGGCATCATCCCGGTCGGCGGGATCATCGCCAACGCGGTCGCGGCGGCGCTGAAATCCCTCGGCGTGCAGCCGCATG
Organism: Xanthobacteraceae bacterium; assembly: GCA_036491235.1. Taxonomy (GTDB): domain Bacteria; phylum Pseudomonadota; class Alphaproteobacteria; order Rhizobiales; family Xanthobacteraceae; genus JAVDCA01. The sequence goes on along the minus strand of DASXCK010000230.1, from coordinate 29,644 downwards.
AGCTGCCGCTGAGCCCGCCGAAGGTGTGGGCGATGATCAACAAGATCGCCTGACGCTCTATAATGGTATTTATAAATCACTCCCTCTGAGATAGTATTCGATCGTTTGGGGCGACGAGCACGACATCCGCGCTGCGGATGCCGCGGATCGGATCGCCGCCGAACATCCAGAACAGGGAGGAGCAGATGGCGACGATGTCTTCTCGACAGGTGATGATGGTTCTGGTGGCGGCCGTTGGTTTGGCCGTTCTGATCCCGACCGGCGCGAACGCCGTCGGTGCGGGCAAGATGTGTGGCGGCATCGCGGGCATCAAGTGCGACCGCGGGCTGTTTTGCGATCACAGGCCGGGATCCTGCAAGATCGCGGACGCCTCGGGTACATGCGTCAAGGTGCCGAGGTTCTGCACCAAGATCTTCAGGCCGGTCTGCGGCTGCAATGGGAAGACCTACGGAAACAACTGCGATCGGCTGGCGGCCAAGGTTCAGCTCGCTCACGCCGGTAGATGCAAGTAAGCGCGCCTGCGCCCGGATCGACACTGCACCAGCACAGCGATCTCGGGTTTGATTTACCCGAGATCGCCAAAAATCCATGCGCAAATCGGGCAGGCCCGATTTGCGTGCGCGCCGCTGCAGCGCATCCGGGGCACGAGGCGTCAGATCTTCGTCAGCTCGTAGGTCGACGGTGCGAACATCTCTTCGAACGGGAGCTCGCGCACCGAGAGGCCTTGCTCGAACGAGTAGCGGGCGAGCGTCTCGAGCACGTGGCGGTTCTCGTGCGCGCCATAGCTCCAGTAGCCCGGGCCGAGCGACGCACAGGCGTGATCGTAGGCGGCGACCGGCCAGGGCAGGGACACGGCGAGGTGGCCGATCTGGCCGAGCTCGGCCATCGCGATCTGCTTCGCCTTGACGAAGGCCTTGTAGACGCTGACCGCGAGCCAGGGGTGCTTCTCGGCCAGCGAGCGGCGGATGCCGATCGCGTGCATGATCGGGAAGATGCGCGTCTTCTGGTAGTAGGCGGCCTCGATCTCGGGATAGTTCGGAAACAGCCGCCCGACATTGGCCGCGCCGGCGAGGAAACAGCTCGGCGCGCGCGCCGAGAGGACGCCGTCGATCTCGCCGGCTGCGAGCATCTGCGACAGCGTGCGGTCGTTCGGCACCTGGATCAGCTCGATCTCGGGCGGCAGATTGATGCGGGCGCGTTCCTCGCGTCCGGCGTCCTCCAGGCCGCCGCGCCGCCATTTGATGTCGGCCGGTTTGACGCCGTACTCGTCCTGCAGGATGCCGCGCACCCATACATTGGCGGTCATCTGGTATTCGGGCAGGCCAATCGTCTTGCCCCTGAGGTCTTTCGGCGTCTTGATGCCGCGGTCGGTGCGCACGTAAAGGCTGCTGTGGCGAAACAGGCGCGACACGAAGGCCGGCACCGCGACGTACTGCGCGTCGCCGCGCGCGGTGGTCATGGTGTAGCTGCTCATCGAGATTTCGCTGACGTCGAACTCGGCGAACTTGAAGGCGCGGTGGAACGACTCCTCCGGCTCCAGATTGACGGCGCTGACGTCGCAGCCCTCGATCGGCGCGCGGCCGTCGAAGATCGCGCGCGTGCGGTCGTAGTCGCAGACGGACAGGCTGAGCGGCAGGGCCATGGGCATCCCTAATCTTTGCCGTCATGGCCGGCCTCGTGCCGGCCATCCGCGTCTTTCGCGCCGTGACGCCGCAAAGACGTGGATGCCCGGCACGAGGCCGGGCATGACGATGACGTTGGGCGGAAGTTGCCCGTAATTGACTAAATGGTCAATACGATGCTACGAAATCGCACGATCCCGCCGCACCGGTTCGAAAAATCACACGATGAAACTGCCTGCCTTCGATTACGCGTGTCCGACGACGCTGGCCGAAGCGGTGACGTTGCTCGCCGCCCACGACGGCGAGGCCAAGGCGATCGCGGGCGGCCAGTCGCTGGTGCCGATGCTCGCGTTCCGCGTCGCCTCGCCGGCGCTGCTGGTCGACTTGCGCAAGCTGCCCGGTCTCAACGAGATCGGCATCGACGCTTCGGGCGTGCGGCTCGGTGCCATGGTGCGCTGGCGCGACATTCTCGACGACGCGCGGCTCGCGCGCGCCCATCCGCTGCTGGTCGCGGCCGTCCATCATGTCGCGCATTACCAGATCCGCAACCGCGGCACGGTCGGCGGCAGTGTCGCGCATGCCGATCCGGCGGCCGAGATGCCGGGCATCGTCGTGACGTGCGACGCGGAAATCGCAGTGACCGGCAAAGCCGGGTCGCGCGTGATCCCGGCCGCCGAATTCTTCGTCGGCGCGCTCGAAACTGCGCTCGCGCCTGATGAGATCATCACCGAGATCCGCCTGCCGGCGTGGCCGGCGGAGCGCCGCTTCGGCTTCGAGGAGTTTTCGCTGCGGCGTGGTGATTTCGCCATCGCGGCGGCCGCCGTCTTCTACGACCAGGACACGGCCGGCCGCGCCGCGAACGCGCATGTAGGCGTGATCGGCGTCGGCGACCGCCCGGCGCGGCTCTCGCCGGTCGAGGCCGTGCTCAACGGTGCCCGCATCGATGCCGATGTCATCGCGCGTGCGGCGGCCGCCACCAGCGCGGCGGTCGAGCCGCAGGAAGACATCCACGCGAGCGCCGCTTATCGTCGCTCGCTGGTCGGCACCATGGTCGAGCGTGCGCTCATGGCGGCGGCAGGCTGAACCAGGCCCGCAACGGAGCCCAGATGGCGACGAAGTTCGAAGTCAACGGCAAGGCGGTCGAGGTTACGGTTGAGCCGCGCATGACGCTCGCGGACTGCCTGCGGCAGGTGCTGCGGCTCACCGGCACCCATCTGGGCTGCGAGCACGGCGTGTGCGGCGCCTGCACGGTGCTGCTCGACGGCGAGGCGGTGCGCTCCTGCCTGATGCTCGCCGTACAGGCGGAGGGGCGCAGCGTCACCACCATCGAGGGTCTCTCCAACGACGACGAACTCACGCCGCTGCAGGCGTCGTTCCGACGGCATCACGCGCTGCAGTGCGGTTTCTGCACGCCGGGCATGATCACCACCGCGCATGCGCTCCTCACCGAGGAGCCCGACTGCGATGCCGATCGTGTGCGCGAGGTGCTCTCCGGCAACATTTGCCGCTGCACGGGCTACATCTCGATCGTCGAGGCTGTGCTCGACGCGCGCAGCGCCTACCGCAAGAGCGAAGGCAAGGCCGGATGAGGAACACCTTCATCGGCGCCCCGATCGAACGGCGCGAGGACCTGCGCTTCGTGCGCGGCCGGGGCCAGTATGTCGATGACCTGGCGCCGGAGGGGATGCTCTACGCCGTAATCCTGCGCAGCTCGGTCGCGCATGGCCGCATCAGGTCGATCGATACGTCGGCGGCGCTCAAGGTCGCCGGCGTGCATGCGGTGATCACCGCGAAGGACATGCCGGGCGACCCGCCCATCATCCCGATGCGGCTGCAGCCGTTGCCGGAGTTCAAGCCGTTCGAGCAGCCTGTGATCGCGGCCGACAAGGTACGCTATGTGGGCGAACCGATCGCCGTGGTGCTCGCCGACAGTGCCGCCATCGGCGAAGACGCGCTCGAGGCGATCGATGTCGACATCGAGTCGCTGCCGGCGGTGACGGATCGCGCGGGCGCCACCAAGAACGCCAGCGTGCTGTTCGAGCGCAAGGGCACCAACCTGGCGTTGGTCTTCCGCGCCGAGCGCGGCGACGCGGCGGCGGCTTTCAAGGACGCGCCCTATCGCCGGCGCGAGCGCTTCAAGGTGCAGCGCCACTACGGGCTCACCATGGAGCCGCGCGGCGTGCTCGCCGAGTGGGACGCGGCGGCCGGCATCCTGCGCGTCTTCGGCGCCGCCAAGGTCCCGTTCTTCAATCGCCGCATCCTGGCGGCGCAGATCGGGCTGCCCGAGACCGCGATCGACATGGTCGAGAACGATGTCGGTGGCGGCTTTGGCGCGCGCGGCGAGTTCTATCCGGAGGATTTTTTGATCCCGTTCGCGGCGCGCCATGTCGGTCGCCCGGTCAAATGGATCGAGGACCGCCGCGAGAATCTGATGGCGATGAACCACGCGCGCGAGGCGGAGGCCGACGTCGAGATCGCGTGCACGCGCGACGGCAGAATCCTTGCGCTGCGCGGCCACACCTTTACGGACATGGGCGCCTATATGCGCACCAACGGCGCGGTCGGCTCGCGCAACATCGCGCAGTTCATGTCGGGGCCGTACCGCGTCGAGAACATCGACATCGACGTGACGTTGTTCATGTCCAACAAGACGCCGGTCGGCACCTATCGCGGTCCGGGGCGGTTCGAGACCGACTTTTTCCGCGAGCGGCTCCTCGACATGGTCGCCAAGGATCTCGGGCTCGATCGCATCGAGTTCCGCCGCCGCAATCTCGTCGCCGACGCCGAGATGCCGTACCGGCTCGCCACCATCACGCCGTTCGAGAGCAAGGACGAGCTCGACAGCGGCGATTATCAGTCGACGCTCGACCGCTGCCTCGCCGAGATCGGCTGGAACGAGAAGCGCAAGCTGCAGGGCCGGCTGATCGACGGCCGCTATCACGGCCTCGCGCTCGGTTGCTTCATCGAGGGCGGCGCCGCCGGGCCAAAGGAGACCGCCAAGGTCGCGCTCAACGACGATGCGAGCTTCACCGTGTTCATGGGCTCGTCGGCGGTCGGGCAGGGGGTCGAGACGGTGTTCGCGCAGATCGCCGCCGATGCGCTCGAGGTGCCGCTCGAGCGCATCCGCGAGGTGCTGCACGGCTCGACCGCCTACGTGAGCGACGGCTATGGCGCCTATCACTCGCGCTCGGTCGTGATGGGCGGCTCGGCCTTGCTCAATGCGGTCGAGAATTTTCGCGCCGCCGTCCGCGCCGAGGCGGCAAAACGCTTCGGCTGCGTCGAGGATGCGGTCAGGGTGGGCGACGACAAGGTGACGGGGCCGGAGGGCCGCGCGCTCGCGCTGAAGGAATTCGCCGGCGTCGCGGCCGAGGGCTTCTTCCTCAACAAGAAGCACACCTGGACGTACGGCGCGCATGCGGCCCACGTGGCGGTCGACGCCAAGACCGGGCGCGTCGACATTCTCGACTATGTGGCGGTCGAGGATGTCGGGCGCATCATCAATCCGCTCACCCTCAAGGGCCAGGTGATCGGCTCGCTGGTACAGGGCCTCGGCGGCGCGTTCCTCGAGCACCTCGTCTACGACGAGCACGGGCAGCTCCTGACCGGCTCGCTAATGGACTACCTGCTGCCGACCGCGAGCGATTTCCCCAACCTGCGCAGCATCGCGACCGACGAGAAGCCGTCCCCGATCAATCCGCTCGGCGCCAAAGGGGCGGGCGAGGGCGGCATGATCGCGGCCGGCGGCGTGATGGCGAACGCGGTCGCCAACGCGCTCGCCGACCTCGGTGTCGAGCCGCGCGAGCTGCCGCTGTCGCCGCCGCGCGTGTGGGAGATGATCAATGCGGCCGGGCAAGGACCGAAACAGACACCGAAGCAGGCCGCGGAATGATTGACCAAATGGTCAATTCGCGCGTAGTTTGCGGCACGATATTCACAACGGATAGAGGAGAGTCCGCATGAGCGTTGCACGTCATCCGCGGCCGCCCGAGCTCGTCGACGTTCCGGTCGAGAAGATCATGGAGCGATACGTCGGCCGCTTCCGCGAGAAGAAGCCGGATTGGGCCGCGTTCGAGGACGCGAAGGTCGAGGGCTACAAGCGCGCCCAGCACCGCTTCATCGGCGCCGGCGGCTCCGGCAAGCATGGCGATCCGAGCGTCATCCCGGCCGGCAACTTCACGCTCTCGATCATGTATGTCGAGCCCGGCCAGGGCAACGCCGCGCACACCCATGAGGTCGAAGAGTGCTTCTTCGTGCTGCAGGGCTTCCTCGACGTGTTCGTCGAGGACGAGAGCGGCAAGCGCCTCACGACGCGCCTTGGGCCGTGGGAATGCCTCTCGTGCCCGGCGGGCGTGATCCACGGCTATCAGAACGACAGCCTCGGGCCTGTCTATTTCCAGGTCATGCTCGGCCGCGGTCGGCCCGAGACCATGGGTTATGCCGACGACGATCTCTACAAGCGGCGTGACCAGCACCTGAAGGCCGCCGAGTAGGCCTTTCGCTTGGTGGCCGCGCACCGTCGCGGCTATGCATCCTCATGGTCATGCCGCCCGCGCGGTCCTTTACGCCCATTTAACGGGACCGCGCGGAACGCCTCTGATAGATTCCGGTTGTCTCGGGCGGAGGTGGCGACGATGCACGTGCGTCACGGTGGACCAATTGTCGGCATGATGGAGTTCGTCGGCGCAACCTGCGCTTATGCGATCATCCTCAGCATGATCGTTACCGCGCTCGCCACGCTTATCACGCCGCTTTTTCAGCATTGAGCGGTCGCTCGACCCGACCCGTGCGGCCCGGCGAATCCGGGGTGGAACTCTTGCGTTTTGCCGACGCTGCGTGCGTCCCGCCGCGAATAGCCGATCCCCAACTTTTTCATCGGCGGCCGGGCGCTGGCCGCGCCCAAACGCCGCCGTCATAATTTGTCGGGGTTCCTCGCCGAAGTCGATGATTAGGCAGCAGAAATGGTCGTGCTGCAGCGCAGAAGCAGATGTTCGTTCTTAACCGCGATGCGCGGCGGTAATCAATGCGGCGCACAACTGTCATGCCGCTGTAATAAATCACCCGTTTGGTGGCGCTGCGGTCGGTCCAAGGAGAGGGCGACGCCCGAAGGGACCGATTGAATAAGCGGAGATACCGCATGCGAATCCATCTCGTCGCGGCCGTGGCCGCCGCGGCTGTTTCTCTGGCCGCGAACGTCCAGGCCGCGAGCCTCACCGGTGCCGGCGGCACCGCGATCTATCCGGTCCTGTCCAAATGGGCGGACCAGTACGCGAAGGACAAAGGCGACACCGTCAATTACCAGGCGATCGGCTCTGGCGGCGGCATCAAGCAGATCGAAGCCAAGACCGTTCTGTTCGCCAACACCGACATGCCGTTGAAGCCGGAAGACGTTGCCAAGAACGGCCTCGTGCAGTTTCCCCAGGTGATCATCTCGATCACCCCGGTCGTGCATCTCGCGGGCGTCAAGGCAGGCGAAATGGTGATCGACGGCGCCACCCTTGCCAAGATCTATCTCGGCGAGATCAAGCAGTGGGATGATCCGGCGATCAAGGCGCTGAACCCGAATGTGAAGCTGCCGCACCAGGCGATCACGACCGTGCATCGTTCCGACGGCTCGGGCACGACCTTCAACTTCACCGACTATCTCGCCAAGGTCAGCCCCGAGTGGAAGACCAAGGTCGGCGAGGGCACCTCGGTCAACTGGCCGAACGGCGTCGGCGGCAAGGGCAACCCGGGCGTTGCGTCTTATGTTCAGCAGGTCGACGGCGCGATCGGCTACGTCGAGTACGCCTATGTGATGGAGAACAAGCTCATCTACACCGACCTGGTCAACAAGTCCGGCAAGCGTGTCGCTCCGACAATGGATGCGTTCCAGGCCGCGGCGGCCAATGCCGACTTCACCAAGGTGAAGGACTTCTACCTGATCCTCACCGACCAGCCCGGCGACAAGAGCTGGCCGATCACGGCCGCGACCTACATGCTGCTGCGCAAGGATAACCCGGCCGACCAGAACCACCTCGCGCTCGCCTTCCTCCATTGGGGGCTGACCAAGGGCCAGTCGCAGGCCAAGGCGCTCGACTACGTTCCGCTTCCGGACGACGTGATCAAGCTGATCGAGGCGCATTGGACGCAGGAACTGCCCGGCGCCTGGAAGACGGCGGGTAACTGACACCGCGGACACGGACCGCCGCGGCGCCAAGCGCCGCGGCGGCTCTCTCCCGCCACCGATAAGAGGGCCGGACCAGCGTCCGGCCCTCTTTCTTATATCCGCCCCTATTCCGGCGCGGCTCCGGAGTGCCGCGCTTGCGTGACCGGACGGCGCCGCGCTAGATCGCACCTCCTGGGTGGCGGGGTTGCGGCCGGATGCGCGCAAAGGTCTTTCGCGATTACGATCAGGCGGAGCTGGACCGCCAGTACGATCAACGCGCCTGGGCCGCCAATGCGGTCGCGTTGATCAACGGCTATTCGACCTATAGCGAGGCCGTGCGTGGTCGGCTGGGCGTGCCGCAGGCCTACGCCTATGGCGATGGCCGCGCCGAGACGCTCGACATCTTTCGTGGGCAACGCGCGAACGCGCCCATCCATGTCTTCATCCACGGTGGCGCGTGGCGCGCTCTGAGCAAGCGCGACAGCGTATTCGCGGCGGAGAATTTCGTGCGCGCGGGCGCGCACTTCGCGGCGCTCGATTTCGACGTGCTGCCCTATGTCACTTTGGAGCAGATGGTGGGGCAGGTGAAATCGGCGATCGCGTGGATCTATCGCAATGCCGCCGCGCTCGATGCCGATCGCGAGCGCATCTTCATCTCGGGCCATTCGTCCGGCGCGCACCTTGCCGCCGCTGCCGTCACGACCGACTGGCGGGCGGAATTCGACCTTCCGGCCGACACCGTGAAGGGCGCGGTGTGCTGCAGCGGCATCTACGACCTCGAGCCGGTGCGGCGCAGCGCGCGCAACACCTATGTGCAGCTCGACGATCGACAGGTCGAGGCACTGAGCCCAATCCGCCACGTCGGACGCATCGCTAGCCCGGTCGCGGTCGCCCATGGCGAGCACGAGAGCGACGAGTTCAGGCGGCAGGCGCGCGACTTCGCCGCCGCGGTCGAGGCCCAAGGCAAGCCGGTCGAGCTGATCGACGGCAAGGACCTCAACCACTTCGAGATCATCAACACGCTGGCGGCGCCGGACGGGCTGCTCGGCCGCGTCGCGTTGCATCAGATGGGGCTCGGCCTCGGGTAATCGCGCGCTACGTGCGCCGGGCCCGAAGGCGCGACGCGCCGCCGTCGATCGGTTGCGCGTCGCGCGTAAGATCGGTCGCGTTCAGATTTCCTCTTTCGGCGCCGACATCCGGCCGTCGACCGAGGCTGCGCCGCCGCCGCTCAACGCCAGCATCAGGAACGCGCCGATGATCGCGAGGTTCTTGTAGAAATTGGCTTTATCGCCCGGCGTGCCGGTCATCCAGAACGGGTGGCCGAGATACGTCAGGATGATGAGATAGATCACGAACAAGCTGGCGACCCAACGCGTCCCGATGCCGAGGATGATCGCGATGCCGCCAAAAAACTCGATCACGCCGATCAGGTAGCCGAGCCAGGTCGGCGGCGCGGCGCCGTGCGCCACCAATTCCATAAAGCGCTTGGTGCCCGGATTGTTGAGGATGCTGTCGACGTTGGTGAGCTTCGTCCAGCCGTAGACGATGAACACGGACGACATGAGGATGCGGCTGATCAGGATGAAGAAATGAGACATGGTGCCCTCCCTGTGCGCTTGCTGGCGCGGGTACGCGCGGCCCCGGTCGCGCCCCATCATGATGCCGCGTCCGGCGCGGCACAATCAACAGGCGAGGGGCCGGGTCGTGGATATACGGGAGCCGGGGGAGGGAGCCGGCTCGCCGTCGTTCAGTGCGCGGAGGCGGAGCGGCGAAGCGGCCGGCGCGGCATGGCGCCGAACGGCCGATGCGGGGATTCCCGCGGCGGCGCCGACGGGGTGCCGGGCGGATCGGGATCGACGCCGTAGGTCCATGCGATCTCGATCGAGAGGTGCTCGTCGATACACACGACCTGGGTCGGCGTGCCGTTGCGGCTGTGCTCGAAGGCCTCGAGTATCGCGGCACGCAACGCCGTGCGCCGGTCGGGAAATTCGACGCGCTTGCCGCGGAAGCGCATGAGCCAGCGCCCGTTCTCGCTGAACAAGGGGAGCTGCAGGTGCTTGCGGGAATTCATCTGATGCCGTCGCCTCGTTCTCGTCCCACCCGCGCGTGCCTAACGCCCGATCGCCACAGGTGTTCCGCCCTGCGGTCGGCCCGGCCTGCGCCCGCAAGCCGCGGCGGGCGCGGTCCGTGTGTGGCCCGCGGAACCAAATGATCATCGGTCGGCTGGGACCGTTCGTGGGTCATTGCCATGTCCGCCGTCCGACCCGTTGCCGCTATCGAAGCATGTAAGCGTCTCGCGGCCGTGGCGGCTATTGCCGCGGCGTGCGGCAGCACTTGGCGCCGCATTCCCAATGACATTATTCATGGGGACGAGTGCGCGCCCACCGGGCACCGGCCGGGTTCGTCTTTTCCGGCACGGAGACGGGCTTCTTTCCCGGCAATGGCGGCATTCACTTCGTCTTTCGCCGCGTGCCGCGCAGCCGCCGCCACAACGCCTCGCCGATGCCGAGGATGCCGTTGCGGGCAAACAGCGCGATCGTCACCAGCATGAGGCCGAGGCCGAGTTGCCAGGCGGTCGGATAGACCTCGGCGAGAAAGTGCGACAGCAGCATGTAGGCCAGCGCCCCCACGAAGGCGCCGTAGAGCCGGCCGTAGCCGCCCAGGATGAGGATGATCAGCACGGTCGCGGCGCGGTCGAGATCGAATGCGCTCAGGTTGACGTAGGCATTGGTCTGCGCCCACAGGCCCCCCGCGATGCCCGCGATCCCCGCCGAGATCGCGTAGCAGACGAGGAGCCGGCGCTGCACCGGCGCGCCGACCGCGTGCATGCGCAGGAGGTTCTCGCGGATCCCCGTGAGGCTCTGCCCGAACGGGGAATAGACCAGGGTGCGCACGCCGAAAAAGCACACCGCGAGCACGCCGAGGCTGAAGAGATACTGCGTGTCGGCGTAGAGCGGATTGAACTCGAAGCGGCCGAGGACCGGTGCGATCGGCAGGCTCGGGAGGCCGTCGAACCCGCCCGTATAGTCGTGCGCCATGTTGGCGGCCTCTTGCAGCAGCGCCATCGTGCACAGCGTGAGCATCAGGAGCGTGAGGCCGCGCGTGCGCAGCAGCACGATGCCGGACGCGAAGCCGACCACGGCCGCGACCAGCGCCGCGATCGCGAGACTTGTGATCGGCTCGGTCCAGATGCCGTGGAAGGCGAGAAGCCCGACCGTGTAGGCGCCGGCGCCGAAGAAGGCGGCGTGGCCGAGCGTGATGATCCCCGCATAGCCGAGCGCGAGATCGAGCGAGAGCGCGAACAGGATGGCGATCAGGAGCTCGGCACCGAAGCCGAGGTAGGCCGGGAACGCGAAGTAGAACGCGCCCGCCGCGATCCACGGCAGCACCTCCCACCAGCGCCAGCGGTGGCGGCGCGCGAGCGCGCCCGCCGCCGGATGACCGAGCGGTGCCGCGGCCGGAGCCGCCGTCGGTGTCGTGGCCGACGCAGCGGCGCCGCTCACGCGTCGCGCCTTCCGAAAAGGCCCTGCGGCCGCCACAGCAGCAGCAGGATGGTGAGCGCGTAGATGAACATGGTGCCGCCCTTGGGCAGGTAGAGCTTGAGCACGAAGTCGAGGGTACCGATCAGAAGCGAGGCGCAGTAGACGCCCGTGACGCTGCCGAGCCCGCCGACTGACACGGCGATGAGGAAGTAGACGAGGTATTTGAGCGCATATTGCGGATCGAGGCCGAGGAACTCGGCGCCGAGGCCGCCGCCCAGCGCCGCCATGCCGCTGCCGAACGCGAACGTGAGGGTGAACAGCGCACCGACATTGATGCCGAGCGATTCCGCCATGCGGCGGTTGTCGACGGTCGCCCTGATCTGCGCGCCGAGCCGCGTGCGCTCGAACACCAGCCAGATGCCGGAGACGATCATCAGCCCGGCCGCGATGAGGAAGACGCTGTAGGTGCGATACTGCGTGAAACCGAGGTTGAGCTGGCCTTCGAGCGCGGGCGGCAGCTGCAGCGTCTGGCTGTCCGGGCCGACGACGAGGGTGGTCGTGGCGATGAAGATGAAGATCAGGCCGATGGTGAACAGCACCTGGTCGAGCTCGTTGGCGCGGTAGAGCCGGCGATAGAGCGCCCGCTCGAGCACGACGCTCAGCGCCGCCGTCGCCGCGAAACCGAGCGCGAGCGCGGTGGCGAAGTCGACGTGCAGGCGGTTCATCGCCAGCACGATGACGTAGCCGCCGACCATCGCGAACGCGCCGTGCGCGAGGTTGACGAAGCCCATCAGCCCCATGGTGACCGAGAGGCCGACCGAGACGATGAACAGCACCGTACCGGCGGAGAGCCCGCCGAGGATCATGCTGGCGATGTCGGTGCCGTTGATCACGCGCGGTCTTTCTTAACCTCTCCCCTTTGGGGAGAGGTCGACGCGCGAAGCGCGTCGGGTGAGGGGCGCTCGGAGTTTCAATTGAAATGCATGGAGCCCCTCACCCCAACGCTCTCCCCTGCGGGGAGAGGGGGCGAGAGGCCGTGCGTCCGTCACTTCTTCGGCTTGCACGGACCGATCGCCAGCTCCTTGCACTTGTCCTTTACGTGATCGATCTGGCCGATCACCTTCATATGCAGCTTGCCGTCGGCGCCCTTCACGACCTCGGAGAGGTACTCGTTCATCACGATGTCGCGCGTCTCGGGATCGATCATGATCTCGCCCTGCGGGCTGTTGAACTTCCAGCCCAGCAGCGATTTCACCGCCGCGTCCCCGTCCATCTGGCCCTTGGTCGCCTGCACGGCGTGCACGATCGCGGCCATGCCGTCATAGGCGCCGACCGCCGTGAAGTCGGGGATCGCGTCCGCGCCATAGGCGGCTTTCCATGCCGCGACGAAGCGCTTGTTCTCGGGGTTGTCGAGGTCGGCATTGTAGTGGTGCATCGTGATGATGCCGACCGCGGCATCGCCCATCGCCTGCAGCTTGTCGTCCTCGGTGATGTCGCCCGGGCCGATCAGCTTGGTGCCGGCCGCCTTCATGCCGAGCGCCGCGTAGGTCTTCGCCACCGCGACCGCGTGGTCGCCGGCCGGTACGAACACGAACATCACGTCCGGTTTCTTGTCCTTGGCGCGCTGGAAGAACGGCGTGAAGTCCGGCACGGCCCCGGCGCCGCCCGCCGGGATCGCGTCGACCACGCGGCCGCCGTTCGCTTCGAATCCGGCGCGGAACGCGTCCAGGCTGTCCTTGCCGGGCGGGAAGTCGGAATAGACCACGACCGCCGTCTTGGCGTGGAGCTGCTTGGCGGCCGCGACGCCGATCGCGTAGCCGGCATGCCACATCGTGAATGAGGTGCGCACGAAGGTCGGCGACAGGTTGGTGATGAACGCTGTGCCGGCGTTCATGATCACGGCGAGCTTGTGGCCCGCATTGATCAACGGCGCCGACGCGATCGCGTTCGGCGAATAGACCCAGCCCGCGAGGGCCGCGACCTTGTCCTGCGTCAACAGTTCCTGCACCGCGATCTTGGCGTCAGCCCCGCCCGGGTTCTTGGCATCGCGCTTGATGATCTTGATCGTGTAGGGCTTCACGTCCTCGGCATGGAGCTTGAGGTACATTTCCATGCCGCGGTCCATCTGCTGCCCAAACTGGGCGCCGACGCCCGTGTAGGGCAGCACGATGCCGACCTTGACTTCCTGCGCGACGGCGGTGCCGGCCGCGATCACAAGCGGAGCAAGCGCGGCCAGAGCCGCGATCATTCGTTTGGACATCAGACGCCCTCCCAGGCACCAGAATTCGCCGATTTGGCTGGTGATTCTTGGCGTTAGTCGCCATTCCCGTGTTTTTGCTTTCAAAGTCTAGGGCGAAAGGCGGAAAGGGCGCAAGCGAAGGCCGCGCACGATGGTGCGCGCCGTCGTCGCGTCTGCTGCCCTGTCGTCGGCGGGTGGGCAACAGCGGGCGGATCGCGGCGGCCGCTCAGGCGAAGCGAGAGCAAACGCCGATATCTCCGCGTGTTCACACCCCAAATCCCATTGTGTATGGTGGCACGACGTAGCGTTTGTGCGAGGAGGGTTCTGGTGTCCGATCAGGTGAAGTTCGTTCTCGACGAGCAGCAAATTCCCAAGAGCTGGTACAATCTGGCGGCCGATTTGCCCAAGCCGCTGCCGCCGGTCCTTCACCCCGGCACCAAGCAGCCGGTCGGGCCCGGCGACCTCGAGCCGCTGTTCCCGATGGCGCTGATCCTCCAGGAGGTGTCGGCGGAACGCTACATCGACATCCCGGAGCCGATCCGCGACGTCTATCGCATGTGGCGGCCATCGCCGCTGATCCGCGCGCGCCGGCTCGAGCAGGCGCTCGATACGCCGGCAAAGATCTACTTCAAGAACGAGGGCGTTTCGCCTGCCGGCTCGCACAAGCCGAATACCGCTGTGCCGCAGGCGTGGTACAACAAGGAGCAGGGCATCAAGCGACTGTCGACCGAGACCGGCGCCGGGCAGTGGGGCTCTTCGCTCGCCTATGCGGGCGCGCTGTTCGGCATCGACGTGACCGTCTTCCAGGTCCGCGTCTCGTTCGACCAGAAGCCCTATCGGCGCGCGCTCATGGAGACCTACGGCGCGCGCTGCATCCCGTCGCCGTCGACCGAGACGGAGTCGGGGCGGGCGATCCTCGCCAAGGACCCCAAGAGCCCGGGCTCGCTCGGCATCGCGATCTCGGAAGCCGTCGAGGTGGCGGCCAAGGATCCGGCCGTGAAATACTCGCTCGGCTCGGTGCTCAATCACGTGCTGCTGCATCAGACCGTGAACGGGCAGGAGGCGATCCAGCAGTTCGAGATGGCCGGCGACGATCCCGACGTGGTGATCGCCTGCACGGGCGGCGGCTCGAATTTCGCCGGCCTTGCGTTTCCGTTCCTCGGCATGCAGCTGCGCGGCGGCAAGGGAGCGAAGAAGCGCCGCATCATCGCGGTCGAGCCGTCGGCGTGCCCGTCGCTCACCCGCGGCAAATACGCCTACGATTTCGGCGACACCGCGCATCTCACGCCGCTCGTGAAGATGCACACGTTGGGCTCGACCTTCATTCCGCCCGGCTTCCACGCCGGCGGCCTGCGCTACCACGGCATGGCGCCGATGATCTCCCACATCTACGACCTCGGCCTGATCGAGGCGCGGGCCTACCACCAGAAGCCCTGCTTCGACGCCGGCGTGCAGTTCGCGCGATGCGAGGGCATCGTGCCGGCGCCGGAGGCGACGCATGCGGTGCGCTGCGCGATCGACGAGGCGCTTCGCTGCAAGCAGGAAGGCAAAGCCGAGACCATCCTGTTCAACCTCTCGGGCCACGGCCATTTCGATATGGCGGCTTACATCAATTACTTCGAGGGCAAACTGGTCGACCAGGACTACGACGAGGGCGAGCTCGCGATGGCGCTCGCCGGTCTGCCGAGCGTGGCGGCGTAGCCAAGAGGGTCATTGCGAGGCGTGCTGCGCGCACCGAAGCAATCGCGCTTCACGCGCGCATGCGTTTGCGGATCGAGATTGCTTCGTCGCTTCGCTCCTCGCAGCGACTCGATTAAAAATCGGGGGAAACACAAGATGATCGAGCCCTACAACGCGGTCGGCCTCATCCCGACCTTCTACGGCATCCGCCGCCGCGACGACATCAAGCACAACATCGAGCACCTGAAGAGCCTCACCAAGGCGGCGTTCTGGCTCTCCAACCTCGACATTCCCGTCAAGCTGCTCGCGATCCCCGAGGGTGCGCTGATGGGCTTCAACGACGAGGTGCTCGACGTCGATCACGCCGACTATGCCAACACCTGCTGCATCGACGTGCCCGGCCCGGAGACCGACGAGATCGGCAAGCTCGCGCGCGAATGGAAGGTCTACATCATGGCGCAGGCCAAGGCGCGCCATCCGGACTGGAAGGACCGCTTCTTCAACCTCGGCCTGGTGTTCGATCCGGACGGCAAGATCGTGCTCAAGCACTACAAGGTCTCGGCGCTGCTGCCGGTCGAGCGCTCGGTTTCGCCGCACGACATCTACGACTGGTGGATCGAGAAATACGGCCGCACCCTCGACGCCTTCTGGCCGGTCGCCGACACCAAGATCGGCCGCCTCGGCATCATGATGGCGATGGAGGGAAATTATCCCGAGAACGGCCGCGGGCTCGCGATGAACGGCGCCGAGGTCGTCTACCGCGCCTCGATGCCGTGCCCGTTCACGGAGAACGACGTGTTCGAGATCTCGAACCGCGCCCGTGCGCTCGAAAACAACATGTACATCGTGGCCCCCAACATCGGCAGCTACCACCTCCATCACGGCACCGGCCATTTCGGCATCGACGCCGGCGGCGGCCAATCGATGATCGTCGACTACAAGGGCCAGATCGTCGGCAAGCAGCGCGACACCAACGGCTCGACCTTCGTGTCCGGCGTCATCAACATCGAGGCGATGCGCCACCACCGCGAGTCGGCGCAGGTCACCAACTGGATGAAGGACATCCGTTCGGAACTCGCGCAGATCATCTACGAGAAGCCGATCTATCCGAAGAACCGCTATCTCAAGAAGGTCCCGGGCAAGCACGCCGAGTACAAGCGCGACGTGATCGACAAGCAGGTCGCGCTGATGCAGAAGCGGGACATCTGGAAGAAGCCGTCGAAGTAGGCGTAGCCGGATCAACGCGGGTCTTCACGCGTTCCAAGTGGGCACGGCGACGTGCCTGCTCGGCCGTTTGCGGTCGAAGAACAGATCCGCCCCGAGGTGTTGGCGCACCCGCGCCTCCTCGGTCCGATATTCGGGCGCATCCCAGCGGCCGGGGGCGGCGGACAAGCCGATGAGCACGCCAGAATCGACCTCTCTGACGAGGTGAGATCGCGTTTCCAGGAAACGACCTTTGCCGACGTGCTCGCACAGCCGTCGGCCGAAGAAGTTCAGCCAAAACAGCCCGGGCAGATATCGGCCGAAATCCCGGCCAATCGCTTCGATGCGCGGGCTCACGCTCATGACCTTGGCCCAGTACTCCGCAACGGCGCCCACATGGCCCCACGCGGGTGATAGCTGGTCGCAGAGGTCAGTGAAGAACTTTGCCGTCCATTCGTTTCCCGACGGCTTACGTGCCGTGGCGCCCCTGAGTTGCACGGCCACCTTGTTGCCAAGACACCACGCCTTGCCTAGCGGGCTCAACACCATCTGGTCTACCGATATGACCACGGTCAGATCGCGGTGGCTCCCGCGCAACTCGGCCGAGCCGGAGGGCCTTTCGAATTCCGGTTTGCCGTATTGCTCGACGAGCGCCCGATAGGTCGGCCCGCGCTCATAGCAAGCCGCCAGCACGACCTCCTTCAGCGCGCCTGGCCGTGATATGTCCACGGGCCGCTGGTCGCGCGGGCCCCTCCAGATCCGCAGCTTGGTGCACCATGCCGGCGCATGGGTGGCAAGCAAGCTCTGAAGTACATCGAGCTCGTCACCGGGCTCTATCCAGCGATCGAACACGATTTCCGCGTCCAGATCCGATGGAGAGATCGTGATTCTGGGCCAGTTTTTCCTGCGCAGCAGCTTGTCCAGGATCCACATGCATTCTGCTCGGACGCGTAGCCAGCATGAGCGCAAGCGACATGCGGGAGTGCAGGCCCCCGGATGTCGCTTCTCATCCGGGCTACATGCACGTTTGTTGATCTAAGTTTGCTTCGCGATCGTCAGCGGCACGTGCCGGTTCACGTCCTTGTAGAGCAAATAGCGGAACCGGCCGGGGCCGCCAGCGTAGCAGGCCTGCGGACAGAATGCGCGCAGCCAGAGGAAGTCGCCGGCCTCGACTTCGATCCAGTCGCGGTTGAGGCGGTACACGCCTTTGCCTTCGAGAATGTAGAAGCTGTGCTCCATCACGTGCGTCTCCTCGAACGGGATGGTGCCGCCGGGCTCGAACGTCACGATATTGACGTGCATGTCGTGGCGCAGATCCTTTGGATCGATGAAGCAGGCATTCGACCAGCGCCCATCGGCAGCGAGCGGTATCGGCGTGACGGCCTGATCGCCGGTGATGAAGGCGGGCGGAACGCCGAGCCCCTCGACCGGCGTATAGCGCTTGCGGATCCAGTGGAAGCGCGCGGCAGCAGCCGCCGTGCTGCGCAACGACCATTCGCTCGCCGGCGGCACATACGCGAACCCGCCCGGAGCGATCCGGTGCGTCGTGCCGCCCACCGTCAGTGCGATCTCGCCTTCGAGCACGAACAGGGCGGCTTGCGCGCCTCGGTCCGGCTCCGGTCTGTCGCTGCCGCCGCCGGGGGCAACTTCCATGATGTATTGCGCGAACGTCTCGGCGAATCCGGTCAGCGGCCTGGCCAGGATCCAGGCACGCGTCTGCTCCCAGTGGGGAAAATAGCTCGTCACGATGTCGCGCATGACGCCGCGCGGAATGACCGCATAGGCCTCGGTGAACACGGCGCGGCCGGTCATGAGCTCGGTCTGCGCCGGGAGGCCGCCTTTTGGCGCGAAGTAGGACGGGGAGGCCATGCGGATGCTCGTCGGTTCGAGAGCCGAAATTGCGAACCAGGATACACGATGGGGCGTTTGCGAAACCAGACGGCGCGCCCGCAAGGCGCCGTCGTGTTATATTTCGGCGGAGCCGCCGCGGAGAATGTCGTGCATGGAACGTGATGTCGCCACGCTGACGCGTACCGCCTGGACGGCGCTCGGGGGCGATGTGCGTGCGCTCGACGCCGTCACGTTCACCGGCGAGGGTGACCTGCCGTCGGCCTTCCCGGTGACCGATTTCGGCAGCGCCGTCATGGCGACGGCGGCGCTCGCAGTCGCCGAGCTGATCGCGGCGTGCGGCGACAGGCTGCCGTCGGTCGCGATCGATCGCCGTCTAGCATCGTTCTGGCTCAAGGAGTCCGTCCGTGCGGTGGGTTGGAAAGTCCCATCGGTGCGCGACGTCGCCGCCGGTGACTATCCGACCCGCGACGGCTGGATCAGGCTCCATACCAACCAGCCGCATCATCGCGCCGTGGCGCTGCACGTCCTCGGCGGTCCGCCGGACCGCGCCGCCGTGGCGCGTGCCGTCGCGACCTGGGCGAAGGCCGAGCTCGAGGCGGCCGTGGTGGCGGAAGGCGGCTGCGCGGCCGAGATGCGGACGACGGCCGAATGGGCCGCGCATCCGCAGGGGCGGGCGGTCGCGGCCGAGCCGCTGGTGCACGTCATGTCGCATGACGCCGGCGCGCCGCCGGCGCTCGCGGGCGACCGGACGCGGCCGCTGCGCGGCCTGCGCGTGCTCGACCTGACCCGCGTGCTGGCCGGCCCGATCGCGACACGTTTCCTCGCCGGTTACGGCGCCGACGTGCTGCGCATCGATCCGCCGACCTGGAATGAGCCGCCGCATCTTCCCGACGTCACGCTCGGCAAGCGCTGTGCGCGCCTCGATCTGCGCGCGCCCGCCGACCGGGCGACGTTCGAGGCGCTGCTGCGCGACGCGCATGTGTTCGTCAACGGCTATCGGCCAGGCGCGCTCGACGGTCTCGGCTATGACGCGGCCGCGCGCCGCCGTCTTGCGCCAGGCCTCATCGATGTGTGCCTCGACGCCTATGGCTGGACCGGGCCGTGGGGCACGCGGCGCGGCTTTGACAGCCTGGTGCAGATGAGCGCCGGGATCGCGGCGGCGGGCATGCGCTGGCGCAGCGCCGAGAAGCCGGTGCCGCTCCCCGCCCAGGCGCTCGATCATGGGACCGGCTATCTGGTTGCCGCCGCCGTCGTCCGCGGCGTGACCCGCCGGGTGACGAATGGCGGCAGCCTGGAGGCGCGGCTGTCGCTCGCGCGCACCGCAAAATTCCTGGCCGACGCGCAAGGGACTCCCGGAACGGCCCCGCTCGCGCCGGAGACGCCGGCAGACTTGTCGCCCGACGTCGAGCCGACCACGTGGGGCCCGGCGCGCCGTATCGCGTCCCCGATCGCGATCGTCGGGGCGCCGATGTCGTGGGACTATCCGGCGGGCGAGCTCGGCACGTCGGCCGCGCGCTGGGATGAGGGCGCCCGGGGACATCGATGACGATCGGCTCAATCCTGCAACGATTACGCAGCTCGTTCGGCGCATCGGCCGGCACCATCGTGTTCGGCATGGAAGACGGCACCGTCTCGATCTTCGGATTGATCTTTGGGGTCGCGGCGACGACGGACGACGTCAAGACAGTGCTGATCGCCGGAGCGACCGGCGCCGTCGCGGCGGCCGTCTCGATGATGGCCGGCGCCTATCTCGACATCGAGACCATGCGCGACGCCGCCAAGGCGGCTCGCGCGTCCCTCCAGGCCGACGGTTCCGCCGCGGCGCTTTCGGGTCGCTTGGCGCAGGCCGGTCTCACCTCCGCGCAGTCCGACGCCCTCGCGGCTGCGGTGCAACGTGATCCCAATGCGGCCGGAGGATTGCTGCACGTGCTGCAAGGCGCGCCGCAAATGCCGCTCAATCCGCTCGAGCAGGCGCTGTGGATGCTGTTTGCGGATTTTCTGGCGGCCGCGGTCCCGATCCTGCCGTTCGTGTTCCTGCCGATGTTTCAGGCGCGGATGGTCTCCGGCGCCGTCACGCTGGCCTTGCTGGTCGGGCTCGGCATCGGGCGCTCGCGCATCGCAAAGCGCGGCATGATACGTACGGTCGTCGAGACGGTGTTGATCGGGCTGGCGGCCGCCATGGCGGGAATCGCGATCGGCGTCCTGATCAATCGGTTGTTCGCGCCTTGAAGCAACCGGGCTCCGTTCGATCAAATCTTGGACGCATTCAGCAGGCGTCGTCGAAGGCGAAGTTGCCGCCGCTGACGAAGACATTGCCGTCGGGCCTGTGCGTCGCGACCATGGCGGGCGCGACAATTGACGAAATCCGCAGCGCGCCCGGATTCAATATCGCGCCCTGCGGGCTGATCTTGATCGTCTTGCCGTCCGCACCGGCGAGCAGCTCGAGCTTTCCGTCCGCATAGAAGCCGAGCACGAGGAAATCCTGGTGCAATTCGTCCGCCGCCGCTGCGCTCGCGCGAACACCGACCTTGATGATTTGGCCGAAATACGCCTTTTTCACCGTGATGGAAAAGCGGCCCCGGTCGTCGAGATGGCCGGACGGGTTTTGGGGATTGGCTGCCGCATCCTGCTCGACGACCGCCGCGCCGCAGCGCACGTGCAGGAGGAGCACGTCGGTCGGCGTGCTGGTTGCGCCGCGATAACCGGTGAGGAGGCCCTTGATGGTCATCGCGTCGTTGCCCGCCGGGACGGACGCGACGGGCGGAGTGCCCGATGACCGGTGAAAGAAATAGGCGGCCACGAGAACGCACACGATGATCACGGCGGCGCCGATGGCGATCTTCATCAGCCCGCCGCCGGCCGCGCGCGCTGGCCGTGCGAACCTTGGCGCGGCCACCGGCATGTCCATCGGCATGGCTGCTGCCCTGTCCGGCGGCACGGTTGCGGGCTTGGGCGGCGGCGTGGTCGCCGGCCTGGCCGGAGGCATTGCCGCCGACCTGGCGGCGCGCGCCGGCACTCGGGCTTCGGCCTCGATGCGATCGATCGCCTCATCGAGGGCGCGACGCTCGCGCGCGAGCTCCGCCTCGCTGATCGTCGGATTGCCGCTCTGCAGTTGCCGCACCAGCATGACGCGTACGCGCTCATAGAGCGCGCGCCGGGCGGCCGCCGTGTTCTCCGGCAGCTTGGCGACCGCGTCCGAGATGAGCGGGTAGAAATCGGCCATCATCCACTCCCGACCGGCTTGCCGATCATTCGCAAAACGCCATCGTAGCTTGCCGACCACCGGTTGGAAATCCGCGCGGCGCTGCGGCGTCAGGTACCGGCATCGATGCGGGTTGTTGTAGTGTCGCGGTACGGGTTAAGTCGCGCGTCGCGACGCCGCATCGGCGCTGGCGGGCCGTGACGTGTGCGTAGGGGGAACAAGATTGATGGAAATGCGTGTCTTCGGCCGCAGCGGCTTGCGGCTCTCGGTTCTCGGCTTTGGCTGCGGCGCGGTCGGCGGGCTGATGGTGCGCGGCGACCCGGCCGACCAGGAGCGCGCCATCGCGCGGGCCTTGGAGGCGGGCGTGAATTATTTCGACACGGCCTGGCAGTACGGCGAGGGGGCGTCGGAGCAGAACCTCGGCCGTATTCTGCGGACGCTCAAGCCCGCGAATGCGGTGGTCGGCACCAAGGTCCGCCTGCAATCCGCCGACATCGGGCGCATCGGCGAGGCGATCGCCGCCTCCCTCGACGCAAGCCTCAAGCGCCTGCTGCTCGACAGGGTCGACATATTCCATTTCCACAACGCCATCACCGAGGCGGGCGGGGGCCTCGCGCTCACCGTCGAGCAGATGCTCGGCGAGGTGGTTCCGGCCTTCGAGCGGGCGCGCCGGCAGGGCAAGATCCGCTTTCTCGGCCTCACCGGGGTGGGCGACACGTCGGCGCTGCACAAGGTGATTGACGCGCGCGTCTTCGACAGCGCCCAGATCGTCTACAACATGCTCAACCCGTCCGCCGCCGTGACGCTGCCGGCGCGCTATCCGGCGCAGGACTACGGCCGCCTGTTCGACCGCACGCAGGCCGCGGGCGTCGGGGTGGTCGGCATCCGCGTGCTGGCGGGCGGCGCGCTGTCCGGCTCGGCCGAGCGCCACCCGATCGCGAGCCCGCCGCCCGAGCCGATCGGTTCGGCGATGCGTTACGATGCCGACATCGCGCGCGCCCGCCGGTTGTTGCCGCTGGTGACCGAGGGCTTTGCCGCAAGCCTCACCGAGGCCGCGACGCGCTTTGCCATTTCGCATCCCGCGATGGGCGCCATCCTGGTCGGCACCGCGACGCCGCAGCAGTTCGAGGATTCGCTCGCGGCGGTGCGCAAAGGCCCGCTGCCGCGCGAGGCGCTCGATCGGCTCATGGCGCTGCGACAGGGATTTGCCGGGGAGGCGCGGTGACGCCGGATCCCGCTCCCAAAAACGAGGCTGGTCCAATGGAGATGACCATGGAGGGCGGGTGCACGTGCCGGCAGATCTGCTACCGGCTGACCGGAACACCTTTGATCGTCCATGCCTGCCATTGCCGCTGGTGCCAGCGCGAGACCGGCAGCGCGCATGCGCTCAACGCGATGTACGAGGCCGAGCGCGTCGTGCACACCGCGGGCGAGCCCGAGATCGTGGTGACGCCTTCGGCAAGCGGACGTGGTCAGCGCATCGCCCGCTGTCCGGCCTGCCGGGTCGCGGTTTGGAGCAATTATCCGCAGGCCGGCGAGGCGATCCGCTTCGTGCGCGTCGGCACGCTGGACGATCCCGATCGATGCCCGCCCGACATCCACATTTTTACGTCGACGAAGCAGCCGTGGGTGACGCTGCCGCCGGACGCGAAGGCGGTGCCGGAGTTTTATGACTTGCCGGCAATGTGGTCCGCCGAAAGCCTCGAGCGGCTGCGGGTCATGAAGGCGAAGCGGACGGCGCGCTGAGCTTGCGCCCCCCCATCACATCCCTCTTCGCATTTGCATCATGCGCTGCTGCATCTCGCCGGTCGGCATGACGCGGTCGTGGAGATAGCCCATGATCCACAGCGAGCCGAACACCACGAGCAGCACGATCAGCACCCCGAACGCGAGCGCGAGCGCGTTGTTGGTGTTGTCCGGGTCGCTGGTCATGTGCAGGAAGAAGACGAGATGCACGCCCATCTGGGCGACGGCGAGCACGCCGAGCATTACGGCGATGCCGGGTCCCCAGATCAGCGGCGTCTTTACCGTGGCAAACGACGCGATGGTGAGGAGGACCGCGAGCGCGAAGCCGATCGCGTAGGTCCAGATCGCTTCGCGGATGCTGTAACCGGCCGCCTCGCTGATGCCGGGCGCGATATCGTCCTCGTCGCGCATTTCATCGAGCACCTGACTTTCCTCGATCATCGGCCTTCTCCGATCAGGTAAACCATGGTGAACAGGGCGATCCAGATGATGTCGAGCACGTGCCAGAACAGGTTGAAGCAGAGCAGCCGGCGCAGGATGTTCGGCCGAAATCCCTTGACGTAGACCTGCGCCATCATGGTGCCGAGCCAGAGCAGGCCGGCCGTGACGTGCAGCCCGTGGCAGCCGACCAGCGCAAAGAAGGAGGAGAGGAACGCGCTGCGCTGCGGTCCGGCGCCGGCCGCGATCATGCCGGCGAAGTCATGCGCCTCGAGCACGAGGAAAGCGGCGCCGAGCAGACCGGTGACGGCGAGGAAAAATTGCGTCCATAGCTGGTTGCGCGCGCCGGTCGCGACCGCGGACATGCCGCAGGTGAAGCTCGAGAGCAGCAGGCACGCCGTTTCGAGCGCGATGCTGGTCGGATCGAACAGGTCACGGCCGCTCGGCCCGCCGGCGGTCGCGGTCTGCAGTACCGCGTGCGCCGCGAAGAACGCCGAGAACATCACGATGTCGCTGAGCAGGAAGATCCAGAAGCCGTAGCCGACGATCACCCGCTTCGATGCGGGCCCGCCCTCGCCATGGCCGCGCGCGCCGTGATGCGCCTCGCGGGAGCCGTGGCCGAGATGGTAGGGATCGGAGCCGGGCCGGTAGGTCGGCGTGAAGGCGTCGACGTGCGTCATGCGGGCCTGCCTGACGCGTAGCGTTCGAGCCAGCGCTCGCGCGGGCGGCGGCGCTCGCGATCGACGCGGGCGACCTCGTCGGCCGGGATGACGTATTCCTCGACGTCGCGCCACGCGAACCAGACGAACACCGCATAGGCGGCGACGAGGCCGACGGCGACCAGCCACCAGATGTGCCAGATCAACGCGAAGCCGGTGATCGTCGAGAAGAAGGCCGTAATGAAGCCGGTGGGGCTGTTGCGCGGCATCTCGATCGGCTGATAGCGCGGCTCGGCGGTCATTTCCTGCGCGTCGATGGCGTGGCGCTTCATCTCCCAATAGGGCTCCTCGCCGCGCACGTTCGGCAGCACCGCGAAGTTGAAGGTGGGGGGCGGCGACATGGTCGCCCATTCGAGCGAACGGCCGTCCCAGGGATCGCCGAGCTCGTCGCGCAGCTCGTTGCGGCGGCGGATGCTGACCACAAGCTGGATCACCTGGGCGATCGCGGCCGCGACGGAGAACAGGATGCCCGCTCCGGCGGCGAGCACCCACGGATGCCACAGCGCGACGTCGTAATGCTGCAGACGCCGCGTCATGCCGAGGAGGCCCGCGCCATAGAGCGGGAAGAACACCGCGTAGAAGCCGATGAGCGAAAGCCAGAACACCGCCTTGCCCCAGCCCTCGTGCAGGCGGAAGCCGAACGCCTTGGGGAACCAGTAGGTGATGCCCGCATAGGCCGCGAACACCACGCCGCCGATGATGACGTTGTGGAAGTGGGCGACCAGAAAGAGGCTGTTGTGCAGCTGGAAGTCGGCGGGCGGCACCGCCAGCAGCACGCCCGTCATGCCGCCGATGACGAACGTCACGATGAAGCCGACCGACCACAGCATCGGCGTCGCATAGCGGATGCGGCCGCCGTACATGGTGAACAGCCAGTTGTAGATCTTCACGCCGGTGCCGACCGCGATGACGCTGGTTGCGATGCCGAACACCGCGTTGACGTCGCCGCCCGAGCCCATGGTGAAGAAATGATGCAGCCACACCATGAACGAGACGATGCAGATGAACATGGTGGCGGCGACCATCGAGCGATAGCCGAACAGCGGCTTGCCCGAGAAGGTCGAGATCACCTCCGAGAAGATGCCGAAGGCAGGCAGCACCAGGATGTAGACCTCGGGATGGCCCCAGGCCCAGATCAGGTTGATGAACATCATCATGTTGCCGCCGCCGTCATTGGTGAAGAAATGGAAGCCGAGGTAGCGGTCGAGGGTGAGCATCGCGAGCGTTGCGGTGAGGATCGGGAAGGCGGCGACGATCAGGAGGTTTGCGGCGAGCGAGGTCCAGCAGAACATCGACATGCGCAGGTAGCTCATGCCGGGCGCGCGGATCTTGAGGATCGTGGTGACGAAGTTGATGCCGGTCATCAGCGTGCCGACGCCCGAGATGAGCAGCGACCAGTTGTAGTAGTCGACGCCGACGCCGGGCGAGTATCTCAATTCCGACAACGGCGGGTAGGGGAGCCAGCCGGTGCGCGCGAACTCGCCGACCACGAGCGAGACGTTGACGAGGAGCGCGCCGGTGGCGGTGAGCCAGAAGCTCGTCGAATTGAGCGTCGGGAAGGCGACGTCGCGCACGCCGAGTTGCAGCGGCACGGCGAAATTCATCAGCCCGATGATCAGCGGCATCGCGGCGAAGAAGATCATGATGGTGCCGTGCGCCGAGAACACCTGGTCGTAGTGCTCGGGCGGCAGGTATCCGGCGGCGTGGAACGCGACCGCCTGCTGCGAACGCATCATCAGGGCGTCGACGAAGCCGCGCAGCAGCATGAGGAGACCCAGGATCACGTACATCACGCCGATGCGCTTGTGGTCGACGCTGGTGATCCACTCGTGCCACAGATAGGGCAGGTGACCCTTCACGATTACCCAGATGATGACGGCGAAGAGCGCCGCGAACACCATCGCGCCGGCGACCAGCGGGATCGGCTGGTCCCACGGGATGGCGTCCCAGGTGAGCTTGCCGAACATCACTCGCCTCCTCTCGGCCTTACCTGGCGCAGCGCGTTGCTCGCGCCCGGGCCGGGCCCCGACGCGATCGCGAGGCTCGCGATGTCGTGAAAGATATTCGGGTCGATCGAGCGATAGGTGAACGGCTTCACGTTCTGGCTCTGCTGGGCGAGCGCCGCATAGCCGGCGCGATCGAGTGCGGGGCCGCTCGCGCGCGCGGCCGCGACCCAGCGCGCGAACGCGTCCTGCGGCACCGCGCGCATCAGGAAATGCATGCCGGAAAATCCGTCGCCGCTGTATTGCGCCGACTGGCCGTAGTAGTCGCCTGGATGGTCCGCCTGCAGATTGAGCTGCGTCACCATGCCGTTCATGGCGGCGATCATGCTGCCGAGCTGCGGCACGAAGAACATGTTCATCACGCTGCCCGACGTGATCGAGAAGTGCACCGGTGTGCCGGTGGGCACGACGATCTCGTTCACGCTGGCGATACCCTCGTCCGGGTAGACGAACAGCCACTTCCAATCGAGCGAGACGACCTGGATTTCGATCGGCTTGGTCTCGGCCTTTGCGGCGATCGGCCGAAACGGATCGAGCTGGTGCGATCCGACCCAGATGACGCCGCCGAGAAACATGATGACGAGGATCGGGATGGTCCAGACCAGAAGCTCGATCTGCCCCGAATGGACGAAGTCCGGCCGGCGCCGCGCGCGCGGATTGTCGGCGCGGTACCACCACGCGAAGACGAACGTCGCCACGATCGTCGGCACCACGATCACGCTCATGATTCCGACGGCGTCGAGCAGGATGAGCGCGTTGGCGCCGCCGATCGGCCCTTTCGGCTCCAGCACGCCGCCGGAACAGCCCGCGAGAGCGGCGGCGGCGAGCGTGATCAGTGCCGCCCGGACGAGGGTGCGCCGGACAAATGCAAGATCCGCGCGGGTCGCCGTGGTGGTGGCGCCGCGCCGATGGAGGAGGTGGCCCAGGGCGGTTTTCACAATATCAGCGTGATTAATGCGAAGGCGCTCCGATGGTATTGGATCGCCCCGCGGGTAGAACAATTGCGGGCCATATTGGTTTCACGCGGCCCGACTTTCGCCGGTAGACAGTATGACGCAATGGCGTCCCAAGACCAGAGTGCCGCACCGGGCCGGGTTCGCTAGCTCTCGCGGTGATACGCCTTCGACGTGATCAGCCAGCCGCCGTCGATCTTGTGGTACGAGAGATAGTCGACGAACACCATGTCGTTGATCCGCACGCGCACCTTGGCGAGCGCCTGGGTGGGCGAGGCGAAATCGAGGAGCAGGATCTGCTCCTCCCGGGGCGCGCCGAGCGCCTTCGGGGACTGGCGGCCGGCGAGGACCTCCTTGTATTGCGCGGCCGGCCAGCACGTCATCTTGCCGTCGCGGAAGCCGTGCAGCTGCGAGGTCGCACCGAACACGTGGTCGAATTTGCCGACGTCCCCGTCGTACATCAGGTCGAGATAAAGCTGCACGGCGTCCGTCAGCCCCTGCGCTCCCGTTTGTGTTGCGTTCTGTGTTGTGGCGTTGGGCATGGCGGTCTCCATTCGTGGGGTGGACGGCGTGCGGGCGCGGGCCGGCCTCATGCCGCATAGGCCGGGGGCACCGTCGGCGCCTTGTCCCAGTCGGCCACCGGATCATACCCCCATACCCAGTCGGCCTTGCCGTGCACGCTGCCGGTGCCGGCGGCGATCGACTGCTTCTGCGCGGCGGCGTCGCGCATGT
The DNA here is from genome assembly GCA_036491235.1 of Xanthobacteraceae bacterium. GTDB lineage: Bacteria > Pseudomonadota > Alphaproteobacteria > Rhizobiales > Xanthobacteraceae > JAVDCA01. The sequence goes on along the minus strand of DASXCK010000230.1, from coordinate 1,629 downwards.
GCTTGAAGCGCGCGTTGGAGAGCGAGAGCCGCTGCACGCCGTGCACGCGCGGGACGCGAACCTTGCGGAAATTGGCAAACGCCTCGGCGGGATCGCGGCAGGCCGACATCCAGCGCGCCAGGATGTAGGCGTCCTCGAACGCCTGGCAGGCGCCTTGTCCGGCGTTGGGCAGCATGGCGTGCGCCGCATCGCCGATCAGCTCGATGCGGCCACGGCCCCAGTTCTGCGTCAGCGGCCGCGTGAACAGACCCCACTTCGAGCAGGCGGTCACCAGGCTCAGCAGTTTTTCCAGGTGCGGCTCGGGATTGGGAAAGCTCGCCCGCATCTCGTCGGGATCGCCGCGCGTCGACCAGCCTTCCTCGACCCACTTGTCGGTGTCCTGTTGCGTGACGATGTTCACGAGCTTGCGGTCGCGGATGTAATAGGCGAGCAAATGGCGGCCCGGTCCGACCCATTGGATGTGGCCGCTCGGCGCCAGCACATCCTGCGGGACATCGCTGCCGTTGAGCAGGGCACGCCAGACCATCTGTCCCGTATAGGTGGGCGTGTCGTCGCCGTAGAGCGCGTGGCGGATGACCGAGCGCACGCCGTCGGCGCCGATCACGATCTCGGCCTCGACCCGTGCGCCGTTGGCGAAGGCGAGCACGGCGTGCTCGCCGCGTTCCTCGATGCCGATCAGGCGATGCCCGAGATGGATGGCGCCGTGATCCAGCTTGCGCGCGAGCGCGTCGAGCAGATCGGCGCGGTGGAACGTGTAATAGGGCGCGCCGTAGCGCGCCGCCGCCTTGATGCGGTCGTTGAATTCGACGAATTCGCCGGTCTGCATGTTGCGCGTATAGATGCCGGGCGAGCTGTAGCCGACCGCCGCGACCTCGCCGCCGACGCCGATCGCTTGCAGCGCCTTCACGGCTTGCGGGCTGGCATTGACGGCGGCGCCGATCTCGCCGAGCGCCGGCGCGGCTTCGAACACGTCGGGCGCCATGCCGAAGGTGCGCAGCGCGTTCGCGGCCGCCAGCCCGGCGAGCCCGCCGCCGATGATCGCGATCCTGCAGCTTGACGTCATTCGTTTCCCCAAAGGATGTCAATCGAGCGAGATGTGCGTGGCCGCGACGATCTCGCCCCAGCGCCGCTGCTGTTCGGCCACGTAGGCCGCGAGCGCTTCGGGCGTCGCCGGCCGCGCGGTCGCGCCGATTCGCGCAAAAGCCTGCTTGACCGTATCGCTCGCCAGCGCGCGGGCCACCGCGTCGCTCACCTGCCGCCGGATCGCCGGTGGTGTGCCCGGCGGCGCGACGATGAAGTTGATCGAGGCGGTGACGAACCCGTCGAACCCGCTTTCCTCCATGGTCGGCAGTTCGGGCGCAAGCGGGCTGCGTTTATCGCTCGTGACCGCGAGCCCGTGCAAGCGGCCGTCGCGAACATAGGGCAGCATCTGGGTGAGCGCCGAGAAGAAGATGCTGACCTCGCCGCCGAGGAGGCCGGTGAGCGCCGGGCCGCCGCCACGATAGGGGATGTGGCGGACGTCGATCGCGGCGCGCGCCTTCAAAAGCTCGCCCTCGATATGCGGCAGCGTGCCGACGCCGGCCGAGGCGTAGCGCAGCACGCCCGGCTCGGATTTCGCGAGCGCGATCA
>DASXCK010000229.1:0-39181 GCA_036491235.1 Xanthobacteraceae bacterium | reverse complement strand
CCGCAGGAGGGCCAGACGCTCACGGCGCTTGCCGCGGCCAACGATGCCGACGCGACGCTGCACTACGCGTGGCAGAGCTCCTCCGACGGCGGCACGACGTGGAATCCGATCGCAGGCGCCGCGGATAGCGCGAACTACATCGTCCAGGAGAGCGACGAGAACAACATCATCCGCGTCGTCGCCACCACGACCGATCCCGACAGCAATCTCACCGCCACCGCGACGAGCAGCGCGACTGGCCCGGTCACCGACCCGCCGCCGGTCCTGACGCCGGCCTTCACGATCGCAGCGGACGAGCTCTCGATCGTCAAGAACGGCGCGCAAATTTACGACAATACGTTCGCGCAGGCGCCGCCCTTGTCGCCACCGGTGGTCGAGCTAGGGGGCGCGACGCTGGCCAGCTTCCTGACGCGCGGCGGCTGGGATGACGTCGACGGCAAGGCCGTCCTGACGCCGAACAGCGCCAACACCTTCGCCAACGCCTTGTTCGATGCCCAGCTGCTCACCAACAGCGATCCGACGAGCGAACTCGGCCTCAAGCAGGATTCTAATTTCACCGTCAGCGCCGCCTTCGATCTGACCCTGCCGCCGCCCTCCTCGCAGTTCGGCCCGAGCTTCAGCCATTATGGCGTCAGCTTGACCGACGCGACGGCGGCCAGCGCCGCCGACCAGGTGATCAACTTCTGGGTCCAGGACTTCAACGGCGCGACGCCGACCGTGACGCTGCAGCAGTCGGACCCGGCGGACGGCACCTTCCACGACCTCGCCGACGTCAACCTCACGGCGGGCCAATTCACCGGCAACGACCAGATCGCGTTCCACCTGAGCCACGTAGCCGGATCGACCGCCATCACGGGCTCGTTCGACCTCATCCACGACGGCACGATCACCAGCACCACAACGTTCGCCCAGGCGAACCAACTGGGCACCCTCTTCACCAACGGGGTGGACTGGACGCAGGCCTCGATCAATGCGTTCGTGCCCGCGAACGTGCTCGTCAGCGGCCTCCCGCGGGTAAATTCGACGCTGACCGCGAGCGTCACGACGAACGACGCCGACGCCACGATTCATTATGAGTGGCAATCGTCGAGCGACGGCGGCTCCACCTGGAATGCGATCGCCGGTGCGGCCGACAGCGCCACCTACGTGCTGCAGGCGAGCGACGTGAACAGCGAGATTCGCGTCGTCGCGACCACGAGCGATCCAGACAATGCCGCGTCCGCCGCCGCAACAAGCAGCGCGACCGCGACCGTCACGGCGGCGCCGAGCCTCGCGCTCACGGTGTCCGTCATCGGCAACGCGCCCGTGCAGGAAGGCCAGCAGCTCGTCGCCTCCGCGACCCCCGATATCAACGACGCGAATGCGGTGGTCAGCTATCAGTGGCAGAGCTCGGGCAACGGCGGCCTGACCTGGGACAACGTCACCGGCGCCACCACCGGCACCGCCGCCGGCGTGACCAGCTCGTTCTACCAGCTGACCGAGGCGGACGAAGGCAAGGTATTCCGGGCCGAGGCCTCCTTCACCGATGTCGCCACCGGCCAGCCCGTCAGCACGACCAGCGCGCCGACGGTCGCGATCGCCGACGTCACGCCGGTCATCACCATCCCGTTCAGCTTTGCGGCCGACGAGCTCTCGATCGTCAAGAACGGGTCACAGATCTACGACGACACCTTCGCGGTGGCGCCGCCCGACTCGCCAACCATCCTGAGCAACGGCGTTCCGACTGCCATCAATTACATCATGACCGGCGGCACCTGGACCGACGTCGGCGGCAAGGCGATCATGTCGTCGAGCGGCGTGGCGCTCGTCCCCGGCACCACCACCGCCGATATCACCGCCCGTCTCAACACCAACACCAATCCGGCCAGCACGCTCGGCCTCAAGCTCGGCGCGACCTTCACGGCCAGCGCCAAGTTCGACCTCACGGCGCTGCCGAAGGGCGCCTACGGGATCACCCTCACCGACGCGTCGGCGACACAGCAGGCCGATCAGGTCGTGCGTCTCCTCGTGCAGGGCTTCGCCAACGGCAACACCGTGGTCGAGCTGGAGCAAGCCCCGCTGAACGGCGCCCCCGTCATCCTGGCGAGCCAGACCCTCACGCCCGACCAGCTCGCCCGCAACAACCAGATCGAGCTCGACCTCTCGCACCTCGGCGGTGCGACGGCGATCACCGGCTCATTCGAGCTCATCGACCAGGGCACGGTCACGGGAACGTCGACGTTGGCGCCGACCGGCACGATCTTCACCGGCGGCATCACTTTTACCCGCGCCGAGCTCGACGGCTTTGTCGCCGCCGACAGCGTGCTGATCACCGGCACGCCGCAGGAGGGCCAGACGCTCACGGCGCTTGCCGCGGCCAACGATGCCGACGCGACGCTGCACTACGCGTGGCAGAGCTCCTCCGACGGCGGCACGACGTGGAATCCGATCGCAGGCGCCGCGGATAGCGCGAACTATGTCCTGCAGGGCAGCGACGACGGCCGGATCATCCGCGTCGTCGCCACCGCGACCGACCCGGACAACAACGTCACCGCCACGGCGATAAGTGCCGCCACGGCGCCCGTCCAGGACGCCCCCGGGGCCCCCGAGCCGCCGACCTTGTGGGGCAGCTTCACGTTCCCGGCGCAGCCGACGGACGGCACGCATTTCTCCGGGTTCAGCAGCTTCGGCCGCCCGGCCGGCGCCAACGCGATTCCGTTCACCTTCGGCGCCACGCCGACGCCGTTCAACCCGAACGGGCCCGACGAGATCACGCAGAACTTCCTCGCCTTCGATCCGTTCATGCTGCCCAGCACTCAGGGCGCCCAGCCGCTGCAGACCGTCGATGTTGCGCAATTCCCGTACCGCGCCGCCATGGTCTATGCCGACACGAGCCCGACGACGACCGAGGCGATTACGTTCTACGAGTCGCAGGATCAGGGCGACAACACCAGCATCATGCAGGACGTGATCACCGGCGGGCTCGACCCGAACGGTCTGCTGAGCGTCGGGACGCCAACGCCGATCGAGACCGGCCTCACTGGCACGCTCTACAATCTGGTCGCCGCCGACCGCACGCCGAACAACATCCTGTCGAGCTATGCGATTGCGTGGGACACGCTGAACGCCGCGGGCACGTACGACGTCCAATTCCAGGCGTTCAACGCCGACGGGAGCGCCTCCTCGCCGATCGTTACCTTGCTGGGTCAGGGCGAGGCGCCTGGGTCGGCCATCACGGCGACGCCGGCCTGGCAGTTCCGTGGCGGCGGCGGCGCCTACATCGAGGCGCTCGCCAGCCACGACCCCGTCGCGAACCAGGACTTCCTCCAGTTCACCGGTTTCGGGCTCGACGGCAACACGGACGGGCAGAGCTTCGTGGTCACGCCCGACCTCGACGCCTATGCGGCGGGCGCGACCAATCACATCACGCAGGAGGTTGCGCCCGGCTCAACCCGGCCGCTGACCGAAATCCAGTTCACCCAGTTCGGCCTCGGCAACGCCACCAACCGCTACGCCATCGCGTGGAACGAGACGGTGGTCGATGCCGCCGGGACGCACGATCAGGTCGAGTTCGCGATCTACGACCCGACGTCGAACTCGGTCGTGTCGCACAGCACCTTCCAGATCGCCGACGGTAATGCGCAGAACATCCAGGTCGCGACCTTCAACAACGGCGGCCAGACCGTCGCGGCCCTCGTCTACGGCGACAATGTCGCGACCAACCTGATCGAGTTCGACCAGAACGGCGACAAGCTCGGCGCGGTCACCGACAACACGCCCGCCATCGCGGGGCCGACCGAGATCTTCGGCGACGGCCGCGTCGGCTTGTCGTTCAACGAGACGCTCGATGCCGGCGGCACCTCGCAGATCGTCACCCATGTGTACGACCTGCGCACCACCGGCGTGCACATCAACGATGCCAATCTCGCGAACGGCACCGACCAGTATGTCGCCGGCACGCAGTTCAACGACGTGTTCGGCGGCGAGAACGGCGTCGACAACACATATTATTATGTGGGCCGCGACGCCGCGAACGGCCCGGCCCCGACCGACAGATTCACGGGCGGCGCGGGCGGCTGGAACGTCGCGATCATGCCGGATGCGGCGTCGAACTATACGATCGCGGACAACCCGAATGGCCCCGTCACGCTCACCAACACGGGCGATCCGGCGCATGCAGGATCGCTGATCCTCAACAATGTCCAGGCGATCGCCTTCGCGCCGACCCAGGACCCGAGCGGCGATACCGGATCACTCGCGGCGACCGGTAACGAACTCCTGGTGCTCGGCCCGCTTCCGAACGGCGGCGAGGCGATCACCATCGATCTCGGAACGACACTCGGGCTGAACACGGCGAACGCCGGCGACATTCAGTTTGCAGGATCGGGCGGAATGCTCCTGCTGGGTCCGCAGGCTAGCGTCACCGGCACGGTCCTCGGCTTCACCGGGCAGGACCAGCTCGATTTCGCCGGGATCACGGCAGGCGCGAGCGCCTCGCTGCTCTTTACGCCAAATAACGGGGGCGGCGTGCTCTCGGTCAGCGACGGCACGACCACGGCCAGCCTCGTGCTCGCCGGCAACTTTACGCCATCGAGCTTCACCGCGGCGAGCGACGGCCACGGCGGCACGCTGGCGAGGCTCGTGTCGCCGAGTTGAGCCCGCGGTCGCGCGGCCGCGGATTTCCAATCGATCGATGCATCACGGAACCGGCGCCCGATGCGGGCGCTCGTGCGGGTCGACAACTTGGCGATAGGCTTGGCCAAATCAGAGCAAGAATCGGCAAGCGGATGGACGAGTGCGGCTTTACGCTTTGTCGCAATGCTTGCACCAGCCGGGTCCCTCTCGGTGTCCCCCTCCCGAGCATCGTCCCACTTGTCCGGCTTATGCGGTTGTGCAAGCTCCTTGGGCCGGCGGCGTTGGCTGCCGGCCCTTTTTTATGAGGCCGAAGATTACGGCATCCCCGGTCCGCGAAGACGCAAGCCGTCGTGCTCGCGTTCGAGCACTTCTGGCTCATCCTCGGCAGTCGGACGCCGCCGGCATCACGATCACGACGTCCGGAGTTCGCCCCACGATTCCCGGAGCATTCGTCATAGCTACTACTCCTGTGGCGCATGGCAGCACAAGGCGCGTCCAATGATGGGACGGTGCTTGCCTATTCACGCCTCGACTTGACCTTTCGCGGCCTTCGACTTCGCGCGGTCCGAGACGCACGGCGACAAAGAAGCATAAAATTCGACAATACCGGGCCGATTACGCTTCGCATACTTCTACCACAACATGCCGCCGATCTGTGGGCGGCGTATCGGCCTAACTGCGTTCGAGCAGCGCGCAATCGCGCGGCCTGGACGCTGTTTATTGGCGTCCGAGGTCTCAAGCTCATTCCGAGCATATGTGCGAGATCTCAAGCTCACTCTGAGCATATGTGCCATGAAGAGAATCCTTCTGTCGGCGACGACAACCGGGGTGATCATTTCGCTCATTGCTGCCGTTGCCATCGCCCAGCAGCGTGCCGCGCCACAGGCCTCGCCGATTTTCGGCGTCAACATCCCCGACGATTATCGCCAATGGGAGCTGATCGCGCCGGCCTCCGGCGAGCGCAACGGAATACGCGCGATTCTCGGCAACGCCATCGCGATCAACGCCTATCGCAATGGGACGCTGCCGTTTCCGGATGGCGCGATGTTGGCCGAGCTGATCTGGGCGCGTGTGGCTTCGCCCGACGCCAGCAAGGCACTGGCGCCCGAGCAGGTCTTCGTGTCCGGCGGCGCCATGCTGCTCCAGTTCATGGTGAAGGACTCGAAACGATACGCCGCGACCGGCGGCTGGGGCTTCGGGCGTTTCGTCGATGGCGCCCCGGCCGACACCGAACGACACAAGACCTGTTTTCCCTGCCACGCACAATTCACACGCGATCACGATCTCGTCTTCATGCGATTCGCGCCATGACGGCGATGCGCGCCAATGTCACGAGTCCCTTCTCAGATTCGCGTCAGCGGCGACGATCTCATCCTGCGACGTCGGCCCGAGATCGGCCCGCATGATCGTACCACTTCGCCAATACGGACATCTTTCGCGCCTCGCTCACCTGCCCCGCGTGGCCGGCGGGCGTGGTCCGCGTTCAGCATTTTTTTGTTTTACCGCAAAAAGTGCCAAGCCCGGTTCTGCTGACATGGGCCGTACCGAAGGTTCGTCATGCGGGCTCACGTCCAAAATACCGGCGGGTTCAGCGGAGATCGTGCCGTGGGTCCGGCAACGCGCCTTGGCTTTCCCATTTCGGCGATGCGGGTCGCGCGTCGTAGCGCGCGAGCGCGGGATCAGTAAAAGCGTACGAGGTAGCCATGCCCTTTCTCTCTCGACATCAAGATGAATTGCCAACGGATCCGCTCTGTCGCAATCGAAGGAGCCTGACCATGCCGAGCGCGTACCGGGTCTGTGATGCGGAGCCGCCCGCATCGCCGGCACGCCTGCTCGGTCCCACCCTGCCGCCCCCCATCGCCCTGAAGTACCAAGGTGGCAGCTCGATCCGACAGTCGCGCAAATCGTGGAGCGGCATAAGCGCCAGTCTCGCGGAGATGCGATGTGACAGAGACCTCCAGGTCGAGCTCGGCGCGGACGGCGCCCGGCTTTCCATCGTGCTGGAAGAGGTGGGTGGACGGTTCGAGGTGCGGGCACGAAACTGGTGCGACCAGGCACCGTCGCATGGGCCTCATCAAACGCTGAGCATTCTTCCGCCCGGTCTCGACGCGCATGGCCGCGCCGAGCACGTGCACTTCCTGCGTCACCTGCTCCTGCGATTCGATCTCGCGGCGCTTGCGCGGATGACCGACAACGCGATCGATCTTTCCAGCGCGTTTACGCCCCGCCTGACGTTCTACGATCCGGGCATCATGCGGCTGGCGCAGCTGTTCGCGGAGGAATGCGCCGGCGATGAACCGAATTCGCGGCTCTATGCCGACAACCTGTCGATCGCGCTTCTGCTGGTGCTGTCGCGCTCGAGCGGTGCGCGGCCGCCATTGATGCGAAACGGCCGACTGGCCCCGTGGCAACTGCGCCGCGTCACCGAGTACCTCGTCACGCATCTCGCCGACGACGTCGAGCTTCAGGCGGTGTCGGATCTCGTGAAGTTGTCGCGATCGTACTTCAGCAGGGCCTTCAAGATGTCGACCGGGCTCGCACCACACCAATGGCTTATGCGGGCCAGGATCGACAAGGCCAAGGATCTGCTGCTGACATCCGACCCGCCGCTGGCGCAGGTCGCCGTCGACGTCGGTTTCGCCGATCAAGCTCATTTTACCCGTGCCTTTCGACGCGCCGTCGGTGAAAGCCCCGGAGCGTGGCAACGCGCCCGCCGCGCCTGACGCGTCGCATCCGGCCATGCACTTCCGTCGCCGCCGGCACCAGATGTCGCCGGCGGCGGTTTTGGCCGTCATAGACTCAACCGTGACGGCCGCGCTATGCGGCGTAGCGATCGATCGGTCGGGCCCATGCGCGCCGCACGCGGTCGGCGGCCTCGTCCGCCATGAACGCCGCCAACAATCTGCGCGCCCGGTTGACGCGGCTCTTCATCGTGCCGACCCGGCATCCCGCAACGGCGGCCGCGGCGTCATAAGTCATGCCGGAAGCACCGACGAGAAACAGCGCTTGCCGATGCGCGTAGGACAGCGTCTCGAGTCCCGCCCGGAGATCCGCCGCGATGCACCACCCGGCTTGATCCGGCAAGACTGCAATCGAATCGGGATATCGTTCGTTGGGATACGGCTCGACCCATTTCGACCGCCGGTAATCGTTATAGAAGCTGTTGCGCATGATGGTGAACAGCCACGCCTCGAGGTTCGTCCCGACCTCGAACCCGCCAATGTTGGCGACAGCGCGCGTCAGCGTCTCCTGCACCAGATCGTCGGCGCGGTCGCAATTCCGGCACAGCGAAATCGCGTAGCCGCGAAGAGACGGAATGGCTCTCAAGATATCGTGTTCCATGTCGTGATTCAGGGCCACGGCTCAATCCTCGGATCGAATGCTGAAATGAATTTAGTCGCAACGCCGCGGTTGGACTTGTCAGGAAATGCCCTGGCTTATCGAATCCTGCTCGCGAGATGCGTAAGTGCCGAATGATGATGCTTTCGCCGCGACGATGCGCGGCGTGCAATTCCGCAATCGCGGACAAGCCTCGGCACGCTCGGGCAAGATTTGCAATCGGATCACTTTTCATATGGCGCGCATGCGGAATTACGCCGGCGCTCCTCCGCAGGTGCCTCATCAATGGAGAGTGACAAATGCAAACAGGTGCGAGTGTCCTCGTCCGGCGCCCAGGGCGCTGGGCGGTTCTTTCCGTCATCGTCGCTGCCGGCGTGTTTGCCGGCCTTACCAGCGCGCTCGCCGGTCAGCAGTCATCCAATCAGGCGACCGATTACAGGCTGAGCTGGCAGGCCGCGAGCGGCGACCACACCGGCGCCTACGCGCAGAGCCCCCCGCCCTATGTGCCGCGGCATCGGTATTACCGCTGACCGCCGTCGCACATCGGCCGCAAAGAAAACACGACGCCGCGACCATGGCGCGGCGTCGTGTGCTTTTGCATCGCTGTTTCGCGCCGGCGCTAGCGCGGCTCGAAACGCCCGTGTGCCCTCGCATAAGGCTGGGGCTGCGCGTCGCCGACGTACGAAGGATTGGCGATGCAACGGCTGCCACACTGCGCTCGCGACTGGAAATAGCAATTGGTCGCCCCCGTGCTGCTGTCCTGCGCGCAATAGGGGTACCGCTCGGCTGCACTTTGCGCATGACCCACATGCGCGCCGCCTATCGCGAAGGTCGCCAGCATCACGACGCTTGTCAGGATCTGTCGCATCGAAGCCTCTCATGCACCGGCAGGGACGATCGGAGCGTGACGACATTTGGCGGAAACGACATCACGCCCCGCGGCGACGCCTTACTGCTTGATGCCGCGCTTCGTGTCCTTGTCATCGATGGGGTGATGGCCGCCGTCCTCCTTGCCCCCGCGCCCGTTGGTGGCATCGTCGAGATTGCGCGAATTCGCCGGATCGCGTGCGTCGGGATCGTTCAGGTTGCGCGTGTTGGCCGGATCGTCGAGATTGCGCGTGTTGGCGGGGTCGCGCGAACCCTGGGCCTGCGCGATCTGGCCGACCGGAACGGCACAGACCAGGCCGAGGACGAATGCGATGGACAGCGTCGTTTTCCATTCGAGAGGGGGCATATCGGTCTCCTGTTTTACGACTCCCGTCCGCGCGCCGGACCTCGGGACGGCGAGATGGGAGTTGATGAAAGTTGAGCCAGGTGCAGCCACCGCCTTGACTGGCGGCCTCGTCCCCGTACCAACCTGCGCGAAGACCTATGTCGGGCTCGCCCGCCCAGCTTGCACTTTCGTGCTCTGATTTTTACGCGCGTGCCGTTCGATCCTCGCGGATGCGATCGCCGGCCACCTCATTCGCCGCCGACGTGGGCGCCCTTCTCGGCCACCGAGCGCTTCATCAACAGCACCACGGGCACAAGCAAGAGCGTCAGCACGGCCAACAGCCAAAATACGTCGAAATAGGCCAACGCAGCAGCTTGCTGCTGACGCAGGTTCTCCAGTGTCTGCCCGGCGAGCTGCTGCGCGGCCGCCGGATCGGCGGTCTGCTCCAGGAATAATGTGCGCGCCTGATCGAGGAAAGACGTCATCGTGGCGTTGAAGGTGTCGAGGGATTCGCCGAGGCGCAGGCTGTGGAACTGGAGGCGGCGCTCTTGCACCGTCTGCGCCATCGACGTCCCGACGCTGCCGCCTTCGTTGCGCAGCAGACTGAGCAAGCCGACGGCTGCGCCGCGCAGCGCCATGGGCGTGTACAGGTAGGCCGCGACGTTGGCGGGCGCGAAGCCGATCGAAAGCCCCGCGACCAGCACGACGCGCGGCCAGATCACCTGGCCCGGACTGATGTCGAGATTCATCTGCGACATCCAATAACTCCCTGCTGCCATGAGCAGCAGGCCGATGCCGATCATCCACCGCGCATCCGTCCCGCGGCCAAGCAGGACGCCGACGATCGGCATCGCAATGACCGCAAAGAATCCGGCCGGCGAGAGCACCAGGCCGGCGTTGAGCGCGTCGTAGCCGAAAAGGGACTGGAGCAAACCGGGCAGCGACGTGCTGGACGCATAAAGCGCCGCATAGGCGCAAAAGATGATCAGGCAGCACGCGCTGAAATTTCGCTCGCGCAGGGGCCGGAAGTTGACCACCGGGCTGGGATGGCGCAGCTCCCAGAAGATCAGCCCGATCAGCCCGCCGACGAACAGAACCGCCAGGATCTGCACGCGCCAGAATGGATCGCTCAGCCAATCCCATTCCTGTCCTTTGCTCAGCATCACTTCCCAGCAGACCATGACGATCACGAGCAGCGACAGGCCGATCGCATCGAAGTTGAACGGCTGGCGCTTCAACTCCTCACGCTGCTTGGTCAGATAGTCGGGGTCCCGGAGCAGCCCGTAGCAGGCCCCAAACGCCAGGAGTCCGACCGGCACGTTGATGAAAAATACCCAGCGCCACGAATAGTCGTCCGTTATCCAGCCGCCGAGGGTCGGGCCGACGATCGGCGCCAGCAGGGCGGCAAAGCCGAACAGGGTCATCGCGACGCCTTGCTTCTCGCGCGGGAAAGCGTCGAGCAGAACACCCTGGCTGCTCGGCTGCAGACCGCCGCCCGCGAGACCCTGCAGCACGCGAAAGAGAATGAGCTGGCCGAGACTGGTGGCCATCCCGCACAGCCCCGAGGCAAGCGTGAACACGGCGATCGACAGTAGAAAATAATTGCGGCGGCCGAGCCGCGACGACAACCAGCCGGTGATCGGCAGGATGATGGCGTTCGCGGCAAGGTAGCTGGTGATGACCCAATCGCCGTCGTCGACGGTCGCCGACAGGCCGCCCGCGATGTAACGCAGAGCGACGACCGCGATCGTGGTGTCGAGCACCTCCATGAAGGTCGGCACCACGACGATGGCGGCGATCACCCAGGAATTTGCGCCGGCACGGGACGCCGGGGATGCAAGCGCCGCGTCGGTCATTTGTCGGCGCCCGCCACGGTGCGGATCGCGCTCGGCCGCGGCGATTGCCGCACGTAGGCTTGCAAGAATTTGCCCGCATCGGGCCCGGTCGGCGGCCGGTTGATGTAGACGTAAGGAACGACCGAGGTGCCGACGAACAGGGGGCTTTTGTTTGGATCATAGTCCAGCAGCTCGATGCGAACCGGCAACCGCTGCACGACTTTGACGAAGTTGCCCGTGGCGTTCTGCGGCGGCAGCAACGCCAGGGTGGATCCGGTTCCCATGGTGAAGCCGGCGATGCGGCCCTTGAAAACCGTCCGGCCGCCGTACATGTCGACATAGACATCGGCAGGCTGGCCGATGCGCAGGTCGCGCAGCTGCGTCTCCTTAAAATTGGCATCGATCCAGACATCGTCGAGCGAGCGGATGGCCATCAGGCTCTGGCCGACCTGAACATTGTTGCCGGGATTCACGTTCCGGCGCGTGACCACGCCGTCGATCTCGGCGACAACATTGCAATGGCGCAGGTCGAGCTCGGCCAGCGTGAGATCGCGCTTGGCGGCTTCGAGCTTGGCTCCGGCCTGCTTGACGGCAGGCGCCTGCGCGGCCAGTTTCGCGAACGTGCGATCGATGTCTCCCTGCGGATCCGATTTTTCGAACTCCTCGAGCATCTGCTCGGGCGTCTGCCGATAGGAGTGGACGACGCCGAGCTGGGCCGCGCTCTGAATCAGTTCCGCCTCCGCCTGCAGGACGGACGAGAAGGTCTGGTCGAGATCGGGCGGTACCTGCCCGAGATCGCCTCCCTCCGGCTGCGCCGGCAGGCCCAAGGAGACGCGGATTTGGTACACATCGGCCAGTGACTGCGTCAGCTGCGCGCGGGCGACCGACAAGGCCGCTTGGCGCCGGTCGTATTCCGCGCGCGTCGTGCTCGCCGACGTCACCAACTGCTTGGCCCGCTCGAAATCGACTTCGGCCAGTTTCAGCTCGGCGCGGCTCTTGTCGACCGCGGCGACCCGCGCGCGCAACAGGGATACCTGATTGGCGACGTCCTCCATGGCGTGCTGCAATTTCCAGCGCGCGCTCCTCGCCTGCGCTTCGATGCCGTGCGCCGCGGCGATCGCCGTTCGCAGATCGGTCTCCGCGGTGACGACGGCCGCCCGCTTGACCGCGACTACGTCCGCGAACGGCTCCCTGTCGAGCTCGACGAGCACCTCGCCCTTGCGGACGCGATTGTCGTCGTCGACCAGGACTCTGGAAACCTGCCCGATGACGCGCGCAGCTACCAACGTCACGTGGCTGTTGACGAACGCGTCATCCGTCGATTCGGTGCCGAGCACCGTTCGGACCCAGGGAATACCGAGGGAAAGTCCGGCGGCCAGAATCAAGACACCGAGCGTTGCGAGCAACAGCTTTCGTCCCGGCAACCTTCGCCGCCGCTTAGCCGGCTGCGCGGCTTTTTGGTCGGTGGTGTCGCGCATGCTCCGGCGACATCCTTCTTGCGGAGACACTTTCGATCGCACCGGCGGATCAGCGCGCCTTCGCGGCGTCGGACGGACATTCGGCGCCCGCTCCGTCTGACACGTAAATCGAGGAGATCGGATTGGCTTGGACTCACCGTTTGTCCTTTGTCTGTCCGTGCGGTCTCGGGCGCACCTTCCGCGGCAGCCGCCCGCTCTTTACTTCGCGGTCATGACCGGAAGTTTGGACAAGCTGGAGCAAATCGAGACAAGTCGATCGACCGCGCCGCGACTACAGTCAACAACGACGTCGGGCCAAGGGCCGATACGACGACATGGGTCGCGCACGGGTACGACATGGCTTCGGGCCGCTTCCCGCATCCGACTCATCTTTCCTCAATCTAATGGAGATGGACGATGAACCGATCGCATCTGATTTTCACCGCCGCCTCGGTCGCGCTGATCGCGACCACCTTCGGCTCGGCCAATGGCCAAGAGCTGAACGGACGCGCGCCGGGCCCGTATTACGATCGTTCGATTCACCAATCTGCCGGTGATCGGGACTCGCGCGGATTACCCAAATATTACCAGCGACCCTCTTATGGCTCTTATGGTTCTTCCTATGACGCTTATGACGCCTACGGGTATGCATATCCGAACGGCGGCACGATTCCGCAATCCGCGATTGATTTTCAGGAACAAGGCTCCCGCTGAGCCTACGCCCAGTTCGAGCACGACGCCGCGTCCGACGCGCTCGAGCCGAGCGTGAAGGGTGCCGAATACGGTCACGTGTGTCACCTGAGGGCGCCCGTGCAGGATTTCATCTATACGACCTATCCGAAGCGGTGACTGGCCGCCGCGACCTGCTCCCCGCAGGTGCGGCGCATGCGATCGTCCATCACGCGGGTGACCTTAGGTAAGGGTCGGCCCCTGCCTCTCCTTGGTCTGACGCGGCCAAACCAACGTATAGGTCCGCTAGCCACGACAGATCAGCTCTCTCCTCCTAGGTTGCCTATCGGGCACGCTACAAGGTGTCGTAGAAAGGCGGTGTTAGTGGCGTTAGTAGAGTTTTGGGGGTCGCACCATGCTGACGTATTCCTCGACCAGTCGTCGAAGCTTGCACCAGATGGCGGCCGCCGCTCTCCCACAAATACCCGGCCCGCCGCCGAGCCGTAGCCAGATCGAGGCGATCGGCGTTCCGATGCTGTTCAAGCGCAACAAGGAAGTCTACGGCCAGGGCGAGCCGAGCGAATCCTTCTACCGCGTCGTCGATGGCGCCGTGCGGTCCTGTCGAATCCTGGCCGACGGGCGCCGTAACATCGGCGCGTTCTATCTCCCTGGCGACCTGTTCGGTCTGGACGCCGGAGCAGCGCACGGCTTCTCGGCCGAAGCCGTAACCGACGCACGGCTCCTGGTCATCAAACGCCGCAGCCTGCTCGCGCTCGCGGCCAGCGACGGCGACGTTGCGCGCGAGCTCTGGAATCTGACCGAGCGCGAGCTAGCACGCGCGCTGGAGCATGCCGTGCTGCTGAGCAAGACTGCGCAGGAGCGCATGGCCGGCTTCGTGCTCGAAATGGCCGAGCGTGCGACCGGGCAAACCATCGATCTGCCGATGCCGCGTCAGGACATCGCAGACTATCTGGGTCTAACCATCGAAACCGTCTCACGCACGCTCACGAGCCTCGAGCAGCAAGCGGCGATCGAGCTGCCGAATTGCCATCGGATCGTGCTGCGCGACGGCGTCGCGCTGAAAGAGCTCAATTCATGAGAGCCGAGCGGCTCTCCACGTCTGCGCCGGCGCACCGCCATAGTCGGCACGCCGACGTGCCGACTATCGCTCCGATTGGGGCGAAGACCCACGCTCAGGGCTTGTAGCCCGCCTTTCGCATGCAATCCTTGTAGACCGCAGCGCGATTCTCGCCGCCGGCCCCGCCGGGAACGACATCGCCTGAACCACGCGCCAAGGTGAAGCATCGTTCGAGCGCCGCTTCCCTGGTCTCATTGGCAGCGCTCGGAACGCTGCCCGCGACCACGATGGCGGCGCCCGCAATCCCCGCCATCAGCAGGGCACGACACGTATGGATCTTCATGATCGTCTCCTCATGCGGCTCAGCCCAGCCAACGACCGTGGATACCCGCCTCGCCGCGTCCTCCGGCATCCGGTCGACTTTGGTCGCGACGCGCGACGCTTTCGGCGTACGGCTACGCAGCCCAACACGCTACCCGCCGCCTGCGCCGCTCATTATCAGCGTTGGACGAATGTCATTTGATTTGGATCAAAAGCCCTCCGGGCGTCGGCCTTCGCCGCCGTGCCGACGATTTTCTTTTTGATCCAAATCAATTCGTCTCGCCCGTTCGGTGCGAGCCTCGCGGTCAGAGTTGATCCACCTCGATGTGATGCGCCGGATCAGTAAGCCTGCCGCCAGGGAGAGGCCTGAGATGACCAACGACGCAAGACCGGCGGGCGTGAGGATCGACCAATTCTTCGCCGGCCCGGGTGCACGGGCGGATCAGTGGCGAGCGATGGTGGACACTGCCCGCGCGTGGGCAAGCGGGGATGGCACACCCGGCGACTTCAAGACGGCGCTCGCCGCCATCGCGGTGATCGAGGAATTCTTCGCATATCCGGGACCGCACCTCATGGCGGCCCTGCGCGATACCGCCGCCGCAGGGGAGCCAAACGCCGCGCTGACGCTCGCGCGCCGCATCGCCACCTCGCTTGCCACGCGGTCGTTCCGCCACCACGAGAGCGACTGGCTGGCGCAGGCGGAGGACCAGGAAACGCTCCCTGACGTGCTGCCGCCGACGCTCGGCCGCGGCGAAGCGCAACGCCCCTATTTCGAGACACTGATCGTCACCGGCGCGCCGGCCCCGCAATGGCCGAGCCTTTGCACCGAATGGCGCCGACTTCGGCGGCCGCTCGACGCGTTCGTCTACGAACCCGTGGTAGTCGGCAGCTTCGAGGACGCCTTCTGCGCCAGCGCGCTCAACGCCAATATCGCGGCCGTCGTGATCAACGATGGATTTGCGATCCACTCGCGTCATGATGCGCCGGTGCTGCGCAACCTCATGCAGAGCATGGACGGCGGCGCGAAGGCCGGTGCGTCGTCGTTGCGGCTCGCACAGGTGCTCAAGCGCGTGCGCCCCGAGCTCGACGTCTATCTCGTGTCCAACCGCCGCGTCGAGGAGCTGGCCGGCGACCCGGCCGCACACGTCGCCCGACGCATCTTCTATTCGGTCGAGGAGCTGCTCGAGCTGCACCTCGCCATCCTCGAAGGCGTGCAGGATCGTTACGACACGCCGTTCTTCGACAACCTGAAGAATTATGCCCAGCGGCCGATCGGGACCTTCCACGCGCTGCCGATCGCGCGCGGCAAGTCGATCTTCAAGTCCGACTGGATCCGCGACATGGGCGAGTTCTACGGCGCCAACCTCTTCCTCGCCGAGAGCAGCGCCACCACGGGCGGCCTCGACAGCCTGCTCGAGCCGACGGGCAACATCAAGAAGGCGCAGGAGAAGGCGGCACGCGCATTCGGCGCCGATCGCGCTTTCTTCGTCACCAACGGCACCTCGACCTCGAACAAGATGGCCGTGCAGGCGCTGGTGGCGCCCGGCGACATCGTCCTGGTCGACCGCAACTGCCATAAGTCGCACCACTACGGCATCGTGCTCGGCGGCGCGCAGCCGCTCTACGTCGAGGCGTTTCCAATGACGGAATACTCGATGTACGGCGCCGTACCGCTACGCACGATCAAGAAGGCGCTGCTCGACCTCAAGGCCGAGAACCGGCTGCACCGCGCCAAGATGGTCGACCTCACGAACTGCACGTTCGACGGACACATCTATGACGTCCGGCGCGTGATGGAGGAATGCCTCGCGATCAAACCCGATCTCATCTTCCTATGGGACGAGGCGTGGTTCGGCTTCGCGCGCTTCTCGCCCTTCCTGCGCCCGCGCACCGCCATGGGTGCCGCGAACGACATCGAGGCCTGGATGCGCGATCCGGCATCTGTGGCGATCCACGAGAAACAGCGTGCCGCGCTCGGCGGCAATCCGTCCGACGAGACGCTGCTCAATACGCGGCTCATCCCCGACCCGCGCAAGGTGCGGTTGCGCGTCTACCAGACCAACTCGACGCACAAGTCGATGTCGGCGTTGCGCCAGGGCTCGATGCTGTTCGTCAAGGACGTCGAGTTCCACACCGTGGAAGCGCAATTCAAGGAGGCGGTGTTCACGCATGCGTCCACCAGCCCGAACCAGCAGTTGATCGCGAGCCTCGACGTGGCGCGCCGCCAGATGGAGCTCGAAGGCTATGGCCTCGTCGCCAATGCCATCGAGATCGCGCTCGCGATCCGCCAGGAGGTCGCGGCGCACCCGCTGATCTCGAGGTACTTCCATTTCCTCGGCGCCGACAAGATGGTGCCGACGAGCTACCGGCAGAGCGGTTTCGTCGACTACCTTGCGCCGGGCATGACCTGGGGCAACGCGCTGCGCAGCCTGCGCGAGGACGAGTTCTGTCTCGATCCTACCCGCATGACGCTCGTGTGCGGCACGGCCGGCTTCGACGGCACCCAGTTCAAGGGCCTGCTCGCCGGCCGCTACAACATCCAGCTCAACAAGACCTCGCGCAACTCGGTGTTGCTCCAGTCGAACATCAACAACACTCGCAGCGACGTCGCCCACCTGATCCGCGTGCTGATGGAGATCAGCAACGAGATCGAGGTGCGCCTGACGACGGGCGGGCCGAACGCCCGCAAGACGTTCAATGCCCGGGTCAAGAGCCTGATGACCGACGTGCCGAACCTGCCGAATTTCTCGCGCTTTCACGAGGCTTTCCGCACCGATGCGGGCGAGCGCACGCACGAGGGCGATCTTCGCGACGCATTCTACGCTGCCTACGACGCCGCCGGCTGCGAGCACATCCGCCTCGCCGATCCCGAGATCGACCGTCGCCTCAAGGCCGGGCCGGAGCTGGTGTCGGCCAACTTCGTGATCCCGTATCCGCCGGGCTTCCCGATCATGGTCCCCGGCCAGGTCATCACGCAGGAAACGATCGACTTCATGCGCAAGCTCGATGTCAAGGAGATCCACGGATACGACGCGAGCGAGGGTCTCAAGCTCGTGCATCCCGACGCGTTGTCGCGCCGCACGCGCGACAAACCGGCGTCGCGGAAAATTCCAAAGGCCGCCTAGCGCGCCCCCAGACACGAACCCGGAACGGGAACACCGCGAAAGGTCCCGCGCCGCGTCAAACAGCGATTTCGCACTGAAAGATCACGCAGGGAGCATCCGATGGCCGACATCTTGACGCTGCGCAAATTCGAAGCACTGAGCCCGTTCGAGATCAAGGACGAACTGATCAATCTCGCCAAGCATACGACCAAGACCACTCAGACCGCGTTCCTCAATGCCGGCCGCGGCAACCCAAACTGGATCGCCACCACGCCGCGCGAAGGCTTCTTCCTTCTCGGGCAGTTCGCGCTCACCGAGAGCACGCGGGTGATGTCGCACCCCTCTGGCGTCGGCGGCATGCCGCAGGCCAAGGGCATCGCGGGCCGGCTCGAGGCGTGGCTTGCCGAGCATGCAAAGATGCCGGGCGCGGCCTTCCTTGCCGCCATGGTGCCGTATGCGGTGAAAAAGTTCGCGTTCGATGCAGACGCGTTCGTGCACGAGCTCGTCGACTCGATCATCGGCGACAATTACCCGGTGCCCGACCGCATGCTCGTCCACAACGAGCGGATCGTGCACGAATACCTGATGTGGGCGATGTGCGGCGAGCCTCACCCGGCCGGCAAGTTCGATATCTACGCGGTCGAGGGTGGCACTGCGGCCATGTGCTACATCTTCAAGTCGCTCAAGGCCAACCGCCTGCTCATGCCGGGCGACACGATCGCGCTCGGCACGCCGATCTTCACGCCTTATCTCGAGATGACGCATCTCGAGGACTACGCGCTCAAGGCGGTACACATCAAAGCGCCGCAGGAGAACCGCTTCCAGTTCACCGACGACGAGATCAAGAAGCTGGAAGACCCGAAGATCAAGGCGTTCTTCGTCGTCAATCCGGGCAATCCGACCGGCGTCGCGCTGAGCAAGGAGACAATCGCCAAGCTGGTCACGCTGGTACGCACCAAGCGCCCCGACCTGATGCTGCTGACCGACGACGTCTATGGCACCTTCGTCAACGACTTCCGTTCGCTGCTCGGCGAGCTGCCGCACAATACGATCGGCGTCTACTCCTATTCGAAGTATTTCGGCTGCACCGGCTGGCGGCTCGGCACGATCGCGATCCACGAAGACAACATCTACGACAAGAAGATCGCCGACCTGCCCGACGCGGCGCTCAAGGCGCTCGACAAGCGCTACGGACCGATCACCCTCGAGCCGCGCAAGCTCAAACTCATCGACCGCATCGTTGCCGACAGCCGCGACGTGGCGCTGAACCACACCGCGGGACTCTCGCTGCCGCAGCAGGTGATGATGACCATGTTCTCGCTCGCCGAGATGATGGACACGAAGAAGGATTACCAGAAGGCGTGCATGGAGATCGTGCATCGCCGCATCTGGGCGACCCTCGAGGGCCTCGGCCTCGCCGACAAGCTGACGCCGAACCCCAACTACGACGCCTATTACGGCCTGATCGACTTCGAGTTCTGGGCACGCAAGAATCTCGGCGACGAAGCGGTCGAGCACCTGAAGAAGAACGTCCATCCGCTCGACCTCGCGTTCCGCTTGGCCGAAGACCACGGAATCGTGCTGCTCAACGGCGGCGGGTTCGATGCCCCCGACTGGTCGCTGCGCATCTCGTTGGCGAACCTTCCGGACGACGTCTACGACGACATCGGGCGCGGCGTGCGCGCGGTCGCCCGCGGCTACCGCGACGCCTACGAAGCCTCGAAAACGACGGCGAAATCCGACGGCCGCGCCGCGCGCGTCAAGGAGCCGGCGCACTGAAGGTTCGCCGACGGAATCGGAGCACGCTCTCCTATCGTGTGAGGTGACGCCATGATCGGCTGGTTCGTGCAGACCCTGAAGACCTATCCGGAGATCGCCATCCTGCTCTCCCTGGCGATCGGCTATTACGTCGGGTCCTTCAACTACAAAGGGCTCGGCCTCGGTGCCGTCACCGCGACGCTGATCGCCGCGGTGATCATCGGCCAGCTCGGCATCACCATCACGGGGCCGCTGAAGCCGTTCTTCTTCCTGATGTTCCTCTTCGCGATCGGCTACGGCGTCGGCCCGCAGTTCGTCCGCGGGATCGCGAAGGACGGCGTGCCGCAGGCGATATTCGCTGCGATCGTCTGCGTGTTCTGCCTGGCCGCTGGCGTCATCGGCGCGAAGATCGCCGGCTACGACGTCGGCACCGCGGCGGGGCTCTATGCCGGTTCGCAAACGATCTCGGCGTCGATGGGCCTCGCGACCGATGCGATCAACCGCCTCGGCCTCCCGGCGCAGGAGACCAAGAATCTGCTCGACGGGATGCCGGTGGCTTATGCGGTCACTTATATCTTCGGCACGCTGGGCTCGGCGATCGTCATCGCGCTGCTCGGGCCGGTGCTGCTGCGCATCGATCTCCCGACCGCGTGCAAGCGCTATGAGGAGAAGTTCGGCGGCAAGAAGGAAGTCGGCGGCGCCGGCACTGCCTGGTACCAGTTCGCATTCCGCGCCTTCCGCGTGCGCGACGACGGCGAGATCGTCGGCAAGACGGCGCAGCAGGCCGAATCCCTGCTGCCGGAGCATCGCGTATTCATTCAGCGCATCCGGCGCGGCGACAAGATCATCGAAGCCACGGCCGACACCGTGATCAACGGCGGCGACGTCGTCGCGATCGCGGGCCGGCGCGACGTGCTGGTCAACCTGATCGGCGCCGCGGCGGAGGAGGTCGACGACCGCGAGCTGCTCGCGGTACCGGCCGAGGGCCTCGACGTTTACGTGACCAGCAAGGAGGTCGATGGCAAGACCCTGGCCGAGCTCGCCGAATCGCCATGGTCGCGCGGCCTGTTCCTGCGCAAGATCACGCGCGGCGCGATCGCGACCGACATCCCGATCCTGCCGCAGACGAAGCTCAACCGCGGCGACATCGTCACGCTGGTCGGGCGCTCGCAGGACCTGGCGTTCGCGACCAAACGGCTGGGCCGCCCGGATCGCGCGACCGACGTCGCTGACGTCGCCTTCATCGGTGCCGCCATCGCGGTCGGCGCGCTGATCGGCGCCTTCGTCTGGAAAGTCGGCGGCGTGCCGCTGACGCTCTCCACCTCCGGCGGCGCACTGATCTCCGGCCTGTTCTTCGGCTGGCTACGCTCGGTGCGCCCGACCTTCGGCCGCATCCCCTCGCCCACCGTGTGGTTCATGAACTCGGTCGGCCTCAACGTCTTCATCGCGATCGTCGGCATCTCGTCGGGCCCGGGCTTCGTCGCCGGTCTGCAGAAACTGGGCTTCGGCCTCTTCCTGTGGGGCATCGTGATCACGACCGTGCCGCTGATCCTCGCCATGTATCTCGGCAAATACGTTTTCCGCTTCGATGACGCCATCCTGCTCGGCTGCGTATCGGGCGCCCGCACGACCACCGCCTCGCTCGGCATGATCAACGACATCGCCAAGAGCCCGATCCCCGGGCTCGGCTACACGGTGACGTACGCGGTCGGCAATACGCTGCTGACGATCTGGGGCATGGTCATCGTCATGCTGATGTGATGGCCCGATTCAGAGTCTCCTCCGACGTGGGCTGATCGCCCACGCACCTGATCGCAGCCTCTCGGAAGAATCGCCCGGAGGTTGCGATCTTCTTTTCCCTGAATCGGCGTCGTGATCGGCCGCATCGGGACCCGCGAGTTCACCATTGGCGACGCGACCACGGCGCTTATCGCGGCGACTGTCCTGGACGCAACCGTCGCGCGGCTCACGACCACGCAGACACCGGGAGGTCGAACACGATTTGCGAATCGGCGTGCGGGGCCCGTCTCAGGGTTCCGGCTGTTCGAGCTCCGAGCCTTATGAGCTTCGGGACATGGCTGATCGCCCATGCCACCACGACGCCGAGGAGCGTCTCCATCAGGCGCGACGGTCGAGGAAATGGCCCTGTGACCCACGGCAACGAGATCAGCGCGGGCGAAGGGGCCATGGTCACGCAGGAACGCGTCAACCGCCCCGCTGCAGCGACGAATTGATCCAGGTCAAAAGCCGCGCACGAGCGCGCGACATAAACCACCAGCATCGAGATGCAGCGCGGCCCGCCCGCGCAGAATCGATCCAACCGCGGTCTCGCCATGGATCCTCCCATCCGACGCCCGGAAGAAATACTTCCGCTTCGCCCCTTGCGGCGGGTGATCGCACCACGAATCGGCACCGTATGGGCGGTCGGTCCGGCCGACAGCGTCCTCGCGGCATGCCGGTTGATGACCAAGAAGAACATCGGCTTTCTGGTCGTGCTCGATCATGACGAAATGGTCGGCGTGGTGTCGGAACGCGATTGCATGCGGCTGGTGCTGCTCACGCAAAAGGCGCCCGATGCGACCCCAGTGGCCGAAATCATGGCCCGCAAGGTCATCGCCGCCGATCTGACGCAAACATACGCGGACTGCCTGCGGCTGATGCACCGGCACGCGATACGCCATCTGCCGGTGCTGGACGACGGCATTCCGATCGCCGTCATCTCGATCCGCGATCTGCTGAGCGAGGCGGTCGCACATCATCGCCGGATCATCAATCAGCTCGAACGCGAGCGGGTCGCGCTCTTCATCTCGACCGCCTGAGCGCCGTCATGTCGCGCCATCGCCAAGAACGCCGCACACCCGCGGTCAGCTTCCTCACGCCCCCTGTCCACTTTTGACCTTAATCAAATCCGCCCTTGGCGGGCAGGTATGATCGTCAATGCAAGTACCAGCGACGACACGGCTCCGTCGGCGCTTGTCGCAATGACCGTGGATCCCGCGGGCCGCGAGCTCGCGTGCTCGGATACCGGCAATCCGGGGCATTCAGCAGGCAGGTCGCCATGTTGGCATGGCTGGAACAGTTCTTCGTTCGCTATCCGGAGCTTGCGCTCTTCCTGGTGATCGCCGGCGGCTATTGGATCGGCAGCTTCAAGCTCGGTCCGATTTGCCTCGGCCCGGCCACGGGATCGCTGTTCGCAGGCCTGTTGATGGGCCAATTCGCGCCCGTGCCCGTCGCCGCCATGACCAAATCCTTCCTTTTCCTGCTGTTTCTGTTCGGCATCGGCTATTCGGTCGGCCCGCAGTTCATGCAGGCCTTGCGCCAAGGCGGGGTGAAGCCGCTCCTGCTGGCGCTGGTCGTAGGCGTCACCGGGCTCCTCGCCGCCGTTGTCGTCGCCAAAGGATTGGGACTCGATCCGGGCTTTGCGGGGGGTCTCCTGTCGGGTGCCCTCAGCCAGAGCGCCGCCATGGGCACCGCGACCGATGCGATCAATAACCTGCCCTTGCCCGAGGCTGCACGCGCGACATACGTCGCCCACGTCGCGGTCGCCGATGCGGTCTGTTACATCTTCGGCTATGCGGGCGTGATCATCTTCCTGACAGTCGTTGCCCCGCTCCTTCTGAGGATCGATCTTAAGGCCGAGGCCCTCAAGCTCGAGCAGGCGTTGGGGATGATCCGCGACAAGCCCGGCCTGGCATCCGCCTGGCGAAAATTCGAGCTGCGCGCCTACGAGCTGCCGCAAGGATCCTCGCTCGTCGGCTCGACGATTGCGGCCGCCGAGGCGCGCATCCGCGAGCACCGGCTCTTCATCCACCGCCTGCGCCGCGGCGGCCGCATCCTCGAAGCGACGCCGGGGATGACGCTCGCGGCCGGCGACGTCATCGCCCTCTCGGCGCCACGCCAGATCATCGTCGAGACAATCGGATCCCGCGCCGCAGAGATCGAAGACAAGGAGCTCCTCGATGTTCCGGTCGCGGCCGCTGATGTCCTTCTGATGAAGCCGAAGCTCGCCGGCATGACGATCGCGGACGTGTCGCCACTGTATTGGGCGCGCGGCCTCTACTTGCGATCGATGAGCCGTGGCGGCCAGGACATCCCGGTCGCCGCCGGCGTCATCTTGCAGCGCGGGGATTTGCTCCGCATCGTCGGTCCCGAGCCGGCCGTCGAGCGCGCGATCGAGCAGATCGGCGCCCGGGTTGCGCCGAGCACGAGCATCGATTTCGTCGTCCTCGGCCTCGGCATCTTTTTCGGCGGCCTCGTCGGCGTGCTCGCCACCTTCTCGGTCGGCAGCGTGCGGATCTCGCTGAGCACGAGCGTCGGTACGCTGCTCGCCGGACTCTTGGTCGGCAACCTGCGCACGCGGTACCCGCTCTTCGGCCGCATTCCCGACGGCGCCGTCACACTCATGACGTCGCTCGGACTCGCCGCCTTCGTCGGACTCACAGGCATTCACGCGGGCCCGGTCTTCCTCTCGGCGATCCGCGAGGCTGGCATCGGGCTGCTCCTCGGCGGCATGGTGGTGACCATGCTGCCGCAGATCGTCGGCATGCTCTTCGGGCATTTCGTGCTGCGGATGAACCCGATCCTTCTGCTCGGCGGTCTCAGCGGGTCGCAGACCGTGACGGCCGCCATGGCGGCGCTCCAGGAGCGCTCGGGAAGCCCGGTGCCGGTGCTCGGCTATACGCCGGCGTACCCGATGGCGAACATTCTGATGACGACTTGGGGCACCATCATCGTCGTGATCATCGGCAGCTGAAGCGCTTCAGGCCTTTGTGCAAGCGCTTACGGTGCTGCCCGCGCCGCGACCGTGCCCAGCAATTCGCTCGCGCCGTTCCAGACGATCTGCAGACCGAGGCAGAACAGGATGAATGCGGTCAGTCGTACGAGAATGTCCGTGCCTACGGATCCGACCAGGCGCGAGACCAGATGCGAATATGCGAAGCAGATGTAGATCGTGAGCGCAACGACGATCGTCGCAAATAGAGCGCCGACGAAGAAGGCGATATTGTCCTGTTGCGCGGGCTGCGAAAACCCGAGGCTTATCATGACCGCGATGGTGCCGGGGCCCGTCGTGAGCGGGAGCGTCATCGGGTAGAACGTCAGGTCGCTGAAGTCGGTCTTGTGTTCGCGCGGCGAAATATCATCCACGACCTTATGGCTCCCTTCGTTCAACAGCTTCCACCCGGTCGCGGCCACGAGCAGACCTCCGGCAACGCGCAGGACCGGCACCGATATGCCATAGATTTTCAGGATGAGGCCGCCGGCGAGCAAGGACACCGCCATGATGAAAAAGGCGTTCACGGCGACGCGCCGTGCCAGGAAACGCCTTGTCCCGCCCGAGGCGCCCTGTGTCATTCCGAGAAATATCAGGCTCGAGCCCGGCGGATTGACCACCGGGAAAAGTGCCGCGAGCACCAGCAAGAACGTTTCCACCGGCCAGCCCTCGCCGTTACGGCGCGCCTCATCTCTAATCGATGATGTGATACCCGCCGTCGACGTAGAGCGTCTCGCCGGTGATCAGCCGCGCCGCGTCGAGCGCCAGGAAGGCGGTGGCAGCGCCGACGTCGTCGACGTTCACCAGCGACCGCGCCGGCGCCTTCGCTTGCGCTTTGCCGAGGAGTTCGTCGAACTCGGGGATTCCCGACGCCGCCCGCGTCGCGAGCGGCCCCGGCGAGACGGCGTGCACGCGAATCCCCGTCGGCCCTAGCTCGGCCGCGACGTAGCGCACCGCGCTTTCGAGCGCCGCCTTGGCCACACCCATGATATTGTAGTTCTCCACCACCATTTGGCTGCCGTAATACGTCATGGTGAAGATCGTGCCGCCGTGGCGCATCAGCGGCTCGGCGAGATGCGCCATGCGGATGAACGACCAGCACGACACGTCCATTGTGGTCGCGAAACCGTCGCGCGCGACGTCGACGACGCGGCCGCACAGGGCCTCCTTGGGTGAGAAGGCGATGGAATGGACGAGCGTATCGAGCCGCCCCCATTCGGCGGCGATGCGGTCGAACACCGCCTCCGTCTGGCCGGGCTCGTTGACGTTCAGCGGCACGAAGATCTTCGCCTCCAGCTCCTCGGCGAGCGGCGCGACGAAGCGCTTCGCCTTCTCGTTCAGATAGGTGACGGCGATCTCGGCCCCGAGGGCGCGCAGCCACTTTGCGCAACCCCAGGCGATCGACTGCTCATTGGCGATCCCGATCACCAGCGCTTTGCGGCCTTCGAGGCTCGGCCGCACACGTTCGATCGTCATGCGATCCTCGTTGTCTCGAATTCTTTGCCGAGGCGGGCCGCCAGCAGATCCAACGTGTGGCGGGCGATCATCAGCTCCTCGTCGGTGGGCACCACGTACACCGCGACACGGCTTCCCGCGGCCGAGATCCGGCCGGGCGGCGCCGCATTGGCTGCGGTATCCAGCTCCACGCCGAGCCATTCGAGATGCCGCGCGATACGCGTGCGCATCGAGGCGGAATGCTCGCCGATGCCGGCCGTGAAGACGAAACCATCAATTCCGCCGAGCGCGGCCGCGAGCATCGCGGCGTTCAACCCGACTTGATGGGAAAAGTAGTCCAACGCGAAGGCAGCCCGCGGATCCCAACTCGCCTCGAGCTCGCGCACGTCGTTGCTGAGGCCCGAGAGGCCCTTGAGGCCACAACCCGTGTAGAGCAGCTTTTGCACTGCCGAGCTGCTCATGCGCTTGCGCTGGAGCAAATAGAGGACCACGCCCGGATCGATCTGGCCCGGACGCGTTCCCATCGGCAGGCCGTCGAGCGCCGTGAATCCCATGGTGCTCGCGATGCTGCGTCCGGCACGCAACGCACACATGGACGCCCCGCTGCCGAGATGCGCAACGATGACGCGACCGCCGGCGATGTCGGGGGCGACCGCCGGCAGGCGGCCCGCCACGAACTCGTAGGACAGGCCGTGGAATCCGTAGCGGCGGACGCCTTCCGCATAGAGCTCCTCCGGAATCGCATAATGATCGGCAATCGGGCTGTGGCCACGATGGAAGGCGGTGTCGAAGCATGCGACCTGCGGCAGGCCGCGAAACCGGGCGCGGATCGACCGGATCGGCGCCAGGTTGTTCGGTTGATGCAGCGGCGCGAGCGGCTCGTACCGCGCCAGCTTGGCCAGCACCGTATCGTCGATCAGGATCGGACCGGAATAGTCGGGCCCGCCATGGACGACGCGGTGACCGATCGCGACAGGAGAGAGCTTCTGCGTGTCGCGCAACCAGGCACCCGCCTGGTCCAGGGCGGCCGGCACATCCGGCACGTGCGCACATTGGTAGATCTCGTCGATCAGGGGCTTGCCGCCGGCATCCTCTGCGCGCAGGCGCGGCGTGGTGCCGATGCCGCCCACCTGACCTTTGATTTGACGCTTGAGCTCGCGCAGCGGCCCGATTCCGAACAGTTGGAATTTGACGCTCGACGAACCCGCATTGACGACGAGGATCGTATCCACGGCGATCACGCGGCGGGCAGTGCCGCGACGCGGCGGCGCGCATCGGCATGGAGCACCGCGACGGCGCAGGACGCCATACGGGCGCGCACCGAATCGGCGCGTGACGTGAGGATCACCGGAACGCGCGCGCCGAGCACGATCCCGGCGGCGTCGGCCTTGGCCAGGAAAGTCAGGTTCTTGGCGAGCATGTTGCCGGCCTCGAGGTCGGGCACGACCAGTATCTGCGCACGGCCCGCCACCTCGGACTTGATGCCCTTGATCCTGGCGGCCTCTGGATCGATCGCATTGTCGAAGGCGAGCGGGCCATCGAGCACGCCGCCGGTGATCTGGCCGCGATCGGCCATCTTGCACAGGGCCGCCGCCTCGATGGTCGACGGAATCTTGTCCGTCACGGTCTCGACCGCCGACAGAATCGCGACGCGCGGCGTGCCGAGGCCCACCTGCGTCCACAGGTCGATCGCGTTCTGGATGATGTCGCGCTTGGCGTTGAGGTCGGGAAAGATGTTGATCGCCGCATCGGTGATGAACAACGTCTGCGCATAGGTCGGCGCATCCATGACGAACACGTGGCTGATCCGGCGCGCGGTGCGCAGGCCGGTCCCGGATGCCGCGACGGCGCGCATCAGCTCGTCGGTGTGCAGGCTGCCCTTCATCAGCAACTCGCCACGACCTTCGCGAACGAGCGCGACGCCGCGGGCGGCGGCCTCCTCGCTCCCCGGTACGTCGACCACCTCGAACCGGCCGATATCGATCTCGTGCGCGGCCGCCACCGCCGCGATCTTTTCGGCCGGGCCCACCAGGATCGGGTCGATCATGCCGAACCCGGCGGCTTCCGCCGCGCCGCGCAGCGAAGACTCGTCACATGGATGTACGACGACGGTCGCCGCCGGCGACAGTTGCCGCGCCCGCGCGATCAGCCGGTCGTATTTCCCGTGCGATACCTGCAGATGTGCCGACGCGGAAGGTGCCTTCATCGAAGAATTCCTTCGTCCAATCAGGACGCCTTCATTCCTTCCATCCTCACGGCCTTTGCCGACGGCCGGGGCCAATCGTGCGAGGCGCCGGCCGGATCGATGCCGAAGTAGCCGGCGATCCGCTGGAGCCGCGTCGCGACTTCGCCGGTGATGTCCCCGCGCGCGCTCAGCACCTGCCGCAGACGTCGGAACGCTGTTCGCCGCGCCTCGGGGGCGGTTGGCAGCAGCTTCGGCAACGCCGCGATCGCGGCCTCCTCGTCGATGAGCAGGAGGAAGAACTGCTTGCGCACCATCGCCTTGAACTCGCCGAGCGTCAGCGCCCGTCCGCCGTAATCGACGCCGCGAAGCCGGCGCATCGCCTCGACCCCGCGTTCGTCCAGCGCCGCGCGCGGCACCCCCGCATACAGCGTGGCGCGCACGAATCCTTCGCGCAGGCCCCCCGCGGCGATCTCGGACCGCAGCTCGCGGATGCGCGCCTCGACGAGCCCGTGATGCAGCGTGCTCTTGCCGGCTCGGCGAGGCGGTTGGGTTCCGGCGGGATCGACGCCCACGGCTGCTTGGACCAGCGGTGATCCGTAGAACGACAGGAAGAGCCATTCGGCCGCCCCGTCGCGCAGGTCGCGCCAGGCATCGAGGGCCGAGACCATGTGCTCTGACATCGCCGTCTGCATCTGCAGCAACGGATTGTCGTCGCTCGCCGGCTCGCGGGCAGCACGTACCTGCTGCGCCATGGCCTCGACAGGCGCCATCAGCGGATTGGCGCCGGAGAAGACCTTATATTGCAGGCGCAGGGGATGCAGCTCCCGCATCAGCTCCCCAGCGGCCGGTGGATTCATGGCGCGCACGATCGGCTGCACGAACGAGCGGTACAGCGCGAGATTGATCTCCGAGACCCGTGCCGCGGCCGCGAAGCGGCGATCATCCGCGATATCGTTGCCGCCGAGCGCGCGGATGTCGTCGAGCGTGCGTGCCTCGCAGCGCATGATCCAATCCCCGCCCGCCAGTTCGGGATTTGCGGCCTGCTCGCTTTTCGCTTCGAAGACCGCCTCGTAGAGGCCGGGAGGCAGGAGGTCGATGAGATCGATGTTGCTCGAGAATTCGCCGTGCTCCTTGCGAGCGACGCCGCCGGAAACGAAGATGCCGAGGTGACCGACCGACTCGTGGACGGTGTAGACGATCGTCTGCCCGTGCCGGCGAATTTCGTCGACGTCGTCGTAAAGATCGAGAATCCAGCCGAGCGCCTGCTGGGGCGGCGTGATGTTGTCGCCCTTCGAGCAGAAGACCACGATCGGGGACGCGATGTTGCGCAGATCGATCGCAGTGCCGTCGGACAGCTTGATCCGGCCCGCCGCGAGATTGTTGCCGACGAAAAGCTCGTCGACGATGAACTGGATTTCCTCCGCGTTGAGGGTGACGTGTCCGCCCCACCACCGCTCGAACGCGAGGTAGCGTGGCGCCTCGCTATCGATCTTTGCGTAGAGATTGTACTGCTTCGTCCACAGCGTGTTGGATGGATTGAGATTCTCGAAGTTCTGCACCAGCCAGGCACCGTCGAAGACGCCGCCTCCGAGATCGCTCATGAGCGCCGCCGCCCAACTGCCGCCCGTGAGGCCGCCAGTGTAGCGCATGGGGTTCGTCCCGTGCGTGCCGGCCCAGTAGGACAGGGGCGAGCCCGCGACGATGATCGGACCGAGCAGCTTGGGGCGGATTGCCGCGAGGATCATCACGGCCCAGCCTGCCTGGCAGTTGCCGACCACGCTGGGCTTGCCCTCGGCGTCGGGATGCAGCTCGTTCACCCGCTCGAGAAAGCGCGCCTGCGCGCGCGCGATGTCCTCGATGGTCTGCCCTGGGATCGGATCCGGCAGGAAGCCGATGAAATAGCAAGGATGGCCGGCGCGAAGCACGACGCCGATCTCGCTGTCGGCCTTGAAGCCCCCGATGCCCGGTCCATGGCCCGCGCGGGGATCGATCACGACGAACGGGCGCCTGGTGGGGACGATCTTGATCCCTTCCGGCGGATCGATCCGCACCAGGCCATAATTGACCGGGCGATTGAGCTTGCGCCCGTCGAAGATCAGCTCGCCCGCGAATTCGAGCACGTGCGGCGCGGCTTTTGCCAGGTGCTCGCGGTATTGATTTCCGCGCCGGCGCATGACGTCCCAGAAAAGCACGGTGCGTTCGGCTGCGTCGCGCCCATAGTCGAACGCCGATTGAAACGGGCCGAGCATGCACGCGAGATCACAGGGCTGCCGGTCGCTTGGACCACGTGCCATGGGGCGCGCTCCTTTCCCCGCCTTTCCCTGTTAATGCATCGCGTGAACGCAAATTTGATCTGGCGCAAAAAAGACCACGTGTTTCCCGCCACATGGGAGTGCCGCTCCGGCGGCGCGCTTCACTAAAATGATTAAATTTGCGCGAGATCAACACGGCCGCGCTCGAAACATTGATTGTCGCCGCACGTGAAGGATCGCGTCGATCAAGCGATCCGTACCGCGAAGGAGTCGCCCATGATGACCCTCGACGACGTGATTCCGACTGCAAAGGATCTGCAGCGACAGCTCGCCCTCGCCGAGGCCGAAAAGGCGGCTGCTTCGTCGCGACACCGCAGCGCCGAGGAGGCCGAGAAGCGGGCATTGCTCGATCAGCTGTCGAAGCCTTCCGGCGTCTCCGACGAGGAGCGCATGACGCGCGCCGCCGCCATCATCCAACGAGCCGCGGCCAATGGCCTCACCGAGGTCACCGTCGGTCGTTTTCCCAACCAGCTCTTCACCGATCGCGGACGAGCCATCAATCAAACCGAGCCCGGGTGGGAAACGACCCTGGTCGGCTTGCCGAAGGAGCTCTACGACTTCTGGGCCAAGTATCTGCGGCCACGCGGCTACAGGATCAAATACCAGGTCGTCGACTTTACCAACGGTATCCCGGGGGACATCGGCGTCACGCTGACCTGGAGTTGAACCATGACGCGGCTCGATCCGGCATTTGCCGCCGCCATCGCGGCCCTGGCCTTCGCAACAAACGCGAACGCGCAGGTGACAATCGACATGGCGAAGATCACCTGCAATCAGCTCATCCTCGAGAAGATCACCGATTCTCAGAACATCGCGTTGTGGCTGAGCGGCTATTACCACGCCAAGCGGACCAACACGCTCGTGGATACGCAGCAGCTCTCCGCGAATGCCCAAAAGATCAAGCAGTACTGCATGCTCAAGCCGGACGTCACCGTCATGCAGGCGGTCGAGGCCGTTCTCGCGCCGAAACCATAGGCATGATCCTGCGAAGCGTGATGACGCTTCGACGAAGAGTCATCACGCTTGAGCTCGCCGGCTTACCTCTGCCGCACCGGCGGGGGCGGGATCTCGATGGCCCGCTGCCGGATTGCGCCGCGGTCGAATTGGATCGTCATGCCGTCCGTCGAGTGGATCGCGCCCTCCTGCAGCCGGTCGATCCACGGCCGGCCCGGATAGTTACCCATGCGCGCGACGGCTGCCCGGCATCGTTATGTCGCCGAACCGCCTTTCAATTGATCTGCATCAAAATCTCTCCTTCACGCATGGTTGACCATGAATGCGGTGGAGGTTCGCCCTATCGACAGGAGCCCGCACATGACAGCCCTCAGACGAAACTCGTCGATTCCCCTTGCCGCATTGCTCGTCGCACCACTCGCCGCACTCCCGCTGGCCGCGACGCCGGCGCTCGCCGGCGTATTGCCGACATCGCTCGCCACATTGAAGACGGCCGCGCCCACCGACGTCGTGCAGGCGCGCTGGGGCGGATGGGGTGGCGGTGGCTGGGGTCGCGGCGGATGGGGTCGCGGCGGCTGGGGGCGCGCCGGTTGGGGTTACGGCGGCGGATGGGGTGGTCGCGGATGGGGGTATCGCCGCTGGGGATGGGGACTGGGCGGCTTTGCGGCAGGTGTTGCTCTAGGCAGCTACGGATACGGATACGGCGGCTATTATCCCTACGCGTATTACGACTCCGATCCCTATTCGTATTATTCCTACCCTTATTATGCCTACGGCAGTCGGCCGTTCTTTAGCGGCTATTACGGGCGCCGCTATTGGGGCGGCGGCGGATCCTGGGCCTATCAAGGCTGGCGTCGCTGGTAAGGGAGAGCGTCCGGCCCGCGGGGTATCGGGCCGGACGCTCCCATGCTCGCCGCGTGATCGGGAGCTGCGCCGTGCTCTGCATCACGGCGGCAGCTCCGCGTTGGTTCACGCGGCCGAGGCCGCGCTCGCTGCTGGGGGGACGACGGCGCGGACACCGTTGAGCGCTGCTTGCAATGCCGCTTCCTTGGTATGGTCGAGCGAGGTCTTCATGACGGTGCCGCCATAGCCTCGCAGACCTTCCAGCACCTTGTCGGCGGTGGCTCGGCGCACGAGCACGAACAGCGCCGCGCCGCCGGGCTGGATCGCGGCCGCCGTTTCCTTCATCCACTTATCGTTGATGCCGACATCCGCGAGGGCACCGCCGATGGCGCCGGACGCGCCGCCGATCATCGCGCCGGCGAGCGGCATGAGGAATATGAGCCCGATCAACGTGCCCCAGAACGCGCCGGACGTCGCACCGACGGCCGTCGTGTTGAGGAGCTGGTTGAGCTTGATGCGGCCCTTGGCATCCTTCACCGCGACAACGGCGTCGCCGACCTCGAGCAGGTATTCCTTGTGCATCGCGAGCAGCTTTTGCCGCACTTCTTCGGCCTTCGCCTCGGTGGAGAAGCCGATCACAACGAGCTCACTCATCTTGCTGTCTCCTCTTTCCTATACACGCGGCTGCCAATCATCGATTTACGCGAAGCGCGTCCCCTTCGACCCGGGTCCACGAGCTGTCCGGATCGAACGTCGCGATCTGCTCGGCGCGCTCGCCGGTCTGCGGACCGAGATCCTTCTGGAAGATCGTCCCGTCGTGGCTGACCATGAAGGTCATCACACCGGAATTGCCGTACTCCGCCGGAAAAGCGACGAGCGCGAACCCGCCGATCATCTTGCCCTTCACGACGTAGTCGAGCGCGCCGCCCGGCGCGTTCGGGCCTTGGCGGGTCAGTATCTTGTAGTAGTAGCCGTGGAACGGGGCGTGGCCGCTGCCGACCCGATAACCCTGGGCGGTCGCCGCCGCGGCGAGGTCCCCCATCGGGCTCTGGTCTTCGCCGACCGAGGTCGGCCAATAGAGACCGTCTTTCTGGCCGGGCTGGCTGATCACCCGCTGCGCGTAGACGCCGGCGCCGGCGCCGCGGTCCTTGTCGGCATATTCGTCCTGCGCGTCGACATAGGCGAGACAGACCTGGATGGCATCGAGCTCGTTCGCGCCCACCCGCCGATAGAGAATCTCCTGCCGTCCGGCCGAGGTGTCGAATTGCCATGCATCATTTCGGCGCACGATCGGGATCGGAAACGGAAAGTCGTCGTTGCCGATCACGAGCAGCGCCAGGCCGTCGCCCTGCTTGTCGATCTGATGCTTTTGGTCATACGCCTGGATGAATTGCTCGCGGATCGCCTTGTCGGCGACCTCGTCACCGGAGGTGACGATATCGTCGGCATCGCGTCCCAGCACCGCCAGGATCGCGGCGCGATCGCCCGTCTTGGCGGCGGTTGCGAGTGCCGTCGCCGCCTCATCGGCGCCCTTGAAGGATTGCTGCGCACCTGCGGCCGTCGCGAAGACCGTGACGAGCAGTCCGGCGAACGAAAGCGACCTGAGCATGGCTGCCTCCCTCAATGGGCTCGGACCGACGGGATATGCGCACCTGCCGCGGCCCATGCGTCGTAGGTCTCGAAGCGCAGGCCGAGCTTGTCGTAAAAGACGCGCAGGTAGCCGTCGCTGCCGCGAGCGACCGCGTCCGGCCTCACGGCCTGAACCTCTTGCGCGATCACGCCGACATAGGGGGTGTTCTCGCCATTGTAGGTGAAGCGATAGAAGCCGAGCCCGTTGGCGAGACGGCCGAGCGGGATCACGTCGTGCTTGAGCGCGATATCGGAGCGCCGGCCACCGCCGCCGCGACCGCCACCACCGCCGCCACGGAAGCCGCCGCCGCCTATGCCGACCGAAGCCCGCGCCCCGCCGAAGCTCGCATGCCCGCGTGCCGCGCTTGCGCGCGCGACGTTGCCGCGCTGGACGTTCATCGCATTGCTGCGGCTGACATTGCTCCGCGCATTGTTCCGCGCCGTGTTGTTGCGAGACGCATTATTCCGCGCCGCCGTGTTGCCGCGGCTCGTCTGCGCCGGTCGATTGGCCGCAGCGCGCTTCTCGGCGCCCTGGCGGGTATTGGCGCATTGGCGATTGTTGGCCGCATTGGCCGCGCGATTGGCCGGCTGCTGCCCCGGACGCTGGGCTGCCCGGTTGGCCAGCGCGCCGCCGACGGCGCCGGCGCCGGCGTTGAGCACCTGCTGGCCGTTGCGGCCGCGGAAGTCCATGCGCTGCTCGGCCCCGGCGCGCTGATTGTGGCCGAAGCGCTGCTGAACATTGGCATTGCTGTAACGCACCCCTTGTCGGTGGGCTGGATTGTGCCGCCAAACATTGCCGGTGTTGATGTTGTTGACGTTGAGCGGATTCACGCGCGGCCGGTTGGCGATGAGGTTGCGGTTGCCCCAGTTGACGCCGCCGCCCCAGTTCCAGTTGCCGTTCGCCCAGCGCCCGACCAGGTAGCCGGTCCCGAAAGCGACGCCGGCCGCGATCGCTCCGGCGCCGATGTAGCCCGGATAGCCCCAGGCATACGGCGGATAGTCCGAATACGGCCAGCTGCCATAGACCACCCCGGGATCGTAGTAGGGAACGTAGACCGTATCGGGCGAGGTCGATTGAATGGAGATCATCGGCTGCCCGCTCGGCTGCTGCGCGACCGAGACCACCTGCTGCGGTGTCGTCTTGAGCTTGTCGTTCGCCTGGGCGCGGGCGCGCAGCCGCTGGATTGCATCCATCACGTCGGGCTGCTGCGCGAGCACCGCGTCACCGAGCTTCTGCGTCCAATCGAGCTTCGAGCTCATCATCGCTAGCACGCTGGGCGTCGCGATCAGCGATTTGACGCTCGTGTCCCATTCCTGCTTGTCGACCGCGCTCTTGAGCGCATCTCCCGCGAGGCTCTTGTTCTGCGCTGCCCAACGGTCGGCTTGCACCACCTCGAGCGGATAGGTCGAGGCCATCAGCACCAGGGACAACAGGTCATCGGGATAGAGCGCGATCGGCGCGACCAGCGCATCGAGCTGCTGCGGCTCGAGCAGCTGATCGGCGGAAGGAGCGGACGGTGACGAGGGACCGGAAGGAGCCGAAGGAGCACTGGCAGGCGCAGGCTGCGTCTGCGCCCAGGCGGCGGACGGTGTGAATGGAAAGATGAGCACGAGCGATGCGAAAAGCCATCGTCGCATGGCCATGTTGTCCTTCCTACCGAGCTCACGCTGACATGGTCGACTCCCCCTCTCCGGCCCCTTTATGCCGGGACAGCCTGACCGACTCCGACAATGACGATTTGATCTAGATCAAAGCCGCCGAAGACGCGCTTCGCGACTGTGCGCCAGCCGCGCCCCCGTTCCGCAGAGATGCGCCCGGCTTCCGCCACCGATCCGTGGGTGCAGGAACCGGCAGGAGATATCATGACGCCGCTCATCCGGGAGATCCGCACCCGCCCTCTCTTCTGGCTGCTGGGGCTCGTGCCGGCGGTCCTGATTGCGGAGCTGGTCACCCCGCAGGCGCATACATTGCTGTTCGTCCTTTCCACCTTGGCTATCGTGCCGCTGGCTGCCTTGTTGAGTGAAGCAACCGAATCGGTCGCCGCCCGGACCGGCGACACGGTCGGCGGGCTGCTCAACGCGACGCTGGGAAATCTGACCGAGCTCGTCATTACGCTCGCGGCCCTGCACGCCGGGCAATACGCGCTCGTGAAGGGCGCGATCGCCGGCGCGATCGTCACCAACGTGCTGTTCGGTGGCGGGGCGGCGTTGCTGATCGGCGGTCTCAAATATCACGTGCAGGACTACAACCCGAACACCACGCGCCTTCAGGGCAGCCTGCTGTTCGTCGCCGCCGTCGCGCTGCTCGTTCCCTCGGTGCTCGCCGACGTCGACAAGGTCCCGGCCAGCCCGGCGGCGCTGCAGAAGCTGAGCCTCGGCCTTTCGGTTGTTCTCATCGGCCTCTACGGGCTTGGCCTTGTCTTC
This sequence comes from Xanthobacteraceae bacterium, assembly GCA_036491235.1. GTDB lineage: Bacteria > Pseudomonadota > Alphaproteobacteria > Rhizobiales > Xanthobacteraceae > JAVDCA01. The sequence goes on along the minus strand of DASXCK010000229.1, from coordinate 3,220 downwards.
TCGCTCAACACCCATGGCAAGTTCTTCGCCACCGCCGACCACGAGGGATCAGGCAAGGTGCCGTGGAGCCTTGGCCTCGCATTCGCGACACTTGCCGGCGTGACCGTGCTCGTCGCGCTGGTGAGCGAAGTGTTTGTCGAGTCGGTCCAGCAGGCCGCAACGGCCCTCGGGATGGCACCGGCGTTCGTCGGCTTCATCATCGTGCCGTTGGTCGGCGGCGCCGCCGAATTCGTCGCGGCATTCGCCGCCGCCGGCAAGAACAGGCTCGATCTCAGTCTGAGCATCGTCTTCGGAAGCGCCTCCCAGATCGCACTCTTCGTCGCCCCGGTGCTCGTTCTCGCCAGCTATTTCGTCGGTCCGACTCCGATGGATCTGCAGATCTGGTCGGGTGCGGTCACGATGATCTTCATCGCGACCATCGCGGTCGCCTTGGTGACGAGCACCGGCTGGTCGGCCTGGTTCATCGGAGCGCTCGTCGCGACCGTTTACCTCATTCTTGCGATGGCGCTCTACGTGCTGCCACCGCAATCTTGAGCGAGAGAGCGTATGCTGCGTCAATTCATGGTGGGCGGCGGCGTCAGCGTGGTCAACATCGCGATCCACGCCCTCGTGATGACGATCGTGGTGCGGGTGGCCCAGTACGCAAGCATGCGCAGCAAATCCTACCCGTCCCTGTTTCTCATCGCCGTCATGATACCGACCGTGACGGTGCTGATGGCGACGCATGCGTTGGAGGTCGTGGTCTGGTCGTTGGCGTATCTGATCGTCGGCGCCGCGCCCGAAGAGGCTGATCGGGTTTATTTCGCGTTCGTCAACTACGCCACGCTGGGCTACGGCGACATCTTGCCGTTGCCGCGGTGGCGGCTGCTCGGGCCGATCACGGCCATGAACGGAGTGTTGCTGTTCGGCTGGTCGACGGCGGTCATCTTCGCCGTGCTCGAGCGCTCGATGGCGCGCAATCGCACGTGAATAGCGCGCCCTATTCGGCGGCCGCCTGTCGCTCGAGCCCGGTGGCGGGCTCGTCATGCGTGGGTGCGAGCGGCGGCGCCGTCGTGTGCGGCCGCGCACCCTTGCGCAGCTTTTCGCGGATCGCCTGGAACATGACGTAGAGCGGCGGGATCGCGAAGATGCCGATGAACGAGGCAAGTATCATGCCGCCGAACACCGGCGTGCCGACGTTGCGTCGTGCGAGCTCCGACGCCCCCGTCGCGACGACCAGCGGATAGAGCCCGAGGATGAACGCAAACGACGTCATCATCACAGGGCGGAAACGCAGCCGTGCACCCTCGATCGCCGCCTCGCGCAATGGGATGCCGGCCTCGCGCTTCTCCTTGGCGAACTCGACGATGAGGATGCCGTTCTTGGCCGCGAGACCGATCAGCACCACCATGCCGATCTGGCCGTACAGGTCGAGGGTAAGCCGTCCTATGGCGATCGCCGCGAACGATCCGAGCACGCCGATGGCGACGGAGAGCAGCACCGGCACCGGGATGGTCCAGCTCTCGTAGAGCCCGACCAGAAAAAGATAGGCGAACAACACCGCGAAGCCGAGGATTATGGTGGTCTTGCCCTCGGCCCGCTTCTCCTGGAATGCCGTGTCGGTCCACTGGCCCGCATAGCCGGCGGGCAGCGTTTTGGCGGCGACCGCCTCCATGGCCTCCAGCGCCTGCCCGGACGAGACGCCCGCCGCCGGCGCGCCCTGCACGGTGACGCCGCGCACGTTGTTGTAGCGGATCAGCGCCGGCGGGCCGACGACGACGCGCACCTCCGCGAGGCTGCGCAGCGGAATCATCTCGCCGCGGCTGTTGCGCACATTGATCCGGTAGATGTCGTCGACGCTCGCCCGGTCGCTCGCCTCGGCCTGCACGTTGACCTGCCAGCGCCGCCCGAACAGGTTGATGTCGTTGACGTAGTAGCCACCGAGCGAGGCCTGCAGCGCCTGGAACACGTCGCTCAGCTGGACACCCAGGATCTGCACCTTGTCGCGGTCGATATCGAGGTAGATCGACGGGTTGGTGGCCGAGAAGGTGGAGAATACCCGGGTGAGCTTCGGGTCCTGGTTCGCGGCCACGATCAGCCCGCGCAGCGCCTGCGCCAGCGCCTTCGGGTCGCCGCCACGCAGATCCTCGAGCACGTAGGCGAAGCCGCCGCCGATGCCCAGGCCGATGATCGGCGGCGGCGCGAGCGGAAGGACCGTCCCGCCGCGCAACTCGCGAAACTTGGCGCCGAGCCCGGCGATGAGGCCTTTCGCGCTGCGCGCGGGGTCCTTGCGTTCTGCGAACGGCTTGAGCGTCACCACGATGAAGGCCGCGTCCGAGGCCGAATAGTTGTCGATGAAGTTCAGGCCGACCACCGAGGTGTAGTCCGCGACCGCGTCCTCCGCTTTGAGAATCTTCTCGGTTTCCTGAACCAGGCTTGCGGTGCGTGCGACCGAGGCGCCGCCCGGCATCTGGATGACGACGAACAGGGCACCCTGGTCGTCCTCGGGCAGGAATCCGGTCGGGGTGAACCGCGCCAGGCCGTAGACGCCCGCCGCCGCCGCCGCGACCATCACGATGCCGATCACCGAGAAACGCACAATGTGCGCCACGGCGGCACCATAGAGGTCGCGCACCCGGTCGATCGCTCGCATGAGGTACCCGATGATGCCCCGGCGCGGACTATGGTGCGGCCGCAGTAGGACGCCGGCAAGCGCCGGCGACAGCGTCAGCGCGTTGATGGCCGAGAGCAGCATCGACACCGCGACCGTGACGGCGAACTGGCGAAAGAGCACGCCCGAGATGCCCGGAATGAAGGCGAGCGGCACGAACACCGACAGGAGCACCAGCGTGATCGCGATGATCGGCGCCGTGATCTCGGCCATCGCCCGCTTCGTCGCCTCGCCGGGCGAGAGCTCGGGATGTTCCTCCATCACGCGCTCGACGTTCTCGACCACGACGATCGCATCGTCGACGACGATGCCGATCGCCAGCACCACGGCAAGCAGCGAGACCGAGTTGGCAGAATAGCCCACCGCCTTCAGCGCGATGAACGCGCCGATCAAGCTGACGGGCACCGCGACCAGCGGGATGAGGGTCGCGCGCACGCTGCCGAGGAAGACGAAAACCACGATCGCGACCAGGATGAAGGCTTCGATCAGCGTTTTCTGCACCTCGTGGATCGTGTCGGTGACGAACACGGTCGGATCGTAGGTGACCTTCCAGGTCAGATCATCGGGAAA
>DASXCK010000228.1:0-14789 GCA_036491235.1 Xanthobacteraceae bacterium | reverse complement strand
ACCAATCCGGCGTCGCGCCACGTGATCGAGAAATGCGGCTTCCAGTGGACGGGCGTCGGCCTGTGCCGCATCCGCGCCATCCATTCGTCGGCGCCGGTCGATCGCTTCCGGCTCGAGCGCGGCATCTGGGCCTCGCTCAAGAGCTGGGGAAAGGTGCGGCGGGTGAAGTGACGAGCGCGCGCCCGCGACAAAACATTTGCTGCGAACTGTCGCGACGGCCGCAACCCGGTAGGGATTGACAGCGTTGATCCGGCGAGAGACGCTTGATGCGTTCTCCCGGATCGCGCCGGCGCGATGAAACAGTGAGGAGAGGACATGACGCCACCGGGCCAGTATCGCCGCGATGATCGCTGCGGATCCGTTCGGACCACGGCGTAGCGGCACTCCACGAACGGCACGTCGGGAGCGGCCCTTCGGGCCGCATCAGTGAGGCAAGGCCCACCCTGGCCGCTCTCGGCGTATGCTCACGTTTCGAAGATATCAATTCGGCCGTCATGCCCGCGCGTGTCGCGGGCTTTGTTATTTACAGCATCGCTTAATTCTCGGCATCCTTGCCCGCGAAAGCGGGCAATCCGGTAATGGCGAACCGCGCGTGGAACGACGGCAGTGCCACAAGGGTACGCTGCGGCGTACTGGATCATCCGCTTTCGCGGATGATGACGGCGGTGGGTGGAGCAGCAACGGAGTGCCTCGACGACTCACTCGATGACGAGATGCTCGTCATGGATGATCTTCGCCCAGTTCTTGGTCTCCGTATCGACGTACTGGCGGAACTGCTCGGGCGTGCTCACCATCGACTCGAACATCTGCGGCGTCATGAACCGCGCCTGGAATGCGGGATCATTGACCACGTTCTGCACGTCGGCGGCGATCTTGTTGACGATATCGGGCGGCGTTCCGCCGGTCGCCGCGAGACCGAACCAGGTCAGGCCTTCATAGCCGGGGACGCTCTCCGCGACCGTCGGCACGTCCGGCAGCTGCGGCAGGCGTTTCAAGCTGCCGATGCCGAGGATCTTCAGGCGATGGGCCTTGGCCGGCTGATCCACCAGGCTGATGCTGATCGACATCAGATCGATATGGCTCGCCATCACGTCGTTGATCGCCGGCGCGGCGCCGCGGTAGTGCACGGCCTGCAGCTTCACACCCGTCAGGCTCGAGAACTTGAGCATGTTCATGTGCGGCGCCGACGCGATGGCGGCGGTGCCGTAGGTGAGCTGCCCCGGCTTCTGGCGCGCGAGCGCGATCAACTCCTTGATGTTGGCGGCCGGCAGGTCGTTCCTGGCGACGATCGCCTGAGCGACGCGCACCAGGCCGGTGATCGGCGTGAGCTCATCGGGGCCGTAGCCGAGCTTCTCGCGCGAATAGAGCGTCGGGTTGAGCACGAAAGCCCCACCCTCGGCGGCGAGCAGCGTGTAGCCGTCCGGCTTTGCCCGTGCCACCATCTGCACGCCGATGAGATGGCCGGCGCCGCCCTTGTTCTCGATGATGACCGGTTGGCCCCATATCTCCGAGAGCTTCGCCCCGACCGCGCGGGCCACCACGTCGGTCACGCCGCCGGCCGCGGCAGTCACGATCATGGTGACCGGCCGTGCCGGGAATGTCTGCGCCTGCGCGGCGCCGGCAGCCAAAAGACCGCTCAACGCGATCGCCCAAATCCGTCGTTTCATCGTGACCAATCCTGATTCCGCGCATCCACGCCAAGACGAGCATCCACGCCAGCGAGGATGCAAAGGAGGATCATAGTGGGAATGATCCCATCATCGGCAGCCGCGACACCCACGCCAATTGTCGCATCCCGGGCGGCGGACCGCGAGCCGGCGCGTCGCGATGGAGGAAGCCCGCCGCCTGCGCTATGCTGCGACGGAATGCGGCGACGAAAGCCGCCGTCGACACGTCGCAAACATCAGTCGGAGGATACGTCATGGCAGCCGCGCTCACCCGCGTGAAGATCGCCCCGAAGGGCATGGGCCTCAACGATTTCGTCGCCATGCAGGAAGGCTTCTTCGCGGCCGAGGGGCTCGACGTCGAGTTCGACTGGAAGACGTTTCGCGGCACGCAATCGAGCTGGAAGGGCCTCGACTATTTCCAGCGCCCGCAGGACCAGCCCTATACGCACGCCAAGGAAGACGTGATTCAGGGCGCCTGCGTGTGGGGCACGATCTGCAATGCCAGCGCCGGCATGGGCAAGGTGGTCGCGGATGCATATGGCGACTCGTCGTGGGCGATCTTCGTGCGGCCGGACTCGAAGATCCGCAAGCCGGAGGATCTCAAGGACGTCGAGATCGCGGTCGGCATGCGCGCCGGCAGCCATTTCAACGTGCCGTTCCGTCTCGAGAAGTATCTGCCGCTCGCCAACATCAAGACGGTCAACACCGGCGGCTTCGGCGCGCGGCTCAAGGCGCTGCTCGACGGCGAGGTCGAGGCCGCTAGCCTGCTGCCGCCGCAGATCGCGATGGCGGAGCAACTCGGCTTGCGCAAGATCATCGAGGACACCTTCCATACGCTGTGGTGGACGCCGCAGGGCGCGGCGCCCGAGGTCGTGCGCGGCTACCTCAACGCGCTGCAACGCGCCGAGGAGGCGCTCGACCGCGACATCGCAAAATACCTGCCGCTGTGGAAGCACGCGGTCCCCGCCGAGTTCGAAAGCGCGCATCCGTGGGACTTCACGAAATTCGGCCGCGGCGAGCGCTTCGTCTTCAAGCCGGTCCCGCAGTCGGAGTTCGACGACACCGTGGCGCAGGTCGAGCGCTGGGGCCTCGACCAGTTCCTCAAGGAGCGCGACTTCGACAAGCTGACGGCCGAGGTGGGGTAACGTCATGGCCGGGCTTGTCCCGGCCCTCCACGCCTTGCTTGCTGTCGCTGACAAGGAAAGACGTGGATGCCCGGGCAAGCCCGGCCATGACGGTGCTTGCCTAGATTATTACCGTTTTGGCCTGCTGCTCGATCAGGCGCACGAGGCTGAGCGCGGTCAGCTCTGATGACTTCGGATTGGTGGCGAGTGGGTTGTTGCGCAGCACGATCTCGAGCTGGCCGAAAGCGCCGCGCACCATGATGCGGTGCTCGTTGATGCGTGCGCCCGGATCGACGATGAGCTGCACGCGGGTGCGGTCGATGCCGATGCCGGCGAGGGAGGTGACGACGGTGGCGTTGGCGTTCTGCGGATAGTCGCCCGCGGCCTGGCGCGCCGAGCCCTCGTAGAAGACCGTGGCCTTGGTAAGCGTCGCGGCGTCGAACAGCTTCTCGCCGGGCGTTCCCTTCCATGCGGCCGGCGGCTTCACGATCTGGTGGACGGCCTCGTCGAGGCCCAGCACCGATGCGCTCGCAATGGCGTCGACGGCGCCGATCGCGCCCGACGGAATGAGGATGCGGCTGCCGTAGCGCTCGGCGATCGCCTGCAGCCGCGGCAGCAACGCGTCGTCGACGAAGGCGCTGGTCGACGCGATGATCATCGTGCCGGCATGCTGCAAGGCGGCCGGTGCCCACTGGTCGATCGCTCGCCGGCCGGCGGCTTCCACGACGAGATCAGGCTTGAGCTCGGCGAGCCGCGCGGGATCGCCGAGGAACGGGATATGCTTCGGGATCGCGTCGCGGGCTTCCGGCGTATCGATCGTCGCCACGCCGATGATCTCGACCGGCGCCGCACGTTTGGCCAACAAGTCGCCGATACGCGACCCGATCGCGCCCCACCCGATGAAGACGGTCCGTACCGGACCGCGTGCCCGTGGCTGCATGGATTGTCCCGCTTGATTGTCGGCACAATCCTGCACGATCGGCGGGCGCGATCAAGTTGGGCTTCGTAGGATGGGTTGAGCGCAGCGAAAACCCATCACTGCAACGGCCGCTCATAGATGATGGGTTTCGCCGCACTCAACCCACCCTACACGCTCACTTCGCCGCGCTGCCCGTCGTCGCCTCCACCACGATGGTCCCCTGCATCTGCGGGTGCAGCCCGCAGAAATACTGATACGTCCCGGGCTTGGTGAATGTGAAGGCGAATTTATCGCCGGTGTCGAGCGCCGCCGAGCGAAAACGCGCGATCGAGACCACCGTGTGTGGAATATCGTCCTCATTGGTCCAGATGACCGTATCGCCGAGCTTCACGGTGAGCTGCTGCGGTCCGAAGGTGAAGTTGTCGATCTTCACCGTCACATCGGCGGCCTGCGCGACGCCCGGCAGGCCGAGCGCGAGCGCAAGAAGGAGCGCGGCGGCACGCGCGCCGCGCACAAAAGTCGAGGCTGTCATTTTCTTGCTTTCCGTTGCATCTATTCGCGTCAGCCTTGCAGCGGCTGATCGATGATGGCGAGTCGCGAGTTGCCGACCTTGTAATTGATCTCGGCGATGCCGAGCACGCCGCGCAGCTTGTCGTCCGGCACCTTCATCGGACCGGGCGACGGCGCCGTGCCGGGCGCCGGCTGCGGAAAGGCGGTCGAGCGCGCGGTGTGGAACGTGACGTTGCCCTCGACCTTCTGCACGACCTGATGGATGTGGCCGTTGAGCACCGTCACGGAGCCAAAACGCTTCAGAAGGCCGAGTGCCTGTGCACTGTCGTCGGTGCCCCAGCCCCACTTCTCATAGACGGTCCATAGCGGGATGTGGGCGAACACCACGATCGGGGCCGACGCCGACTTGCCCTTGAGGTCATCCTCGAGCCAGGCGAGCTGATCGACGCCGAGGCTGCCGAGACCGCCGCCCTTGAGGTTGGCGACGTTGACCAGGCCGACGAAGTGCACGCCATTCTGATCGAAGCTGTAATAGCCGCTGCCCTTGGCGTTCTGCCCATAGCGCGCCTTGTAGAGCGCGCCCGGCTCCGCATCGATGATGTCGTGCTCGCCCGGCACGTAGTGCACGTCGAGCCCGGCTTGCGAGATGATGTGCTGGGCGTCGTCGAATTCCTTCTCTTTCGACAGGTGCGTGATGTCGCCGGTGTGGATCATGAAGGACGGCTTCGCCCTGAGCGCCTTCACTTTGTCGATCGCCTCCTCGAGGGTGCCGAGCGCGTTCGGGTTGGCGGGCTTGTCGAAGCCGACATGGCTGTCGCTGATCTGCAAAAAGGTCATTCCGGTGGTCTCGGCCATGGCTTCGCCCACGAGACCGAGCGAGGTCGGGATGCCGCCCGCGACCGTCCACAGGACGCCGGTTCCGGCCCAGGTCATGCATTCCAGCACTTTGCGCCGGCTCAAGCCGTGAGCGCCGTGGTCTTCATCGTGTGATCTCATGATCGTCTCCTCGGGTACGGGGTCTGGCTGTAAAGGTCCCGACCAGCAGACTGGAGACGTCCGCGATTTATTCCCGGGCTTTGCGCGAATGCGGGGTGACGGCGACGCGCCGCCGACCTATATGAGCGGCCTTGCATGGGCCTTGCGCCCGCACCCGCGTTAACCATTGATCCGATGAAGTTTCTCGACCAGGCCAAGGTTTACATCCGCTCCGGCGACGGGGGCGCCGGCAGCGTCTCGTTCCGGCGCGAGAAATTCATCGAGTTCGGCGGACCGAACGGCGGCGACGGCGGGCGCGGCGGCGACGTGGTCGCCAAATGCGTCGACGGCCTCAACACCCTCATCGACTATCGCTACCAGCAGCACTTCAAGGCCAAGACCGGCGGACACGGCATGGGCGCCAACCGCTCGGGCGCCTCTTCACCCGACGTGGTCCTGCGTGTGCCGGTCGGGACGCAGGTGTTCGATGAGGACAACGAAACGCTGCTCGCCGATTTCACCGAGGTCGGGCAGAGCGCCGTGCTTGCCAAGGGCGGCAACGGCGGCTTCGGCAACGCACACTTCAAGTCCTCGACCAACCGCGCGCCGCGCCATGCCAATCCGGGCCTGCCCGGCGAGGAGCGCACCATCTGGCTGCGTCTCAAACTGATCGCCGACGCGGGCCTCGTCGGTCTTCCGAATGCCGGGAAGTCGACATTCCTCGCGGCGGTGAGCGCCGCCAAGCCGAAGATCGCCGACTATCCGTTCACCACGCTGCATCCGCAGCTCGGCGTGGTGTCGGTCGACGCGCGCGAGTTCGTCCTCGCCGACATCCCGGGCCTGATCGAGGGCGCGCACGAAGGTATCGGGCTCGGCGACCGCTTCCTCGGCCATGTCGAGCGCTGCCGCGTGCTGCTGCATCTCATCGACGGCACCGTCGAGCACGCGGGCGAAGCCTACAAGACGGTGCGCGCCGAGCTCGCGGCGTATGGCCACGAGCTCGTCGACAAGCCCGAGATCGTCGCCCTCAACAAGGCGGACGCGCTTAGCCCTGAGCAACTCAAGCAACAGACGGCGCGGCTCAAGCGCGCCGCGAAGAAGACGCCGCTGGTGATCTCGGGCGCGACGCATCAGGGCGTCACCGATGCGTTGCGCGCGCTGGTGAAAGTGATTGACGCGAGCAGTGTGCAGGAGCGGCCCATCGAGGCGGCGTGGGAGCCTTAGCCACCGCCCGGTGCATTGCGTTTCCACGTCATGCCCGCGCCGGTCGCGGGCATCCGCGTCTTTGAGGCATCGTGCCGAGGCAAGACGTGGATGGGCGGGACAGGGCCGGCCATGACGGATCAGGGGCGCGAATGGAACTATGGCAGTTCCATGTCATCCCAATCCCCATATGAAACCATGACGGCTATCAATCCGTTTTCGCACGGCGAGGGAAACAGAAAGGTCGACCCGTCCCGAAAGGGCACGGGGCGGGAAACTCATGTGCGGATTATGTGGTGAACTGCGGTTTGACGATCGTGCGGCAAATTTAACGACAATCCAGAAGATGGCGGCGACGCTCGTGCCGCGCGGCCCGGATGCGGGTGGATTCCTGGCGCAGGACCGCGTCGCGCTCGGCCATCGCCGGCTGAGCATTCTCGACCTCAATGCGACCGGCCAGCAGCCGATGTTCGATCCGGAGCTTGGCCTCGCGGTCGCCTTCAACGGCTGCATCTATAACTTCCGCGAGTTGCGCGGCATGCTGGAAGCGAAGGGCTATCGCTTCTTTTCGACCTGCGACACCGAGGTCGTCCTCAAGGCCTATCACGCTTGGGGCGCGCGCTGCGTCGAGCGCTTCCACGGCATGTTCGCGTTCGCGATCTGGGAGCGCGACAGTGGCCGCGTGGTGCTGGCGCGCGACCGCCTCGGCATCAAGCCGCTTTACCTCGCCGAAACGAAAGGCGGCGTGCGCTTCGCCTCGACGCTGCCGGCGCTGCTCGCAGCGGGCGACGTCGACACCACGATCGATAAGCAGGCGCTGCACCATTACATGTCGTTCCACGCCGTGGTGCCGGCGCCGCTGACGATCCTCAAGGGCGTGCGCAAGCTGCCGGCCGCGACCATCCTCACGATCGAGCGGGACGGCACGCGACGCGAAGAGACATACTGGCAGCTCACGGTCGGCGCGCGGCGCGAGGACCGCGCGATTTCGACGTCCGAGTGGCGCGATGCGGTGCTCGACACGCTCAAGACCGCGGTCGAACGCCGGCGCATCGCCGACGTGCCGGTCGGCGTGCTGCTTTCGGGCGGGCTCGACAGCTCGGTCGTCGTGGCGCTGCTCGCCGAGGCCGGCGCGAACGACCTCAAAACCTTCTCGATCGGCTTCGACACGGTCGGCGACGTCGAGGGCGACGAATTCCGCTACTCCGACCTGATCGCCAAAAACTTCGCGACCGACCATCATCGCATCCGCATCGCGCCCGACCGTGCGCTGTCGGCGCTCCCGGGCGCCATCTCCGCCATGTCCGAGCCGATGATGAGCCACGATGCGGTCGCGTTCTATCTCCTGTCCGAAGAGGTATCGCGCCACGTGAAGGTGGTGCAGAGCGGCCAGGGCGCCGACGAGATCTTCGCCGGCTATCACTGGTACCCGCCGATGATGCGCACCAATGACGCGGTCGAGGAATATGCCCGCGTCTATTTCGATCGCGACCACGGCGAGATGGGGGAGGCCCTGGCGCCGCGCTTCATGAACGGCGACTTCAGCCGCGAGTTCGTCGAGAACTTCTTCGCACGCGACGGCGGCGCGCGCGCGATCGACAAGGTGCTCGCACTCGACACGCAGATCATGCTGGTCGACGACCCGGTCAAGCGCGTCGACAACATGACCATGGCGTGGGGCCTCGAGGCGCGCGTGCCGTTCCTCGACCACGATCTGGTCGAGCTCGCGGCCCGCATTCCGGCCGACCTCAAGGTGCGCGACGGCGGCAAGTGGATCCTGAAAGAAGCCGCGCGCGCGGTCGTGCCCGCCGAGGTGATCGACCGGCCGAAGGGCTATTTCCCGGTGCCGGCGCTGAAATATCTGCGCGGGCCGTTTTTGGACTTCGTCCGCGATATCCTGAATGCGCCGGCGGCGCGCCAGCGCGAGCTCTTCCGCCGCGACTATGTCGACCGCCTGCTCGCCAACCCGGAAGGCGAGCTGACGCCGAAGAAGCATTCGAAGCTGTGGCAGGTTGCACTGCTGGAGGGCTGGCTGCAGGCGCAGGGGATTTGATGCCAATGACGTCATGCCCGCGAATGCGGGCATCCACGTCTTGTTGAATGGCCGTAGACAAAGACGTAGATGGCCCGGCCAAGCCCGGCCATGACGCGTCATACGTGGAGTATCTTCATCAATCGTCTTGCATCCTGCGGCGCGGCACTCTTCTGGTCGTTGTCGAAATAAGCGTAAACCGTACGCCGTCCCCGCCGCCATTTCCGGATCGCGGTCGCCAATCCGCGCAGCGCCGCGTCGGAATAGTTGTCCTTGTAGGCGCCCCCCGGACCGTGGCCGCGCCAGTAGACGTGATCCGCGGTCGTCACGCATGGCGCGGGCGCGTCATGATGATCCGAGATGCACAGCGCGATGTTCCGCTCGCGCAGCAGCGCGAAGATCGGCTCGTCGTACCAGCTCGCGTGGCGGAATTCGAACGCGTAGCGGCGCCGCCGCGGCAGCATCTTGAGGAACGCGGCGAGGCGGTCGCGATCGGCCGTGAAACGGGCGGGCAGTTGAAACAGCACTGGGCCCGCTTTGGTGCCGAGAAGGCGCAAGCGCTCCTCGATCAGCGCGATGCTGTTGTCGGATTTGGCTGACAGGCGCTTCCAGTGGGTGATGAATTTCGAGCCCTTCCAGGCGAAGACGAAATCCTTCGGCGTCTGCGCCCGCCAAGCGCGCACCGCGTCGAGCGAGGGCGTGCGGTAGAACGAGCCGTTGATCTCGGCGGTCGGAAACCGGGTGCCGTACCAGCACAGCCAGTCCTTTTTGGGCACTCCCGGCGGATAGAACGGCCCGCGCCAACCGTCATAGGTCCAACCCGAGGTGCCGATGAACACGTCCTTCATGCCGGGATGATGCGGAGCGGCCGCGGAAGTTCCCATGGTTGCATTCAGGACCTCGCTGTGAGACAGGTGCCGCCTGTTCGGTCCGGGCCAATGTCGCGCAAAATCCCATCGCTCAAGGACTTCCGCCGCATCGTCGTGAAGGTCGGCTCGTCCCTGCTCGTCGATTCCGCGGCCGGACGGGTGAAGGAAGCGTGGCTCGCTTCGCTCGCCGACGACATCGCCAAGCTGCACGGGGAAAAGCGCGACATCCTGGTTGTCTCGTCCGGCGCAATTGCGCTCGGCCGCGCCGTGCTCAAGCTGCCCAAAGGCGCACTCAAGCTCGAGGACAGCCAAGCGGCGGCCGCAGTCGGGCAGATCGCGCTCGCGCGCACCTGGTCGGAGGCGCTCGGGCGCCACGGCATCGGCGCTGGCCAGGTGCTGGTGACCCTCACCGACACCGAGGAGCGCCGCCGCTACCTCAACGCGCGCAACACCATCGCGCGGCTGCTGGACCTGCGCGCCGTTCCGGTGATCAACGAGAACGACACGGTGGCGACGAGCGAGATCCGCTACGGCGACAACGACCGGCTGGCGGCGCGTGTCGCCACCATGGCGAGCGCCGACTTGCTGGTGCTCCTCTCCGACATCGACGGGCTCTATGACGCGCCGCCCGGCCGCAACAACGACGCCAAGCTCATTCCGCTGGTCGAGCGCATCACGCCGCAGATCGAGGCAGCAGCCGGCGATGCCGCCTCTGAGCTGTCGCGCGGCGGCATGGTGACGAAGATCGAGGCCGCCAAGATCGCGACCACGGCGGGCACGCACCTCGTCATCGCGTCCGGCCGCGTCGAGCATCCGCTTGCCGCAATCATGCAGGGCGCACGCTGCACCTGGTTCATGACGCCCGCCAATCCGGTAACGTCGCGCAAGAAGTGGATCGCGGGCTCGCTCGAGCCGAAGGGGACGCTGACCATCGACGCCGGCGCCGTCGCGGCGCTGCGGCGAGGCAAAAGCTTGCTGCCGGCGGGCGTGACCCGCGTCGACGGCCACTTCAGCCGCGGCGACGCGGTGGTGATCCGCGGCCCCGATGCGGGCGAGATCGGCCGCGGCCTCGTCGCCTACGACGCGGAGGACGCCGCCAGGATCAGGGGCCATTCGTCGGCCGACATCCTCGGGATTCTCGGCTTCTCGGGCCGCATCGAGATGGTGCACCGTGACGACATGGTGCTGGGCTGGGAGTAGTCGTCATTGCGCGGAGCGCGTCAGCGCGACGAAGAAGGCCCGGTCGGCAGACGCATGCATCCCTGGAGCGCGATTGCTTCGTCGCTTCGCTCCTCGCAAAGACGGACTCGCAGCCCCAGACCAGTGCCTCGGCCAGGCCGCGCAACTACACGAGCTTGGCGTGGAACCCGCAACGGCCTACCGACGTTCTCCTTTGTGTGGGTTGCCCACCACGGAGGCTGTCATGGAAACGCGTAAGCTCGCCGTCCCGCTGCTCGCCTTCGCGGGCGGAGCTATCCTCGGTCGTGTGCTGGGCTTGAAGACCCTGGTGCGCGGCGCGATGACAGCGGCTGCCGTTACGGGAATTGCACAGCCCGCCATGATCGAGCCGCACCGGCGCTCGAACGGCCCAACCCGGCGAAAGGCGGTCCAGCGTAGCGCGCACCGGCGCAGTCCGCAGAAGAAATCGCCGCGGGCCTGATGCGCGGCTCTATTCTTGGTCTCCTGCGTTGAATCGCAACGTCGTGCCCTGAACCTGCGCCTGGCATCCACGTCTTTGCGGCTTCGCAAGAAAGACGGGGATGGCCGGGGCAAGCCCGGCCGTGCCGGGTATGTAGCCATGCGCGCCCCCCACTTGCGCGGGCATCAATGAGCGCGGAAGATTCCTCCCTATAAGAAATTCATGGGAGGGCCTTCATGTCGACCGATCAAGACGCCAATCGCCGCCGCTTCCTGCAATTCCTCGCCGCGAGCCCGCTGTTCGCCGCGAGCGCCGGTTCGGCCGTCGCCGAAACCCTGCTGCCAAAGCCGCGGCAACCGGATCCGCTGGCCTGGGGTCCGTTCGATCCCTCGAACCTCATCCAGAACCCGAAGCAGGCGATCAACGTCTTCGATTTCGAGCCAGTGTGCCGCCAGAACGTGCCGCCCGCCCATTTCGGCTACATGGCCGCCGGCATCGACGACGAGGCCACGCTGCGCGCGAACCGAGAAGACATGTTGAAGTTTCGCCTGCGGCCGCGCCGACTGGTCGACGTCAGCAAGGTCGACATGAGCACGGAGATCCTCGGCGTGAAGTACGACACGCCGATCATGATCTGCCCGGTCGGCGGCCAGCGCGCGTTCAACCCGGACGGCGAGATCGCGGTCGCCAAGGCCGCGAAGACCGGTAATCACCTGCAGATCCTCTCGACCGTCACGTCGAATTCGGTCGAGGACGTGACGACGGCGCGCGGGGCGCCGATCTGGCAGCAGCTCTACGCCACGAACAAATGGGAGATCGCCGAGGCGATCGTCAAGCGCGCCGAGAATGCCGGCTGCCTCGCGGTCGCCGTCACGGTGGACCGCTCAGGCGGTCGCAACCAGGAGACGCTCTTCCGCCTACGCCGCACCGACACGCGCGAATGCAATGCCTGCCATGACCGCAGCAGCATCGCGTCGACTTATCGTACCCGGCCGATGCTTCAGAAGCTCGACTTCAGCGGCCTGAAGAACACCCAGTCTTCGGCGATGACCTGGGACTTCTTCAAGCGCCTGCGCGACATCACCAAGATGAAGATCGTGGTCAAAGGCATCCTCGCCTACGAGGACGCCGCGCTCGCGGTCGACAACGGCATCGATGCAATCATCGTCTCCAATCATGGCGGCCGCGCCGACGACTCGGGCCTCTCGACCATCACGGCGCTGCCTGACATCGTGGCGGCCGTGAAGGGCCGGATGCCGATCCTGGTCGATTCCGGCTTTCGCCGCGGCACCGACATCGTCAAGGCTCTGTGCATGGGCGCAACCGCGGTCGGCATCGGCCGGCCCTACATCTGGGGCCTCGGAGCCTTCGGCCAGTCCGGCGTCGAGCGCGTGCTCGAGCTGTTGCGCATCGAGCTGCGCACGATGATGCAGCAGGTGGGCGCGCCGAGGATCGCGGACCTCAAACCCGCGATGGTGCAGCACGTATAACGCCACACTTTGTCGTGGCCGGGCACAGCCGTTCGAAGAACGGCGTCGCTTCCGCCTAGCGCTCCGCGCTTCGGCGGACCAAAACCCGCTCCGTAGCTCGCGCAGCGAGCGAAAGCGGGTCGCTCGCTATGTCACGGCCATCCACGTCTTCGCCACAAGGCAAGCAAGACATGGATGCGCGGGGCAAGCCCGTGCATGACGCGGCGTTTCAAATGACGATATGCTTCAGGTAAATCCGAGCTTGCGGCGCAGATCGCGCGACGCATCGCCGGTCAGCAACGCGGCGAGCTTGCGCGCGAACTCGGGCGAACGCGCCTTGCTGGCGATGCCGAGCGTATAGACCGTGGCGAGCGCAAAGTCCTCGGGCAGGTTGCCGACGGGGGTGATGCCCTTGGTGTTGAGGATCTCGGTGACCTGCGTGCAGCCGATCGGCCTGCCGCCCCTGACGGCGGCGAGCGCCGCCATGGCGGCGCTGCCGTTCGGGTGCGGCCGCAGCTTCGGCGCCACCTCGGCTGCGATGCCGAGCCGCTCCAGCACTTTGGCGAAGTGAATGCCCGCGGTCGCGAGCCGCGGATCGGGAAAATAGATGCCATCGGCGCCGCGCAACGCGGCACGCAACGCATCGGCATCGCCGATCGCAGGCACGGGATCGCCGTTACGCACCGCGACGCCGGTCGCGACCGTGCCGACATCCGCCGCCGAGACGACGTGGCCGGATTTCGCCAACTCGCCGATCAGCGTCGAGGTGAGGATCAGAACGTCGGCTTCGGTGCCGGCAAGAAACTCGTCGCGCATCGCGCCGACGGCGCTGAACGTGCCGTCGATATCGGCCCCGGTCTCCGCCTTGAATTGCGGCGCAAGCGCCGTCACGAGCCCGTGCGCGGCACCACCGGAGAGAAGAGCGAGTTTCATGTTGTCCTCTCCCGGCCTCTAGTCACGCACGATTTGCCTTGCTGCGTCATTGCCCGCAAAAGCGGGCAATCCAGCATTCGATAACGCTCGAATGGAACGCCCGCAGTGCCTCTTGGGTCGGCTGCGCGTACTGGATCGCGCGCTTTCGCGCACGATGACGGCAGCAGGCGTTGCGTCACTTCGTATCGATATGGATGTTGGCGGTCTTGATGACGCCCGCCCACTTGGCGATGTCCTTATCGAGAAAGGCGCCGAACTCCGTCGGCGACATCGTCATCGGGGTGGCGCCCTGCTTCGCCCAGGCCGCGACGAGCTCGGGCTGCTTGACCGCCTTCTCGATCTCGGCGTTGAGCTTGTCGACCACCGCCTGCGGCGTCCCTTTCGGCGCCATGATGCCGAGCCAGATCGTTGTCTCGTAACCGGGCACGCCCGCCTCGGCGACGGTGGGCACGTCGGGCAGCACGGACGAGCGCTTGGTGCCGGTGGTGGCGAGCGCGCGCACCTGCCCTGCCTTCACGTTCGGCGCCATGGTGGTGATGGCATCGAACATCATCTGTACCTGCCCGCCGAGCACGTCATTGCGCGCCTGCGACGAACCGCGATAGGGCACGTGCAGGATGTTGGTGCCGGTCATCGATTTGAACAGCTCACCGGCCATGTGATACGGCGTACCGGTGCCCGACGACGCGTAGTTGAGCTTGCCGGGTTCCGACTTGGCGAGCTCGATGAATTCCTTGAGCGTCTGCGCCTTCACCGACGGATGCACGACCATCACGAGATCCGAATAGTTGATCGGCGCCACCGGCACGAAGTCGCGCATCAGGTTGAACGGCCGGTTGGGTACCAGCGTCTCGTTGACCGTGTGGGTGTTCGACATGGAGAGCAGCGTGTAGCCGTCGGCCGGCGCATGCGCCACGGCGTTGGTGCCGATGATCGAGCCGGCACCGGGCTGGTCTTCGACGATGAACGGCTGCTTGAGCGCCTGCGACAGATATTGCGCGAGCTGACGGGTATACACGTCGGCCGGTCCACCGGCCGCGAACGGCACGATGATGCGCACCGTGTGGCTGGGATAATCTTGCGCCTGCGCCGAGGCGGACAGCATGAGGCCCGCCGCCGCCGTCACGGCAATACCGAGCTTGGACAAGAACGACATGCGAAACTTCCTTCAGAACTAGCATGTGAGGCGCGCGGGGAAGCGCACCCGTGGGGCTTCTACATGTCATTGCGGGCGCAGCGAGGCAATCCCGTGGCCCTCCGGACTGCCGCGGCGCAGGCCCGCAGGCGGCGGCGGCAGAACGCATTCGGGCGCGTTCAGCCCAGCGCCTTATCCATGCGATAATTGAGGAATTCCTGGGCCCAGCGCATCACCCGCTGCGGCGCGATGACGCGGAAGCCGCGGTGCTCGAAGAACGGCCGCGCCGTGATGCTCGCTTCGGTGAAGAGGCG
>DASXCK010000227.1:0-3027 GCA_036491235.1 Xanthobacteraceae bacterium | reverse complement strand
GATGCGGACAACGGCTACTGCATCACGCCGATGCAGCAGGGCATCCGCCTCACCACCGGCGCCGAGTTCGCCGATCGCGATGCGCCGCCGACGCCGGTGCAGTTCGGACGGCTGATGCCCGCGGCCCAGGAGCTCTTTCCGCTGGGCGAGAGGGTCGAGACCAAGCCGTGGATGGGCAACCGTCCGTGCTTTGCGGATTCGCGCCCCGTGATCGGCGCGGCTCCTGGCCAGGCGAACCTGTGGCTCGCCTTCGGCCACGCGCACTGGGGGCTGACGCTTGCCGGGATCACGGGCCGGCTGATCGCCGACCTGGTTAGCAAAACGGCGCCGGTGGTCGACCCGGCGCCGTTCTCGGCCGAGCGGTTCTCCCGCTGATTTTATTTTCTGCGCATGTTCTTGTCGGCGAGCCGGCGTCCACCCCGGATCAAGTCCGGGGCAGGCTTTCGCCGGACATGCGCTACTGGATCGTGTGCACGATGCTCGACGTCGGCCGCTGATCGAGCGTCGGCAGCTTCTGGTCCTTGAGCACGGCCTCGTCGTATTGCGGCAGCGTCTGCACCTGATACTTCGGCACCATGTGCACGATCTTGTAGCCGCCGGCCTTGAGCTTGGCGAGGATCTCCGGCAGCGCCTCGGCGGTCGCCTTCTGGAAGTCGTGCATCAGGATGATGCCCTTGCCGTGCTTGGCGAGCTTGTCCATGACCGATTTCACCACCTGTTGGGGCCGGTGCAGCTTGAAATCGAACGAGTCGAAGTCGCACGAGAAGATGCCGACGTTGCGCTGGCCCAGGTAGGTGACCATCTCGGGCGGATGGCGCAGGTCCGGGAAGCGGAAGAACGGCGCGGTCGGGCCGCCCACCGCCGCGTGAACCGCGCTGAAGCCCTTCTCGATCTCGGTCTTGGCGTCCTCGGCGCTCATTTTCGAGAGATCCTTGTGCGACCAGGTATGGCTGCCGACCGTGTTGCCGGCCGCCGCCACCTGCTTGAGGATCTCGGGGTAGTAGGTCGAGTGCAGGCCGATCGCGAAGAAGGTCGCGCGGGTGCACTGGTCGGCGAGCGCCTTGAGCACCATCGGCGTGTGGTTGAGCCACGGCCCGTCGTCGAAGGTGAGCACGACTTCGTGGTCGTTGAGGAAATCATGGTTGCGGAAGTGCTGGAGGCCGAAGCCTGGGCCCTCGGTGGTGTCGATCTGCACTGTGCGCGCGATGCCGATCGCGTTGGGGTTGGTGCAATTGATCGGCGGCGGCAGCGGGTAGGGGATGCGCGCCGATGCTGCGGGCAGTCCGGGCGTGGACGGCGGCGCCGGTTGGGCGGCGGGCGCGGCCTCTGCCGCCGGAGCGGCCGCTTGCGGAGCCGGCGTGTTTTGCGCGGCGGCGACTTGCACCGCCGGGGCAGGCGCAGCCGGTGGCGTCGGTGGCGAAGCTTGCGCGGTCTGTGTCGGTGGGGCGGAGGTGGCCTGCGCGGCCGGCGCCGTCTGCGGTGCGGTCACGGCGGTCACCGCGGTGACGTCGCTCACCACGGTCCGCGGCGTCTGCGGTTGGGCGGCCGGTGCCTCGGCCTGAGCGGACGCCGTCGTTGTCGTGCTCGGCCCGGCCGTGGCCGTGCGGATCAACGTCGTGATCCCGTCGATCACCTGGTGGGTGATCGGATATTTCTGCGCCTCGACGGCGCCGTAAGCCCCGAGGCCCCCGGCAATCAGTAGGCCGCCGATCACAACTGCCGCACGCATCCACCTGCCTCCTCAACGAACTTCCGCATCGGTACGCCGTGAACGGGCGCACGGCGCCCGTGCATATCCCAGGAGCGCATGTTAACGCCCTTGGGTGTGAGCTTTCAGCCCCCAAATCGGATTAACGTTATTTTAGCCGAGACGGGCCGCAGACGCGAGCGCGGTTTTGTCGTCAAACCGCGTTATGCCCCTGGCGTTTGGGGCCTTCAGGCGCCGAAGACGTCGCGCCAACTCGGCGGCGCACTGCCCGCCAAGGCAGCCGCCTCGTAGACGCCGCGCGCAAGCGCACGCGCCACTACCTGCACGGCACAGGTTCCAAGGCGCATCAGGTCGGGGACCGGATCCGCCAGGGCGCGCCGGCCGGTCGCGACCGCGAACACGAGATCGCCGTCGAGCGGGGTGTGCGCCGGAAAGATCGCGCGCGCGAGCCCGTCCTGCGCCATCACGGCCAGGCGCTTGGCCTGCGACTTGGTCAACACCGCATCTGTCGCGACCACGACGAGCGTCGTGTTCCCGCGCACGGTTCCCTTGGTGCGCGGGTCCAGCGCGCGGGCCGGCAGCGGCGAGGGGAAGCCGCGTCCGCCGAACTCCTTGCCGATCTCGAATGGGGCGGCCCAGAACCACGGACCGTCGTCGACCACGACGCTGCCGACCGCGTTGACGGCCGCGAGCGCACCGATCATGACGCCGTCGCAGGCCGCCGACGCCGACCCGATGCCGCCCTTGAAGTTGACGGTGCGGGCGCCGAGCCCGGCGCCCACGCTGCCGAGCGGGAAATCCTCGGCGGCCGCGGCCGCGGCCGCATAGCCGAGTTCACGATAGGGCGGATAGCGGCCCCAGTCCTGGTCGCCGCCGTTGTGCAGGTCGAACAGGATCGCGCCCGGCACGATCGGAATCAGCGCCGAGCGGATTGCAAAGCCGCGCCCGTGCTCGCGCAGCCAAGCCTGCACGCCCGAAGCGGAATCGAGACCGAAGGCCGAGCCGCCCGACAGCGTGATGGCGTCGACGCGGTCGACGGTCATGCCGTGATCGAGCATATGAATCTCGCGCGTGCCGGGCGCGCCGCCGCGCACGTCGACGGCCGCAATCGCGGGCTGGTCGAAGACGATCGCGGTCACGCCGGAGGCGAGCTGTTGATCGCCTGCATTGCCGACGCGTACGCCGGCGACGTCAGTGATCAGATTGCGCACGGCCGCGGGCGCTTTGTCGTGGGGCGGTGCAGGATTGCGGCCACCTTAAAAGGTATCGCCGCCGGTATCGCCACCCGTCACGCGCTGCAGCGCATCGTTATTGATGGA
>DASXCK010000226.1:0-5784 GCA_036491235.1 Xanthobacteraceae bacterium | reverse complement strand
CGGCGCGAAGCTCTTGAGCGTGTCGTAATCGCGGTAGCGAACGATCGCCGGCATCACGGCGAGCGTGCTCGCATTGCCGAGCATGACCGTGTAGCCGTCGGGCTCGGTGGTCGCGAGCGCCTTGGCGGCGATCGAGCCGGTCGCGCCGGGGCGGTTCTCGACGATCACCGTCTGCCCCAGGATCGCGGCGAGACGCGGCGCGATGATGCGCGCCGTGGTGTCGATCGGTCCGCCCGGCGGATAGCCGACCACGAGCTTGATCAGCCGTTGCGGATAGGTTTGCGCCCACGCACGGCCGCCGGCGCATCCCGCGAGCGCCAGCAGTGTGAGCGCCGTCCGTCGTGTCGTCGCGATCGCCATCCCCGCCATTGCCCTACGCGCCCTTCTGCCGGCTCTCACCATGGTAGCCGAATTTGGGACGACGATACGCTCTTCGCGACCGCTTGCCCCAACGCCTCCATCCCCATGCGATTGAAATGCTTGAAATCGCGCGGCCCGTGCACGACGTTGCGGGCGCTCGCGGCGCGCAAGACCGGGCGCAGATCAAGAAAGCCCGCGCCGTTGCGAACGGCTGTGGGCAGCCTGCACGCCGGAGATCAAGTCGCTGATCGCCCTGAAATGGTAGTACCGGCCACACCCCGTGCCGCCGCCCTCGGCGCCCGTGATGAGCGTTATGCACCGTTCACGCTCTGGACTCTTTTGGCGGAGTCGCCATGCGGGTAAATTGGAGCGATTCGCGGGCCGGAGGTTGTTCGGGTGGCGGCCCGTGCGTGCATGCTTTCAATCAGTGTCGGTTCTGCGACGTATGGTTCGGTCCTCGACCTCGGCCGAACGGTCGTGGATTCGTGGTCCGGCGGCGCCGGACCAATCAGGGGCTGCGGAATGCCGGAGACGATCCGGGCGACGGGCGGGAGCCCCAACGCTCGACGGCGAACATATCGATTCCGCACCGCGGCCGCCGGCGCCCTGTTCGCGGCGCCGTCCGCAGCCGTCGCGCAAAGCGCCGGACAGGGCGGCGAAGCCGGTTCCTGGCCGTTCAATTCGCCCTATATCGCGGCGTTTGCGCGGCTCCAGCAGCACGAGATCGCGGCGCTGGCGCTGATCGTCGGCGTCGTCTTCTTCGCCGTGTTCACCGCCATCCTGCTGGTGCGCACGCGCGCGGGTGCCGCGGCCAACGCCACCGCGGCACGCGAGAAAGTTGCGGCCCTCAAGACTCAGCTCGACCAGCTCACCGGCCTCCTCTTGTCAGAGCCGCAGGTGCTCGTCTCCTGGCCGGCGGCGATCGACGAGCCGCAGATCCTCGGCGACGCGCTGGCGATCACCGGCAACGCCGATCCCGCGCAGGTGCTCGCCTTCGGCGCCTGGCTGGCAGCCGGCGACGCGCAGGCGATGACGCAGGCGGTCGAGCGACTGCGTGCGGAGGGCGAGAGCTTCAGCTGCTCGCTCATCACTCTCGCGGGACGCCAGCTCGAGGCGGAGGGCCGCGCCATCGCGGGGCGCGCCGTGATGAAGCTGCGCGACGTCAGCGGCGTCGAGCGCAAGCTCAGCGAGGTCAAGGCCGCGCGCGCGGCGCTCGAGAGCGAGGCCGCCGCACTGCGCAGCCTGATCGAGGCGCTACCGTCGCCCGCCTGGCTGCGCGACAAGTCCGGCAAGCTCTCCTACGTCAACGCCGCCTATGCGCGCGCCGTCGAGGCGGCAGACGGGGCGCGTGCGGCCGCCCAGGGCATCGAGCTGATCGACCGCGCGGGACGCGCCGACCTCGCTCTGGCGGCGGCCGCAGGCGGCAACACGCGGCTGCGCCTGCCCGCCATCATGGCGGGTAAATGTCTCGGCCTCGACGTGATCGAGGTGCCGACCACGCTCGGCCGCGCCGGCATCGGTCTCGACGCCAGCGAGGTCGATGGATTGCGGCGCGAAGTCGGGCGACTTGCTGAGGCGCATCGCCGCACGCTCGACCAGCTCGCGACCGCGGTTGCGACCTTCGGCGTCGACCAGCGGCTCGCCTTCTACAACGCCGCCTATCTCACGCTGTGGGACCTCGACGCAACCTTTCTCGACCAGCGGCCGACCGACTCGGAGCTGCTCGACCGCCTTCGCAACGAACACAAGCTGCCCGATCAGCGCGACTTCAAGCAGTGGAAGAAGGAGCTGCACGGCGCCTACCAGGCGAACGAGGCGCAGGCCCATGTCTGGCACCTCGCGGACGGCCGCACGTTGCGCGTCATCGCCACGCCGCAAGAGGAAGGCGGCGTTACCTACCTCTTCAACGACGTGACCGAGCGGCTCGACCTCGAGCGCCGCTTCGACGCGCTGATCCACGTGCAGGGCGAGACGCTCGACAACCTCGCCGAGGCGCTCGCGGTGTTCGGCAGCGACGGCCGCGTCCGCCTGTTCAACCCGGCGTTCACCCGCATGTGGCGGATCGATGCGGCCGTGCTGCGCGAGCACCCGCATATCGAGACCGTCATCGCACTCTGCCGTCCGCTGCACAACGACGACGCCACCTGGCAGCAGCTGCGCACCGCCGTCACTGCGCTTGACCGGCGCGACCCGGTCGCGCTGCGCATCGAGCGCGCGGACCACACGGTCGCCGACTGCAGCACCGTGCCGCTGCCGGACGGCGGCACGCTGATCGCGTTCCAGGACGTAACCGCCTCGGTCAGCGTGGAACGCGCGCTGCGCGAAGGCAACGAGGCGCTGCTCGCGGCGGACCGGCTGAAGGTGAAGTTCGTGCGTCACGTGTCGTACGAGCTGCGCTCGCCGCTCACCAACATCGTCGGCTTCGCCGAGATGCTGCGCGAATCGGGGACCGGACCGCTCAACGAGCGCCAGAGCGAATATGTCGGCCACATCACCGGCTCGACCAACGCGCTCCTCGCCCTCATCGACGACATTCTCGACCTCGCAACCATCGACGCGGGGGCCATGAACCTCGATCTCGGCGCGGTCGACATCCACAAGACCATGGCCGCCGCCGCCGAAGGCCTGCAGGACCGCCTCGCCAAGGACGACATCAAGCTCGACATACGGGCCGTCGCCGACATCGGCAGCTTCACGGCCGACGAGCGGCGGGTGCGCCAGGCCCTGTTCAACCTGCTGTCCAACGCGGTCGGATTCTCGCCGCCCGGCTCGACCGTCACTCTCACGGCCGAGCGCACCGATGGGTCGATCGTGTTCGCGGTGACCGATCGCGGCACCGGCATCCCGCCCGACATGCTCGACAAGGTGTTCGATTGGTTCGAGACCAATACCATCGGCTCACGCCACCGCGGCGCCGGCCTCGGGCTCTCCCTGGTGCGCTCCTTCGTCGAGCTGCACGGCGGCCGGGTCGATATCGATTCCGCTGTCGGCCGCGGCACGACCGTGATCTGCACCTTCCCGCTCGGCCACGCGGTCCAACGTTCGGCGGCGTAGCAAAGGGGCGAATAAGAGGCAGCGAGCAGCGAGTAGCGAAACGCCCTATTCGCCAGTTACCAATCGCTATTCGCCCTGATGAGGGTCGCCTTTTTTGCGGAAAACCGGTAGGCAGCTTCTCCGACGATTCTGCTGAGAGCGCTCTCGACCCAAATGCTTCCGACCACGTCCGGCAGCTCAAGTCATACGGTGGCGCTGCCGAACGAGGAGGCGCTGCCCCGGCTCGTGAACGATATTGCCGTCGTCCTCGAGCCGGGCGATCTGATCACGCTGTCGGGAGATCTCGGCGCCGGCAAGACCACCTTGGCGCGCGCGCTCATTCGCCATCTGGCGGGCGATCCATCGGTCGAGGTGCCGAGCCCGACTTTCACGCTGGTGCAGACCTACGACCTGCCGCATTTCACGATCATCCATGCCGACCTCTATCGCGTGAGGGGATCGAGCGAGTTGGCCGAGCTCGGCGTCGAGGACCTGCCGGCCGACGCCGTCACCCTGCTCGAATGGCCGGACCGCGCCGCCGGCGTCCTGCCGCCCGACCGCCTCGACATCACGGTCACGCTTGCACCGCAGCTCGGAACCAATCACCGCAACCTGCGCATCACCGGCTACGGCACCTTTGCGCCGCGCGCCGAACGCCTCGCCGCGGCGCGCGCGTTCCTTGACCGGACGGAGTTCGCCGAGGCCGAGCGCGCGCGGCTCGCCGGCGACGCCTCGACGCGCGCCTACGAGCGGCTCACCCTCGGCGACCGGCGCGCCATCCTGATGAACGCGCCGCGCCGCCCGGACGGACCGCCGGTGCGCAATGGGCGGCCCTACAGCGCGATCGCGCACCTCGCCGAAGACGTGAAGCCGTTCGTCGCAATCGCCAAGGGACTGCACGAGCGCGGCTTCTCGGCACCGGTGATCCATGCCGCGGATCTCGACGAGGGCTTTTTGGTCATCGAGGATCTCGGCGGCAACGGCGTGACCGAAGGCGATCCGCCAGCGCCGATCGGGCACCGCTACAAGACCGCGGTCGACGCACTGGTCACACTGCACGAGCTCCCGCTCCCCGACACGTTGCCGGTCGCGCCGCCGACCGAGCATCACATTCCCGCCTACGATCTCGACGCGTTGCTGATCGAGGTCGAGCTCCTGCTCGACTGGTACCTGCCCTATCGCGGCACGCCGCTCACCGCCGGGGGGCGCGAGACTTATCTGGCGCTATGGCGCGAGGCGCTCGCCCCGGCGCTCGAGGCCGAGCCCACCTGGGTCTTGCGGGACTTCCATTCCCCGAACCTGCTGTGGCTGCCCGACCGCGCCGGCACCGCACGGCTCGGCGTGCTCGATTTCCAAGATACCGTCATGGGCCCCGCCGCCTATGACCTCGCGTCGCTCCTGCAGGATGCCCGCATCGACGTACCCGAGGAAATGGAGATCGAGCTGCTCGGCCGCTACGCGCGGGCGCGGCGGGACGCGAACCCGGCGTTCAACGTCGCGGGATTCGTATGCGTCTATTCCACGCTTGCGGCGCAACGCGCCTCCAAGATTCTCGGTATCTTCGCCCGCCTCGACCGCCGCGATGGCAAGCCGCAATATCTGCGTCACCTGCCGCGGGTCTGGCGCTATCTGCGACACTCGCTCGCGCACCCGGCGCTCGCGCCACTGGAGGCCTGGTACCAAGTCAACGTTCCTCCGCCGGAATGAGGGCAGCTTTCCCGAGCCCCGATTGCACGGCTCCCGCCCTTCGCTGTCATAGCTGGTAATCGCTTGTTGAGGACTGTGGCATAAATTGCGCACAACGGACCGGGCCAGACGGAGGCCTCGCATGGGCGAACGCAGGAATTTCGACCGCGTCGAGCTGGCCCGAGGCTACTCGGCGAGAATCATCGCGATCGACGGCACATGGCAGCGCGCCTGCCGTATCGGCGACGTTTCCGACACCGGCGCACAGCTGACCATCCAGGGCTCGCTCAGCGGGATCGACAGCAACGAATTCTTCCTCGCGCTGTCGGCGACCGGCAATGCGCACCGGCGCTGCGAGCGCGTCTGGCTCGACGGTGACGAGGTCGGCGTGCGCTTTCTGCGCGATCGTTAGCGCATATCCCGGCGGTCGAGAGCGTTGCGGTAGTTCCCTCCGTCAGTTGCGTTTGTCATCATTACGTCGACGCTCCGCCGTATGATTCGCGCCGCAAGCGTTTCGACTTGTGAATTCGACCGCGAGGAGCTGATGCCGAAATCGCGCCGCACTGCCGTTCCCCGTTGCGCCATGGTTCTCGCCGCGGGCCTCGGCACGCGTATGCGCCCCCTCACCGACGCCATGCCGAAGCCGCTCGTGCCCGTGGGCGGAAAGCCGCTGATCAATCACGTGCTCGACCGCCTTGCCGCCGC
>DASXCK010000225.1:0-38681 GCA_036491235.1 Xanthobacteraceae bacterium | reverse complement strand
CTTGGGCGTGCCCTGTGGCGCCCATAGCCCGTGCCAGACCGCGATGTAGAAGCCGGGCAGGCCGGCCTCGTCGACGGTCGGGATGTCGGGCGCGGCCGCGAGGCGCGTCTTCGCCGTGACCGCGTAGGCGCGGATCTGCCTGGCGCGAACCTGCGGCAGCGAGTTCGCGGCCTGGTCGAAGGTGAGATCGATATTGCCGGCGAGCAGGTCCTGCATCACGGGTCCGGTCCCGCGATAGGGCACGAACTGGAATTTCGTGCCGGTGAGCTGCTGGAAAAAGATGCCGCCGATATGCGAGGCGCTGCCGGCGCCGGCCGTTCCCTCAGTGACCTTGTCCTGGTTCGCCTTCACCCAGGCGATCAGCTCCTTGAGGTTCTTTGCCGGCACCGCGTTCTTGCTGACGATGAGCTGCGGATTGTTGGCGATCAGCGAGATCGGCGCGAAATCCTTGAGCACGTCGTATTGCAGCGGGTAGACCGCGGCATTGACCACGTGCGTGCTCCAGTGACCGATGCCGATCGTGTAGCCGTCCGGATTGGCGCGCGCGACACGGCCGACGCCGATCGATCCGGCCGCGCCGGTCACGTTCTCGATCAGCACGGTCTGCCCGAGGTTCCGGCCCATCGCTTGCCCGACGAGGCGTGCGATCGTGTCGGTCGGCCCGCCCGCCGCGAACGGCACCACCATGGTGATCGGCCGCACCGGATAGGTCTGCGCCTGCGCGGAGCCGGGCCCCGAGTTCAAGCTGACGCCGGCTGCGATCAACGCGGCCAGGAGCATTCTCTTCATCGTTCACGCCTCATGCGATGCATTCGTTTGCGGGTCGCGGAGACTACGCGGTGGAAGGCGTGGCGAAAAGATGCAAAAACGGTCGGCTGGCGCCGCATTGCTAATCAAGTGCGGTGCCGCGTCGCCCGATCCATGAAGGCGCGTGATGTGCATCATCATCGATTTGTAGCCGGAGCGGGTGGCGGACGGCTTGCCGACCGCACCGCTGTTCCGCATTTTTGAGGCGTTGCATCGAGAATGCCTGCGCCACACGATGTGGTGCTTAAATCGAGGAGAGAGCCGAGCCCGACACGAGGCTTGGTCCGACGCTCGAGACCGAACGGTTATGGTTGCGCCCACCTTGTGCCGAGGATTTCGATGCGTGGGCCCAGATGGTCGCCGATCCAGAGGCGACGCGTTTCCTCGGTGGCGCGCAATCACGGCCGCTGGCCTGGCGCAGCATGTGTACATTCGCGGGTGCGTGGGTCGTCAGTGGCTTCAGCAACTTCTCGGTCGTCGAGAAGGTGACGGGCCGTTGGATCGGCCGGGTAGGGCCATGGCAGCCGGAAGGTTGGCCCGGCACCGAAATAGCGTGGTCGCTCGATCGCTCGGCCTGGGGAAAGGTTATGCAACGGAAGCCGCGACGCGCTGCGTCGACTGGGCGTTCGGCGCGCTTGGATGGGATGAGGTCATCCACACGATCGATCGGCCAATGCGGCACCGATCGCCGTCGCGCTGCGCCTCGGATCGCAGCGGTGCGGTTCGGCGCAGCTGCCGGCGCCGTTCGAATCGCGGACCGCCGATCTCTATGGCCAGAATCGCGACCGCTGGCTCATATTTATTGATTTGGATTATTGATCCAAGGCAACACGGGCGCAGCTTCACACGCACAAATGCACAATGCGCTCAATCCGGTTCGCTTTAGTGCCCAGCGCCGGTCGTGGCATGCATGCTATTGTGATGCGTTGGCGCCGGCGCGGCGGTCTGCTGATTGCCGAAACCAAATGTCCAGCCCTCGATATCCGCAGTCAGCATGAAAAACGAAAAAAGGACTAGAAAGCCGAGAACCCATCCGGCACCGGGCACTCCCGCCGGTATTTTATTCGGGATCTCGACGCGTTCGCGGTTATCTTTCATCGGACTCGTCCCTGTCTTCCGCCTAGAACGCTTATGGACCGCGTCCCGTTCCAGACGTCTCGTCGCCCCATCACCACTCTAGAAACTGTAATCCCGCATGCCTGCGCGGCGCGAGGCCGCGCGACAATCGGCGCGTGTGTGAATTCTCTTGCGTTCGATTGCGGCGCGGACAGCGGCATGGACGGTGACGTCAAGCGTCCTTGGGGTGACCCGCCACGTCGGATAGCTCCGTCGAGAGCTCTCGACCTCCGCGTCTCGACCCGCCGCAACCGAGGAAGGCGCACGCGAGTAACGTGCGTGGAACCCGGCGTCGCGCGCGCTGTTACATATCGGAAGGCGCCCCGCGAAAGCCGCAAATTCGCAAGGGGAGAAGGGTAATGTGAATTATCGGCTGGCGGAGCCGAAGATTTCAGAATCACAGATGCATGTCTGTGATGACGGAGACGGCCATGCTGCACGACCAGGTGATCAATTTCCTCGAGACCGCCGTGATCTTTCTGCTGCTGACCAATGCGGTCAGCATCGTGGTGGCTGCGTATGCGATCTCGCTCGTGCAGAAAGGCCGCGTCGCGACGGTTGCGGTGGCGCGCCGTCCGAACGCGATGCCGGGATGGGACAGCAGGCGCTGAATCATCGTGTTCGCGCACGGGGCGGCAGAGTTCTGGCTCCTGCCGCGCAACCAATTCATCTGATCATGCAGTCGTGTGACCGTGCTCACCGGGAATATCTGGCCCGCCGCTTGCGATTCATTTTACGCTGATGCCCGCAAGCCTCATCACCTTGCTCATCTTTTCGCCCGCCATGGACTTGCAGAGCTCCGCCGGCGATATGCGAAGCTGATCGATCCGCACCCTGATGTCGGGGTCGGTGTTGGCGCGCAGGATACGTGCCCCCGTGCGGTTTACACCGGGCTGCGGCCGCAACGGCTCCCGCAAGCCCCAACAGCCGGCATCGGTGTGCCGCCACGGCGCTCCCCTCTGCGCAAGACGTCTCGAACACGCGCGCAGCCGGCACCTGGTATGATGCGTGGGGCCGGCCCTGTCACACGCCGCGCTATGGGGTGTAATGGCGCCGCGGCAGGTGTAGGAGATCCGGCGCGTCGCCGGAATCTCGGCATTGCGCGCAAGCCACGGGGACCACGCATGGAAATCGAGAAGGCGCAAGTTGGCGACGTCCAGGTGGTGACCGCCCATGGTCGCCTCGACGGCATTTACAGCACGGCGTTCGCCAAGCAGGTCGGCGAGTTGATCGTCGGGCCAAACCCGAAAATCCTGATCGATTTTTCCGATATCGACTTCGTCAGCAGCGCGGGGTTGCGGGCGGTTCTGCTGCTGATGAAGAAAGCCAAAGCCGCCGGAGGCGTATTTGGGCTGTGCGGCGTCAACGATCAGGTGCGCGAAGTTCTCGACATCAGCGGTCTTGTCGACCTGTTCAGCATTCATCCCGGACGCGCGGAAGGCATTGCGGCGTTGAAGGGGTGACGCCGCCCGGCGCGCACGCGGGGACCGACTTAAGCGCTAATCAAGGACGTATCCGAAGCACGCGTAACCCGGATTTCACTTCGCTCAATCCGGACGTCGCTCGCGCTACGGCGCGTGCACCCAGATATCGGCGAGGATTCGTGCGCCCGGCACAGGCAGCCAGTCGACCTCGATGGCCGACAGCGGCAGCGGCAGGCCGTCGAGTGCGCTCGACCAAGCCTGGATTGCAAACGGCAGCTCCTTGAGATCGGCGAGGAAAAGCTGCAGGCGGACCACGTTGGCGAGATCAGCGCCGGCCTTTTGACAGACCGCCTGCGCGCGCGCCGCGATGGCGCGCACCTGGTCCTTGATCGGGATCGCGGTGAACGGTGCGTCGGCGTGGTCGTCCATATCGGCGAGCAAGCCGGTCGCATCACTCGCCGTGAGCCCCGACACAAAGAGCAGGTCGCCGGCGCGCACCGCGACAGTCGTGTCGTTCTCGACGATGGGCTGCGCGCCTTTTTGGCGAACGCTGATCGTGTTGATCTCGATGCGGCCGTCCGCGACGATGAATCCGGGCGTCGCGGTCGGGATGATGGTGGTCGCTGGAGCAGCCGAGAACTGCGATCGCCAGGCTTCGTTGAAAGCCGGCACGTCGGCGCGGTCGCGTAGGTAAACCTGCGCCTTCACGACGTCGTCGAGGGTCAGGCCCGCTGCCGCAAGCGAGGGCTTGAGCTTCTGCTCGACGATGAAGCGGGTCTCCAGCTTGATCGGGGTGCCTTTCCACAAATGCCCGGGCGGCATGCGCGCATCAGGATCGAGCGGGCCGAGCGCCGTGTCGCGTGCTTCCGCGGTTTGGCCGGGCACGAACAGGAATTCGCCGGCAGCGAGCGCCGGGCTGTAGCCCGAGCTCGCGTGGATCGACCAGTTCGTCGCGATCTTGAGATGCTCGGCGCGAAATTCGCCCGACGGCACGGCGGCGACGAGCTGCGCCTCCTGGGTTTGCCCGAGGTACGGCATCGCGCGATGGAGGTTCGAGGTCGATGGCGGAATGCGGCCGCCAAAAATCTCGCGACGAACCTCGTGATAGGGATCGACCGCGTGGGCGCCGACATAATACTGGTCGATGCGCACGCAATCCGCGAAGCTCAAGCCTGCCGCCGCGAGCACCTCGCGTGCATTGGCGAACAGTGCGCGCGCCTCGCGCTTGCATGGCGGCTCGCCCGCCAGCGGGTTGCGGCCGCCGGTGACCGCCGGTGGCAGCCCGATCCCCGGGACGGCGCCGTTGAGACCGGTCGCAAACAGCCATCGTCCGGCGCGGATGCCGCGGGCCAGTGTGGCGCCAAGTCGCGGCAATCGGACGGGCAGAAGGCTTTGAGTCGTGCGTGGCATCGTTGACGTCACCTCAATTCGTTGCATTGATGGTTCGAAATAGGCTGGCGGGCAAGCCCCGATGCATCAAGCCCTGACGCATCGAGTCCGATACTTGAAGTCTTGAAGCATAGAATTCTGGCGCGTGGAGGAAAACGTGGTGGTGTTGCGACGATCGATGGCCGCAATCGCGGCGGGCGTGATGGTGGTCGGTATGGCGGCGGCGTGCCTCACGTCGACCAGCCGGGCGCAGTCCTCCGCACCGGCTCCGGCGCAGGCTTGGCCGACCCGGACCGTGAAGGTCGTGGTGCCCTACGCGCCTGGCGGCGTCACCGACACCATGGCGCGCGTCACCGCCGGTCGCCTGAGCAAGATGCTAGGGCAGACCTTCTACATCGAGAACAGGTCGGGTGCCGGCGGGCTCATCGGCATCGACTACGCGCTGCATTCGCCGCACGACGGCTACACCATCTTGTTCGTCGGCAGCACGCTCTTCACCGTACTGCCGCTTGCGCAGAAGGTCGATTACGAGCCGCTCAAGGATCTGGTGCCGATCAGCATCACGGGGACCAACGGCATGGTCCTCATCACATCCAAGGATGCGCCTTACTCGACCTTGCGCGAGTTCATCGACTATGCGCGGGCCCATCCGGGCGAGATTTCCTATTCGAGCGGTGGCTCGGCCACCAACAATCACCTGCCGATGGCGTGGCTCGCGGGCCTCGAGCATCTCAATATGGTCCACGTGCCGTTCCGCGGTGGCCAGCAGGCTCTGCAGGCCGTGCTCGGCAAAAACGTCCAGGCGCATTTCGGCAATTCGTCGGACGTCATCGGGCCGGTGCTGGGCGGAGCCGTGAAGGCGCTGGCGGTCTCGACCCGGCAACGCATGCCGCAACTGCCGGACGTTCCGACCGTCGTCGAAACGATCCCCGATTTCGAATATGTCGCCTGGAATGGCTACGCGGCGGCGAGCCCGTTTCCGCCGGAGGCTGTCGACCGCCTGGTCGCGGCGCTCAAGATCATCGCCCACGACCCCGATGTCATCAAGCGGTTCGCCACGCTCGGCATCGAGTCGGTCGGCACGACGCAGGAGGAGGCGATTGCGTCGATCCGCAAGGACATGCCGATCTATTCGAAGATCGTCGACATGGCGGGCGTGCGGCTCAAGTAGCCGGTGTCACGGTCACCGGCATGGCCGGATGCCGATTTCGGCTGCCGTGACCCTATGCTCGTCTCCCGTGAACGTCGGGAGACCCGCGATGACGTTTTGCGGCAGATAAGCCTTGATGGCATGCGCCACGAAACGGGCGTGCGGTCCGGCGCAGGCATTCGGGCTTCGCGCCATCACGCTCTCGCACGCCGATCCGCAGAACCCGTCGATCCTGATCTGTATGCCGTCGCTCTCGGCTTCCGCGCGTGCGGCCTCGAATTCCTCCACGACGCCGCCGCCGTTGCTCTTGATCGTGCAGATGCGGGAGGAGCACCCGAACAGCTTTTGCAGTGCCGGCTTGGCACTGGCTGGGGGCGTCGCCAATACAAACGCGGCAACGAACACAACGATACGCATGCGTGAATTCACGCACAGGTAAGTGAATATTCGGTTGATCCAGGCTGCGGCTCGATCGATTGAATTTTGCCCGCCATGGCGGTCACGCAGGGCAGGGGCCACCGCAGGGCCGTTCTTTCGCGGCTGGCTTTGGGGTATTGGTTCGCCGTCCGGCCGTTCCGGCGGTGGACCTGCCGACCAATCGCCGCCCTCGCATGGAGGAAGTTTTCCCGATGACGATCATCGATTCCCAGGTCCACGCCTATGAGGCGAACACGCCGAAGCGCCCGTGGCACACGGTGCCGAACTGGCCTCCTCACGTCACGGGCGACGAGATGGTGGCGGCGATGGACAAGGTCGGCGTCGACGGCGCGATCTTCATCTCCTCGTTTTCGATGTACCGCTACGACGCGAGCTATGCCGTGGAGGTGCAACGGGCGCATCCCGGCCGGCTTGCCATCGTCAAGCCGGTCGATCCCGATGATCCGGCCAACGAGGACGTCGTCGCCGAGTGGAAGAAGACGGCGGGCGCGGTCGGCGTGCGCATATTCCTGCGTACCGAGGAGAAGCGCGCCCCCGACGATCCGGGCCAAGCCCGCATCCTGCGCGCGGCGGCGCGTCACGGCTTTCCGGTGAACATCCTGTGCTGGGGCAATATCGATGCCGGCACGGCGTTGATCGACCGCCATCCCAATACGCGCTTCATCCTCGACCACCTCGGCATCCTGCAGCCGCGCGATCCGCCGGCGCCGCCCAATCCGTGGGCCGATCTGCCGAAGGTGCTCGATCTCGCCAAGCGTCCGAACGTGGTGATCAAGGTCAGCGGCGCCTGCACCTTGTCCAAGGAGCCTTATCCCTTCCCGGACATCTGGGATCCGCTCGCCCGCGTGTTCGACGCCTGGGGCTTTGAGCGCTGCCTGTGGGGCACCGACTGGACGCGCGCATATGCGGTCGTCAACTACGAAAAGGCGGTCACGCCCTTCGTCGAGACCAAGCGGCTGAGCGACAGCGAGCGGGCGATGCTGATGGGGGGCGCCTGCGCCAAGGCATATGGCTGGTCGCCGAAGAAGAACTAGTCGCCGGGGTTCGGCCGCGGCATGGAGAGTGCCGCAGCTGCCTCACAGCGTCCTCTGCTCCTGGCCGCATTCCTTGCACTTGTAGGTTACGCGCGTCTCACCCACCGGGATTTTGACGCGGTTCGCCGCGCCGCATTTGCCGCATACTTCCTCGCGCCGGCCATCGACCTTGGTCACCGTGACCGATTTGCGCTCCAACGCCTCTTTCACGAGCCGGTCGAGCTCTTCGCGGTTTTGCTGCTTCGACGGTTTGTCTAAAGGCATGGCTTCTCCTGGCACGCGACCGAACCGCGCACGACGGCTCCTGTCGGGCACTTTCATACACGCCGCTCGCCGGGTCGGATACCCCTTGTTGATGACAAGTCTACGCTTTGTGATACCAGCGAATGGACCCCGGTCGTGGTCCGGATGAGCCCGGTGAGCCCATGCAGAATTCAGCCAAGGACATGATACATCGCGGCGAGGTCGCCCTCGGGGTCTCGCTGATGTTTCCGTCGCCGCAACTGGTCGAGATGCTCGCTTATGCGGGGTTCGACTGGGTCCTGATCGATTGCGAGCATGGCTCGATCGGCCTCGCGGACGTCGAGATGATGGCGATGGCGGCGGACGCCGCCGGCATCACCGCGATCGCCCGCCCGCGCAGCAACGCGGCGGCGGACATCCAATCGCTGCTCGACCGCGGCGTCGCGGGGGTGCAGATCCCGCACATCAACACGCGCGCCGATGCCGGGCGCGCCGTCGCCGCCGTCAAGTTCGGCCCGGGTGCGGGCCGTGGGCTCGCCGCCGGCACGCGACCCGACCGTTGGGGTCTCGGCGGGCGCATGCGGGACTTCGCGGCCCATGCCAATGCGCAATCGCTCGTGTGCGTTCAGATCGAGCACCAGGAGGCCGTAGCGAACATCGACGACATCCTGACGGTCGACGGGATCGATGTGTTCTTCATCGGGCCGTCCGATCTCTCGCAGTCCATGGGTTATCCGGGCGAGCCCAACGCGCCGCCGGTCGCGCAGGCCATCGAACGGACGCTCGCGGCAATCCGTGCGGCCGGCAAGGCGCCCGGCATGCCGGCGACGGCCGAGACATTGCAAGGCGTCATCGGCCGCGGCTGCCGCTACATCTACAACCACCTGCCGCGCATCCTCGGCGCCGGTGCGAAGGACTTCCTCGCCAAGGCGGGACGTTGACGGAGATACACGCGCTAAGGCGCGAGGTGAATTCCGAGCGCATGGAAGACGCAGAGCCCGAGGCTCGCCCACACCGCCGCGCTGAAATAAAGCGACATCCAGGCGATCTCATCCTTCCATTGCGCGAGGTCGTGCGTCACCACCCATCGCGTGCTCACGTCATGCAGGCCTTCGAGCGGCCCGAGCAACTTGCAGCCATCGGCAAGCTTGGCGCGCCATCGCGCGAGATACATCGGGACGTCGACGGTCATGAGAAACGCCAGATAGCCCGCGATCCCGATGATCGCGACCACAAGGGCGATGCGCGTCAAGCCGTCGAAGTCCGGCAGCAAGCGGGCGAGCCCGATGCCGATCGCGAAGAACGCACCGGCCCAAATCGAGTTCTCGATCGCGCTGCCCAGCGGATTGGTGGTCACCACCGCGTACCACGAGAAGCCTTCCGCGATAACAATCAGCGGCACGACCAGCCACGCCGCGGTCAGCGCTGTATCTGCGCCCGTCAGTGTTCCGAGCTGGTGCAAGACGATGGCCCATTGCGCCGCAAAGCAGACCTCGGCCACTGTCGCGACCGACCGCCCGACCACGACGCTCGAGAGCCACGTATCGAACAGGCAGATGCGCTGGATATCGGCGCGCGGCAGCAGCGACCTGAAGGCGCAGCCAAAAACGTATCCCGCGCAGAGGAGGAGCATGATGCCGGACGTGGCCCCGAGGCCGCCGCCCGGCCGTTCGCCGAGACGTTGGTAAAGCCAGAACCACGCCGCGATGTTCGCGCCGCTGACGAGGGTCAAGAGGCCCCACCACCAGGCCAGGGGGTTGGACCAGGCGAGGGCTCTTGACCGAATCTGCCATTCCACGCTCATGGACGCACCCACATGTCACCGAATTGACATGCGATTGTAGCGCGTCTGCCACGGATGTGTAGGCCAGTTATCCCGCTTACTGCGCCTCGCGCGCGATCCGTTGCAGGATCGGGCGCCATGTTGCCTGCTGCGATTGCGTGAAGGCGACGGTCTGCTCAGGCGTCATGTACCGCGTGAACGCGCCATTGGCGGCGAACTTTGCCAGCAAATCCTTGTCCTCGAGCGCGGTGCGCAGGTCCGCGTTGACCTTGCGGATGATCGCGTCGGGCGTGCCGACGGGCGCGAGCATCACGTTCCAGGCGCCGACGAAGAAACCCGGCAGCGTTTCGGCGACTGTCGGAATACTTTCCAATCCGGGCAGTCGCCGATCCGATGTCGCCGCCAGCATCTTGGCCAGGCCGCCCTGCGTCGGTCCGGCAAGTCCCGCATAAGCGTCGAGCACGAGGTCGACGCGGCCGCTGGTGACGTCGCCGATGGCCTGCGCGGGCCCGCCCGCATAGGGCACGAGGCGCAGTTTCACCTCGGCGCGGTCCTGCAGCAATTCCATCGTGAGATGCGTCAGGCGCCCGCGACCGGTCGACGCGTAGGACAACTCGCCGGGCTTCTGCTTTGCGCGCGCGATCAGCTCGGGGATCGAATTGATGCCGGCCTTGGGCGAGGCGGCGATGAAGATCGGCTGCTGCAGCACGAAGCCGATCGCCACGAAGTCGCGCGGCAGCTCGATCGGCAGGTTCGGCGCGACACCAGGTCCGCCATGCAGCGACAGGAAAGGCGAGGTCGCCGGCAGATAGAGCGTGTAGCCATCGGCGGGTGCGCTGGCCGCGACGCGCGCCGAGATGCCGCCGCCGGCACCGGGTTGGTTCAAGATCACGACCTGCTGGCCCCACACCTTGCCGAGCTTGTCGGCGAGTGTGCGGGCGGTGAAATCATTGGCGCTGCCGACCGCGGAATCGACGACGATACGGACGGGCTTGTCGGGATAGGCGCCCTGGGCGCGCGCCGGCGCAACCCAAAGGCTGCTCGCTGCGGCGCACGCGAGAAGTGCGACGCCGCCGCCGAACGCTACATCGCGTCGCTTCATGTCTGTTCTCCTCGGCGCGAGTGAAATGCCCCGTCATGCCCGGCCTTGTGCCCGGCATCCACGTCTTTGCTGCCGAGGGCCGGAGTAAAGACGTGGATGGCCGGGACATAGGCGAGCAAACCGACGCCGCTTTTCGAACGGCTATGCCCGGCCCGATGAAGTAGGTCGGGCGAAATGGCGACCGCAACGACGGCGGCGTCACCACGAGCCCTGTTGGCGGTCGTAGCTTTGCCCGCTGCGCCAGCGTGTGCCGCCAGAGGGCGAGTCCCAGTCGCGCTGGCGTGTATCGCCGTACGGAAAGCCCCAATCATTGCCGCGGCGATCGGACACGTAGCCGTCGTCGCCCCAGGCGTCGGGCACTGAGGAAGCGGGCTTGCGGTTCGCGAGGCCGCCCTGCGGCTGGTCGTTGAGCACCACGACGAACTCGGTGCGGTAGTTGGTCTCGCGGTGCTGCGCCTCGTCCGAGATGATGATCGAGGAGCGCGCGACCGCCGTCGGCGCAAAGCGATCGAGCACCGCTTGCGGAATGGTGATGCGGTCGAGCGCGTCCTTGGCGCTGACCGTGCCGTCGATCGTCACCGCGGTCCAGCGCAAGCCCGCGTCGGTGCGCGCCACCGCCGTGAAGATGTGCGTGCCGATCGGCGTGCCCGGATCGCGGATCGTGACCGGGACCTCGAGGGTGTCGAACATCTCGCCCCCGTCCGGCAGCGGCTTATGGGTGTCGCGCCGCACGTAGAGCTTCTGCGTCGCGCGGCTGACGAAGATCGACACCGGCTCGAGCGCGAGCTTCGCATCCCGCGCGGCTTTGGCGGTCTCGACTTTTTTGGCGGCGGCCGCCTTGGCGGTCTCCTGCGTCGCCTTGGCGTCGTCGAGCTTGGTCTTGGCGTCGGTCTTGGCGGCCTCGAGCTGGCTGCCGAGCGCCGCCACCTTGGCGGCGTCCTTCTGCTTTTGCTCCTCGGCGTGCGCCTTCGCGGCGTCGTTTTTGGCGGCGGCGAGCACCTTCTCGGCATGGGCGAGGTCGGCGTCGGCGTGCTTCTTGGCGAGGTCCAATTTCTTCAGCGCCGCCGTCGCGGGGGCGGCCGCGCGCGTCGCCTTCGCGGCGGCGCTCTTCGCCTCGTCGGCGGCGTTGGCGGCCGCCTCCGCCTCGCGCTCGGCCGCTGCCGCCGCGGCCGGCGCCGCCGCGATCGCCTCCACTTTCGGCGCCAACAGTTTCGGATCGGCGATGTCGACCGGTTCGGCGTCGTTCGGCGCGATGATCACGCGCACCCCGATGTGCATCTTGTCGAACAGCCCCTCGGCGAAGTCGTAGGGCATGCGGACGCAGCCGTGCGAGGCCGCATAGCCGGGCAGCGGGCCGCCGTGCAGCGCGATGCCATTCCAGGTGAGGCGCAGCATGTTCGGCATCCAGGCATCGTCGTAGAGGGTCGAGTGGTGATCCTTGTCCTTCTCCACCACCGCGAACACGCCGGCGGGCGTCTCGCGTCCACGAATGCCGCTCGACACCGGCGCGCGCCGGATCCAGCCGTCCGC
The DNA here is from genome assembly GCA_036491235.1 of Xanthobacteraceae bacterium. Taxonomy (GTDB): domain Bacteria; phylum Pseudomonadota; class Alphaproteobacteria; order Rhizobiales; family Xanthobacteraceae; genus JAVDCA01. The sequence goes on along the minus strand of DASXCK010000225.1, from coordinate 26,665 downwards.
GTCGTAGATCGTCACCTTCTGGCTCTTGATCGACACGATCGCCATGATGGGCTCGCCGGCCGGTCGCGAGGCCGTGACCTCGGCCTGGTGTCCCGGACGCTCGGAGCGTGCCTGGCGGGCCGCGGCATCGGCCGACGGCGCCGCGATCAGGGCGGCGAGGGCGGTCGCGGCCGCAAACGTGACCGCGGCGGCTCCGCACTGCTGGATGGCGGCGGGTTTTCCGCCCTGGCCCGCTGCGCGAAGATGGACGGATGGCGTCGTCAATCGAGATGTCATGCCTTGCCCCAGGTTAATCTTCCCGGCATGGGCCGGGCAAATCAGTGCGCAACGAACACGTGAGCACGTTGATCGTTCCCGTTTTGCGACCGGAGGTCAATAATTTTGCGGTTGGGCTTAATGGTGGCGGTCATGGCTCACCCCCATCCCGGATGCAATGACATGCCAAGATAGGCTAGCCTCGGCCTGACCGGGCGCGTCCGCGAACGGATCGCGCGGGGGCTGGCCGAGGGAGGAGCCAATGGCAGAGCGTGATCTTCCACGCCGCGCGGTGCTGCGCTTTGCCGCCGGTGCCGCGGCGCTGCCCGCCTTGGCCCGAACCGCGGCGGCATCCGACTATCCGAGCCGGACGGTGCGCATCATCTGTGGTTTCACGGCCGGCACGATCCCGGACATCGCCGCCCGCATGTTCGCCCAGGCACTGTCCGTGCGGCTCGGACAGCAGTTCATCGTCGATGACCGTCCGGGTGCCGCCACCAACCTCGCGACCGAGATGGTCGCCCACGCTGCGCCTGACGGCTACACGCTGCTTGTCCTCACGTCGAGCAACACCACCAATGCGTCGCTCTACCATAACCTCAAGTTCGATATCGTCGGCGATTTCGTCACCGTCGCGACGACCTTCCGCTCCGCCCTCGCGCTCGAGGTCAATCCCGCCGTCCCGGTGAAGACGACGCGCGAGTTCATCGCCTACGCCAAGGGGCATCCCGGCAAGGTCAATTTTGCATCGCCCGGCGTCGGCACGCTTCCGCACGTCGCCGCGGAGCTGTTCAAGGCGATGACCGGCGTCGACATCGTTCATGTGCCCTATCGCAACGCCTACGTGCCGGATCTGATCGCCGGCCAGGTGCAGGCGGCATTCACGCCGATCTCGACGACGCTCGATTTCATCGCCCAGGGCAAGCTGCGCGCGCTGGGTGTGACCAGCACCGATCGCTCGGGCGTGCTGCCCGACGTGCCGGCGATCGCCGAGGTCTTGCCCGGCTACGCGGCCTATATCTGGGACGCGATCGCGGGCCCCAAGGGCATGCCGCCCGAGACCGTCGCGGTGCTCAACCGCGAAATCAATGCCGTTCTCAGCGATGCCGCCATCAAGTCGCGGCTGGTGGCGCTCGGCAACGAGCCCATGGTGCTGTCGGCCGATCAGGCGAATGGCTTCGTGGCTGACGAGGTCGTGAAGTGGGTCAAGGTGATCCGCGCCGCCGGCATCAAGGTGGAATGATGGGCGCCGGCGTCAGCGCCGTTTACCATGTGACGACAATGCGTGCCGGCCGTCCGCTCACCCAACCGTTATTTGACGCCACCCCGCCAAGGGGGGAACCATATGTCCGGTTCCCACGTTTGTTGGATCAATACGTATGCGTAGTCATTTGCTTTCGCGAACCCATTCGGAGGGGCACGAAGTGGACGATCGATTCCCGCAACCGCAACGGATCGAGGCATCACGGCCGTGGGGGCCGTCCGCAATCGCGGCGGCTGCCGTGCTTGCAGCTCTGATTGCCGCGCCGCCGGTGGACGCTGCCACGCATCACCCTCGCGCGCACCGCAGCGCCGAGGAGGTCGCGTCGCGTGCGGCCGGCGACCCGATCATGGCGATCGTGTCGCTCAAGAGCCAGCGTGTGACGATCTATGACGCGGACGGCTGGATCCTGCGCGCGCCGGTGTCGAGCGGCATGCACGGGCGCGAGACGCCTGCCGGCGTGTTCAGCGTCATCCAGAAGGACAAGGATCACCACTCGAATCTCTACGACGACGCCTACATGCCCAACATGCTGCGCATCACCTGGTCGGGGATCGCGCTGCACGGCGGCCCGCTGCCCGGACACGCGGCCTCGCACGGCTGCGTGCGAATGCCCTACGCTTTCGCGGAGCAGCTCTTTCCCGAGGCGAAGGTCGGCATGCGCGTGATCATTGCGCCGCACGACGTGACGCCCGTCGATATCACGCATCCGGTGCTGTTCTCACCCAAGCCCGATGCCGAGGCGCAAGCCAAGGCGCTTGCCGCCACGGCGGCAGATGTCGCCAAGGCGGCGGACACGGCGCGGCTCGCATCCGTGACCGCGACGCGCGACGCGGCGCGCGCCTCCGCGGCGGTGCACCGGCTGGAGATTCTCAAGACGAGCGCGGACGGGCAGTTCGCGGCAGCCGCGCGGGCGGACGATGCGGCGACGTCCGAAGACGCCAAGGCGCACACCGCGATCGCGAAGCAGAAGGCCGCGGCGGCGGTCGCCGATCTGCAGACGCAGTTCGACGCCGCCACGGCCGATGCGAAGACGAAGCAGGATGCGGTCATGCCGGCGCGCGAGGCCGCCGCGGCGGCGGAGACCAAGCGTGCCGATGCCGCCAAGGCCGCGCGCGAGGCCGCACCCGCGCGGATCTCGGTCTTCATCAGCCGCAAGAAGCAGCGGCTCTACGTGCGGCATGGGTTTGAGCCGGTCTTCGACGTGCCGGTCACGATCCGCGATTCCGATCAGCCGATCGGCACGCATGTTTACACGGCGGTGGCGCGCACCGACGCGGGCTTCCGCTGGACGGCGGTGACGGTCGACGGCGCGGGCGGTGCCGATGGCAGTGCCAAGAGCGCGCTCGATCGCATTACGATCCCGCCGGACGTGCTCGATCGCATCGCGTCGAATGCCGCGGTGGGGTCGTCCCTCATCGTCTCGGACGAGGGGTTGAGTTCCGAGACCGGCAAGGGCACGGAGTTCGTCGCGGTGCTGAGCGATCAGCCGCAGGGCGGTCTCGCGATGCGGCACCACCCGACGACGGACGGCGTCCGTTACGCACGCCAACGCAACTATTGGGACGCCGACAACGGCTACCAGAGCCCGCGTGTTTATTACTACCCGCAGCAGCGCTCGTTCTTCGGCGGTTGGTCCTCTTGGTGAGAGCGCAGCCGCAGGCCCTTGTCGCACGGCTTTGTGCCGGGTGTCCGCGTCTTTGCAGCAAGGCAAGGGCGTGAATGGCCGGCACATTGGCGAGCGACGTCGGGCTTTAAGTCCGACGAAACGCGGAGCAAGTCGGCGCAAGCGACGCCGTTCTTCGGACGGTTGCCCGCCACGCCGAACGTGCATCAAATCGCGCGAACGATCAGGCTCGGCTCAGGCCGACTGGCTGACCGACGGGGCCATCGCCAGGCCTTCGGCCTGCATCATCTGGTCAGCGCCCGAGCCGACCGACACGGTCGCCAAGCGAGCGACGCAGAGCGCAAACACCATCGTGCAGAGAATGATTGACTTCGACATGATGACCTCCCGGGTCCCCGGCTGCCCGACCCTTTTGTTCGAGCCAGCGTGTGGATAGAGGTGCTTCTACATTGCGAGTTGCAGATAAAAGGTAAATTGAGACCGATTCCGGATAACCCGTCGGAAACTTCGTTAATGTTCCATTGCTTCCGTTGTGCGGAGTAGCCCTTATATCCCGGAGAATGCGGCGTCATCGCTCGCGTCGCGAGCAACGGCGGACGGGTGCCTCGCAAGGACGCTGCCGAGTCCGGCGCGCAGGCGGAAGCAATGTTGATGAGAAGATCACGAGGCGATGTTGCCTGCCGACAAGCTCAGCCGATGACGCCGCGCGCAAACCAGGAGGCATCATGATGAGACATTTCATGTCGGCGGTCTGCGCCGCAAGCTTGCTCGCGGTCACCGCGTCGCCGGTGATTGCGGCTGCGCATCACCACAAGCGTCACCATGGCCATGTGGCCGTCGCGCCGCGCAACTATCCATCGGCCTATGGCAGGTATTTTGGACGTCCCTACAACGCGGGCGGCGTCGATATGCCGGGCCCGATCTATCGTAACGGCTATTATCTCGGCTCGGACTCCGACCCGAATATCCGCTTCGAGCTCATCCGCGACCCTTGGTTCGCCCGCGGCCGTCCGTGAGCGGTCCTGTCGGCAAGCTTGTCCCCGGCGCGAGCCCGCGGCATGGTAGTGCCGCGTCACTCGTATCGAACGACAAGAGAGCCACAAGGGAGCAGACAGCGTGAGCGTCCACGCAGAAGGTGTGCCGCCGATCCTTGCCGGCGGCCCGCCGTTTCGCGCCGAGCACATCGGCAGTCTGCTGCGCCCGCCCGAGCTCATGCGGGAGCGGGCTCGTTTCGCACGTGGCGAGATCGACCAGGCAGCGATCACCAGGGCGGAGGACGTCGCGATCCGCGGCGCGATCGCGCTGCAGGAACGGCTCGGCTTCAAGTTTGTCACCGACGGCGAGTATCGCCGGCGCTCCTACCACAGCTTCTTCTATTCCCAGCTCGGCAAGCTCGCGATCGATACCATCGACGGCGCCGACGCCAAAGGCGCCGATGGCGAGGGCGGCCGTGGGGCGCAGCCCGCCGCGATGATCGGCAGCCGCGTGCACTGGACGCATCCGATCAATGCGCCCGATGCCGCCTTCCTCGAGGCGCATTCCAGCCGCGCCCCGAAGGTCACGATTCCGGGTCCCTGCGCGTTGCATTTCCGCGGTGGCGACAAGGCGGTCCTCGCGAGTGCCTATAAGAGCGTCGACGAGTTTTGGGCGGATACCGTCGCGGCGTTCGCGCGCGAGCTGCACGCCCTGGTCGATGCCGGCTGCCGTTATGTGCAGATCGACGAGACCGCCTTCGCGAAGTTCGGCGATCCGGACGTGCAAGTCGCCCTTGCGGCGCGCGGCGACGACTGGAGCAAGCTCATCGACACCTATATCGCGGTCACCAACCGCGTGCTCGCCGCCGCGCCGGCGGAGCTTCGCATCGGCATGCACCTCTGCCGCGGCAATCGCGGCGGCCATTGGCATGCGGAAGGCAGCTACGAGGAAGTCGCCGAACGGCTGTTCAACACGCTCGACATCGGCTTCTACTTCCTCGAATACGACACGTCGCGCGCCGGCTCGTTCACGCCGTTGCGTCATGTGCCGAAGCACAAATCGGTGGTGCTCGGCCTCGTGTCGACCAAGGTCGGGGAGCTCGAGGACAAGGCGGCGCTGCGACGCCGGCTCGACGACGCGCAGGAATTGGTCGCGCTCGATCGGCTCGCGATCAGCCCGCAATGCGGCTTTGCCAGCGTCGACACCGGCAATCCGATCACGCCCGAGCAGCAGATGCGCAAGCTTGAGTTGGTGTGCGATTTGGCACGTGAGGTGTGGGACGACACTTAAAGGCAAGCCGTCGTTACGGCCGGGCTTGTCCCGGCCGTCCCCGTCTTGCTTGTATGGCAAAGACGTGGACCCGGCATGGAGCCGGGCATGAGCGAAATAGAAGGCGAGGGGACGCGAAATGCGGCACGCAACGATATCGAGCATCGCCGCGGCGGCCATGCTGCTCGCGGCATCGCACGCCATGGCCGCCGACGCCGCCGCCGGCTATCCCAGCCGGCCGGTGCGCCTGCTCGCGGCCTCCGCGGCGGGCGGCAATCCCGACGTGGTCGGGCGCCTCCTGTCGGCGCGGCTCGCCGATGTTCTCAAGAATCCCTTCGTGGTCGAGGACGTGCCCGGTGTCGGCGGCGTGCTCGCCGCCAACCAGACGGCCGCGGCGCCGCCGGACGGCTACACGCTCTCGCTCAACGACTCCGGTGCGCTCGCCATCAACGTCGCGATGAATCCGGCGGTGAAATACCGGCTGAAGGATTTCACCCCGATCACGGCGCTGGCGACGCTGCCGACCGTGCTGGTGATCAAGCCGGCGGTGCCGGCGAAGACGCTGGCCGAGTTCGTCGCGCTCGCGAAGTCGAAGCCCAATGGCCTGAGTTTCGGTTCGGCCGGCATCGGCTCGATCCATCAACTCACCATGGTGATCTTCGAGCAGCAGGCCGGCATCCAGCTTCTACACGTGCCTTATCGCGGCGGTACCGGCCTCGTGAATGCGTTGCTCACCGGCGAAGTCGATGCCGGCTGGTCGGGCATCGCCAACGTGCTGGCGCTCATCCGCACCGGCAAATTGCGCGCGCTCTGCCTCAGCGTGCGCGAACGCGACCCCTCGCTGCCCGACGTGCCGACCTGCGCCGCGCTCGGCTACAAGGATTTCGATGTCGCGACCATGCTCGGCCTGCAGTCGTCGGCCGGCGTGCCGCCCGCGATCGTCGCCAAGCTGCAGCACGCGGTCGCCAAAGTCCTGCGCGAGCCCGCCATGGCCGAGCGCATGAAGACGCTGGGCATCCACATGGCGGAGAACGGCACCGCGGCCTACGCCAAGTTCATGCAGGACGACCTCAATCGCTACACCAAGGTGGTCGAGGAGTTTCACTTGCAGATAAAGTGAACACGTAGGATGGGTTGAGCGAAAGCGAAACCCATCCTACGCCGTCTCGCTAATTCTCGATGTGGATGTTGTTGGTGCGGATCACCTCGCCCCAGCGCGCGATCTCGCTCTTCATCAACGCACGTCCGGCCTCCGGCGAGCGCTGATCCTTCGGGAAGGCGGTGACGCCTTCGCCGGCCCAGACCTTGAGGACCGCGGGGTCCTCGACGACCTGTTGGAGCGCGCCGTTGAGCTTGTTCACGACCGCGTCAGGGGTGGCGCTCGGCGCGAACATCGCCTGCCAGTAAACCAGATCGAGCTTCGGTCCGAACATTTTCGGGAAGCTCGCCACGTTGGGAAACTGCGCCAGCGGTTCGTTGCTCGTGATGCCGTACGCCTTGAGCTTGCCGGCGAGCACGTGCGGCCCCACCTGTTGCGGCGTGCCGAAGAAGAGATCGACGTGGTCGCCGAGGAGGTCGCTGACCACCGGCGTGCCGCCGCGGTAGGGGATGATGTCGAATTTGATCTTGGCCTCCTGTCCGAACATCACGGTCGCGAGATGACCGGTGGTGCCGTAACCCGGGATCGCGAACTTCGCGCGGTTAGTCTTCATCCAGGCGACGAGCTCGGTGAGATTGTTCGGCGGCAGCGTCTTGCGTCCCACCAGCACCAGCGGATTGCGGTTCATGAACATCACGGGCCGCAGGTCCTTCTCGGTGTCGAACGCAAGGTCCTTGTATAGCGTGACGTTCGCCGAGATCGCGAGGTTGTGCAGCAGCAACGTGTAGCCGTCCGGCGCCGCGTGCGCGACGTGATTGCTGCCGATATTGGCGCCGCCGCCCGAAATGTTCGAGACGATGAAATTGCCTTTGAGGCGGGTCTCGAGGCCGTGGGCCGCGAGCCGCGCAAGCTCGTCGGTGGGGCCGCCGGCCGGGAACGGGACCACGATCGTCACGGTCCGGTCCGGGTATTGCTGGGCCAGGACCGGTGTCGCGGCGGCCGCCGCAAGCAGCGCCAGTGCGGCGAGTGCACGCTTTATCATGGGGCTTCCTCCGACCTTGTTTTGCCGCAGCTTAGTGGCTCGGGATCGATCGCACCAAGCGCAAAGTCGGGTCGAATGGCCGCACCGCGCCCGGCGCGGTTTTGCCCCCGGTATCCGCGATCACGCGGCTGGTCCAGCGTGTGCGGTTATATTGTATGCTCGGACGGGGCAAGGCGGACGGGGGACCGATGAGATCGAAATCATCACGCCGAGGATTTCTGCGTCTGGCGGCAGGCGCGGCCGCGCTTCCCGCCGTGCCGCGGCTCGCGCGCGCAGCCGGCTACCCGACCCGGCCGGTGCGTATCATCTGCGGCTTTGCGGCGGGCGGCGCGCCCGACATCCTGGCGCGGCTGTTCGGACAATGGCTCGCGGGGCGGCTCGGGCAGTCGTTCGTGGTCGAGGACCGCACCGGCGCAGGCGGCAACATCGCGACCGAATCCGTGGTGCAGGCCCAGGCCGACGGCCACACGCTGCTGTTGACCTCGGTCGGCAACGCCGTCAACGCGACGCTCTACGAAAAGCTCAACTACAACTTCCTGCGCGACATCGTACCGGTCGCGGGCATCAGCCGTGAGCCGCTTGCAATGGAAGTGCAGCCGTCGTTTCCGGCAAAAGCGCTTCCCGACTTCATCGCTTATGCGAAGGCCAATCCCGGCAAGATCAACTACGGGTCCGCCGGGATCGGCAGCTCGCTGCACATGGCGGGCGAGCTGTTCAACCTGCTGGCCGGCGTCCAGTTGGTGCATGTCGCCTATCGCGGCTCGCCGCCGGCGCTCAACGACCTGCTGGGTGGACAGATCCAGCTCATGTTCAGCCCGCTGCCGCCCTCGATCGGCTACGTCAAATCCGGCCGGCTGCACGCGCTCGCGGTGACCACGGCGACGCGCTCGCAGGTGCTGCCTGACGTGCCGGTGATCGCCGACGTGGTGCCGGGCTATGAGGCGAGTGCCTGGTACGGCATCGGCGCACCCAAGGGCACGCCCGCCGAGATCGTCGACAGGCTCAATGCCGAGATCAATGCGGGACTTGCCGATCCAAACCTGCGGGCGCAGCTCATCACGCTCGGCTCGGTGCCGTTTCCGGGCACGCCGTCCGATTTCGGCAAGCATATGGCGGCGGAAACCGACAAGTGGGCGAAGGTGATCCGCGCCGCGAAGATCAAGCCGCAATAGGCCTAGCCCAATCCCGTCATTGACGGCGGAGGCCGGGCGGATCGACAATGCACGTCACGCGCAACGGAGGCACCGGCCGTGATCTCGTGTGATCGGAGTATTCGAATGCGGGTGCTCGTGCTCGCGATTTTGCTGGGCACGATCGGTGCCGCGGGCGCGCAAGGCCGCAGCCGCGGCGAGCCGGGCAAGTTCGATTATTACGTTCTCTCGCTGTCGTGGTCGCCGTCGTTCTGCGAAACCGCGACCGGCGCCGCACGCGAGCAGCAATGCGGCGCGCGTCCCTATTCGTTCGTCGTGCACGGCCTTTGGCCGCAATACGAGCGCGGATTTCCTGAGGCCTGCCAGGTTCCGTCGCCGCGCCTCGATCACCGGATCGTGGACGGGATGCTCGACCTCATGCCGGCGCGGCGGCTCGTCTATCATGAGTGGGACACGCACGGGACGTGCTCGGGCCTCGGCGCGCGCGCCTTTTTCGACCTGATCCGGCGGGCGCGCGGCGCGGTGAAAATTCCACCGCAGTTCGATAACCTGCAGCGCGCGCTCGAGGTCAAGCCGGCCGACGTCGTCGACGCTTTCGTTAAGGCCAACGCGGGCCTCGCAGCCGCCGATATCGCGCTCGATTGCGACCGGTCGAGGCTGCGCGAAGTGCGCGTCTGCATGACGCGTGACCTCAAGTTCCGTGGTTGCAGCGCCGACGAGGGCCGCGCGTGCCGCGCCAGCATGCTGCGGATGCCGCCGGTCCGAGGGCGGTGACGCGTCCGCCGCTGGAATCTGGTTCGACACGTAGGCTTGGCCGAAAAGTGCCACATCGCCGGCGACGGCGGGTCGGCGATGTGGTGTTCCGCGGTTGTCGGTGTGCAAAACGTCATTAGGGTATGGCCGTCGCGGCGGGTTCGATGCTAATATCGCGTCGCCCAGGTTCATCCGCGGGTAGGTCTAACCTCGGACGGGCCGATTCTTGATGCACGGGGTCGCTCCCCACATGTGCGGTCAAGCAGTCCCGTTCATTGTTAGGCGGAGGAGCCGGGGGTCGCTCCCCCGGCTTCCTTGCTTCTGCCGATCGACATTGCTGGTGAGAAATTACCGGTGCCCGCCATTGGCGCGGTTTGGCAGAACAAAGCCATCGGGAATTGCCGAGTAAAATCAGAAATCTCGGACGGGTCTGTCCTCAGGCCTCCGTCCAGCCCATCGCTTTCGTCTGCGCCAGCACGCGTTCGACAATCGCGGGCGCGAGCCCGACATACGTCGTCGGATCGAGCAGCGAGCGCAGCTCGTCGCGTCCGAGTGCGCCCTTGGCCTGCGGGTCTGCCATCAGCGCGGCCTCGAACGTGATGCCCTGCTCGACGCCGCGCATCGCGATCTCATAGACGAGTTCGTGCGCGCTCTGCTTGCCGACCTTGTCGCCGAGCGCGAACATCACACGCTCGGACATCAGGAAGCCGCCGAGCGCGTCGAGGTTTGCCCGCATCTTGCCGGCGTGCACCTCGAGTCCTTCCAGCACATGTTTCATTTGCGCCAGCATCGCGCCGGTCATCAGGCAGCATTCCGGCATCGCCTTCCATTCGAGCCGCCAGACCGACGCGTCGCGCTCGTGCTCGACGATCATCGCTTCCTGCATCAGCGCGACCGAGGCGCGCAGCGCGCGGCCGACCGCGACCACGCCCTCGCAGATCACCGGGTTGCGTTTGTGCGGCATGGTCGATGACCCGACCTTGCCGTGCGCAAACGGCTCGGCGACCTCGTCGATCTCGTTGTGGCTGAGGATGATGATCTCGTGCGCGATCTTGCCCAAGGCCCCGCCGATCAGGCCGAGCGCGTTCGCGTAGTCGGCGAGGCGGTCGCGCGCGGCCTGCCAACCGATATCGGCGACGCCGAGATCGAGGCGTGCCATCAGCATCGTGTCGAGCTCGAAGGCGTGCTCGCCGAACGAGGCCTGCGTGCCGACCGCGCCGGTCATGCCGCCGACGAAGCTGCGCTGCGCGGCTTGCGTCAGGCGCGCGAAGTTGCGGCCGGCTTCGGCGAGCCAGATCGCGCATTTGTGGCCGAAGGTGATCGGCAGCGCCTGGACGCCGTGGGTGCGCCCGGCCATCGGGGTCGCCTTGTGCGCCTCGGCGCGGCGATAGAGCGCGCGGCCGACGGCCTTGAGGTCACGCGCGATCAGCGCGTGCGCCTCCTTGATCTGGAGCACCATGCCGGTGTCGATCACGTCCTGGGTGGTCGGTCCGAAATGCAGGTACTCGCCATGCCCATCGACGCAAACCGCCTGCAACGCGCGCAGGGCCGGGACCAGCGGATGTTTGATGCGGCGGATCTCGGCGCCGATCGCCGCGAGGTCGACATTGCCGACCTTGGCCTTGGCGGCGATCTCGGCAGCGGCAGCCTTGGGGATGATGCCGAGCTCCGCCTGCGCCAGCGCGAGCGCCGCCTCGTAATCGAACCATCGCTGCACGCGGTTCGCGTCGCTAAACACCGCGCACAGCTCTTCGGTACCCCACACGTGCGCGAGTAGCGGCGAGTCGAAGACGCCGGTCGCCATCGCGTGTCACAAGCCCGCGAGGTAATGCGCCATCGCGTCGCGTTCCTCCGGGGTCAGCATCTTCATCAGGCGCATCATGTCGGCGCTGTTGGTCCGCGTCTCGTCCGCAAAGCTCTTCATCGCGGCGGCGAGATACTCGTAGCTCTGGCCCGCAAGCCGCGGCGCCGGCAGGCCGCCCTCGAAGTTCGGCTGGTGGCAGGCCTTGCACACCGTCATGCCTTTCGGCTCGTTGCCGGCGGCCGCCGCGGCGGCATGCGCCGCCGGCCACGTCTTGGCGGCGAAATAGGCCGCCGCCTTGCGGGTTTCCTCCTGCTTGATCGTGCCGGCAAGCGGCGTCATCACTGTATTGTCGCGATCCTTGGCGCGGTAGTCGTGGATCTGCTTGACCATATAGGCGGTCTGCTGGCCCCAGATGGTCGGGATGGCAGAGCTGATCGGCTTGCCGTCGGCGCCGTGGCAAACGTTGCAGGTCTGCAGCCTCGCCTCGAGATCGTCGGCCGCGTTCGCGACCTGCATGAACCCGGCGATCGCCGCCGCGCCGAGCGTGACGGAAAGAAGATGTCTGAACATCGTCGTGCCTACCCTCATGGTCGTCGTCCTCGTTCCACGTTCGTTTCAATCGCGCTTTGGGATGCCCGCTTTGTCGATCACCGCCGACCACTTGACGATGTCGGCTTTCATCCGTGCGGACATCTCTTCCGGCGTGCTGGGGCGCATTTCCATGCCTAGGCGCTTCGCTCGCTCCTGCACGTCGGGGAGCGGCAGCACCGCGTTGATCGCGCGCTCGAGCGTGTCCACCACCGGCTTCGGCGTCGCGGCCGGCGCCGAGATGCCGTTCCAACTCAGCACCTCGTAGCCGCCGATCCCGCCCTCCACGACTGTCGGCACGTCAGGCAGGTAGGCGGTGCGCTTCGTTCCCGTCGAGGCGAGCACGCGGATCTTGTTGTCGGCGATCATGCCCTGCAGGGCCGCGTAGAATTCGAAGGCGACGTCGATATCGCCACGCAGAATCGCGCCCGCCATGTCGGGTGAGGTGCGGAATGGCACGATCGTCACCTTGACGTCGGCTGTGGAACGAAAGAGCTCCGCCGCGAGGTTCTGTGTACTGCCCGGATTGATGGTGCCGATATTGAGCTTGCCCGGATTGGCGCGCGCCGCGGCGACGACGTCCGCCATCGATCTGAGCGGAGAGCCCGCGCGGGTCACGATCAGGAGGTCGAAGAAGGACACGGTCGAGACAGACGCGAAATCCGTGAGAATGTTGTAGGGGAGCGATTTGAACAGCGCCGCGCTGATGGCGTTGTTGTTGCCGGTCATCAGCAGCGTGTAGCCGTCCGGTGCGGCCGACGAGCCCGCTTTCGCCGCGATGATGCCGCCCGCGCCGGGGCGATTGTCGACCACGATCTGCTGCCCCAGCTTGGCGCTGAGCTTATCGGCAAGGATGCGCATGCCGGTGTCGGCGACGCCGCCCGCCGCATAAGGCACGATGAGCATGACGGGCCGAACGGGGTAGGGCGGCGCACCGGCAGCGGAACCGAAGAACGCGGCCAGGAGCGTGGCCGCCGCGAGGGCCGCCAGAACGCGGACCCGTACGCCCATCGATACGCGCATCGGCCGAGCCGGAACCGTCCCGGCGCAACGCTCGGTCATGCACGCCCTCCCGTGACTTTCTATCATCCGCAGCAGGTGCGGGCTGGCTCGCCACACCCCGTGCGTTTGCTGCATTTTTCCACGGCGGGCCCAGCCGTCAAGCTCGTTGTCCCGGCCCGCTGCCACATTGTCGCCTTTACGACCGGAATATGCTACGGCCTATCGTCTACTGCTGATTGGCAACGAGGCACCCATGCGAGCGTTCAAGACGGTCGTCATTGCGTTCGGATTCGCCACCCTGCTGGCGCCAGTTGCCGCGCTTGCGGCCGAATCCGAGGCACTGACGGCGGCCACCGATGCGCGGACGCGCGAAAGCACCGAGATCGACAAGGCCTACAAGGCGGCAACGCGTGGCGATACGGCGACCGCCGCCAAGGTCGATCCCTGGGCGACGGTGCGACCGGCAGGCAGCGACAAGAAGCCCGACAAGAAGGCCAAGCACTGATCTGGACGTGAGGGCCGTACCTGTGGTCGCCCGGCGTCAGGCGCCGCGGGGGGCGCCGCAGTGACGACGTTCAATTCGATTTGAACCTGCGGCTCGATTTGAACCTGCGGCGGTTGGCTGACGAGTTGCGGCCGATCAGGGCGCGCGATGGCGCGACGCCATCAGTCCTTGCGGGCGATGAACAGTCCCTCTCGCAAGTGAAACGTGAGGGCGTCGCCGCTGCCTTGCGGATCGAGCGATGCCTTCACGTCGGCGTCCGCGTGCGCCAGCATGGCGCGCAGGAAGGCCTGCATGGTGGCATCGTGCCGCGCCGCCCACGGCTTGAATTCCATGATCTTGTCGAGCTCTTCTTGGTGCGCGAGAGCGAAGGTCTGGTGCGCGAGGGCATCGCGCCATTCCGGCATGGTCCAGGCGCGCAGGTGGCTCGGGTCGCGGAAGCGCTCGAAGGCGTTGACGAAATCGCCGACGCTGCCCGGCACCACCACATTGTCGACAAGCCCGAACAGGCCGCCCGGCTTGAGCACACGGTGCACTTCGGCGAGGAAGGCCGGGATGCTGTCGAAATGATGCGGTGCGATGCGGCAGGTGACGAGATCGAAGCTCGCGTCGTCGAATGACAGCGCCTCCGCCTTGGCAAAGCCGGTGCGGACGTTGGCGAGGCCCTTCTTGGCGGCCTCACGGCGCACGAGGTCGATCATCTCGGCCGTGATGTCGGTCGCCCACACGCGCCCGACATGCGGCGCGAACGCGTAGGCGACATGGCCGCCGCCGGTCGCGACATCGAGCACGCGCCAGCCGGGCTGCGGCTTCGTCAAGGCGACCAGCCGGTCGAGGCTCTTGCCCTGCGCGTGCGGCTTGCTCGTGAGGTAGCCGGCGGCATTCTTGCCGAACTGCTCCTGGACGAAGGTGTTCATCGTGCGGTCCCCTTTACGTGCGCGGGAGCGGCGGCTCGATTGGCCTCTCGATATTACGCGCGAAACGCCGGCGGTTTGCCAGGAACGGGCTGGTTTGTCGAGGGGAGCATGCTCTAACATCGGCGGTAGCGACGCCAGCGAAGCGAGGCCGCGATGAGCGCACCGATCCAACTCGACGATATTACGATTCATCCGATCATCGAGCAGCAGGGCTCCTGGTTCAACGTGATGGAGTTCTTCCCGACGCTCACCAACGAGTTGCTCGACGAAAACCGCTCCTGGATGCAGCCGCGTTTCCTCGATCCGTCGAACAACGGGTTGGTGTTGTGCATCCAAGGCTTCGTGATCAAAACGCCGCACCACAATATCCTGATCGACTCCTGCGTCGGCAACCACAAGCCGCGGCCCACCCGCCCGTTCTGGCACATGCTGGACAGTGATCGCTTCACCAAGAACCTCGGCGCCATGGGGCTTTCGGTCGACGACATCGACTATGTGATGTGCACCCACCTGCACACCGATCACGTCGGCTGGAATACCCGGCTCGAGAATGGCCGCTGGATTCCGACCTTCCCCAAGGCGAAATACGTGATGGCCGACCGCGAGCTCGCCTATTGGACGGAGCGCGAGACGAAAGATCCCGCGGCTTGTCCTTGGATCACCGACTCGGTGCTGCCGATCGTCGCCGCGAACCGTGCGCAGGTCGTCAAAAGCGACTTCGTGCTCAACGAGGCATTGCAGTTCATTCCGACACCGGGGCACACCATCGACCACTATTCGGTGCTGGTCGGGCAAGCAGGCCGCAACGCCTTCATCACCGGCGACATGATCCATTCGCCGCTGCAGGGAAAATACCCCGAGCTCGGCATGCGGGTGGATTACGATTCGAAACAGGCGGGCGTGTCGCGGCGCAAGACCTTCGACCGGTTCTGCGAAGCGGACACGTTGATGTGCCTCTCGCACTTTCCTGCGCCTTCGACCGCGCGTCTGCGACGCTGGGGCGATGGATACAAGTTCATCGGCGCATGAGGCGGGGAGGGGTGCCGCTAGCCGGTGGCGGCGTCGCACAACGCGTCGAGCGGAAGCTCGACCGCGCAGGTGAGGCCGCCGGGCTCGAACGACAGCTCGATGCTCCCCTGCAACTGTTCGCGGAAGCTCGCCTCGACGACCCGAAGGCCGAAGCCGCGACGCTTGGGCGGCGACACGCGCGGGCCGTTCGATTCACGCCATGTCCACAAGACGCGGGCGTCCTCGACGTGCCAAGCGACCGCCACGCGGCCCGTATTGACCGAGAGCGCGCCATGCTTGATCGCGTTGGTGCAGAGCTCGTGCACCGCCATGGCGATCGCGAGAGCTGACCGCGATGCCAACGGCTGGTCGATGCCCTCGACGCGAATTCGGCTCGGCACCGTGTCGTAGGGCGCGACGGCGCGATCGATGATCTGCCGCAGGCCGGCGGCGTCTGTTTCGCCATCGCGCAGCAGATTGTGCGCTTCCGCGAGCGCCATCAGCCGCTGCTCGACGGCCAAGCGCCCGTCCGTGATGGTGGTCGCGCGGGCGAGGCTCTGCGAGGTGATGGCCATCACCATGGCCAGCATGTTTTTGACGCGATGATGCAGCTCCTGCATCATCATCTGCTGTGACTGCTGGGCGAGCCTGCGCTCGCTCACGTCGCGGGCGATCACGAGGAGCCGCGCCGGCTGGCCATTGGCGCCGAGGATCGGCGTGACCGTGACCTCCCACCATCCTGCCTTGCCGTTGTCGCGGCGGGAGCCCTCGAACACCCCGGTGTGGCCGGTCTTCGCCTGCGCGAGAGCCTCCGCAGCCGGCGCTTCGTCGCGCCACAGCGCAAGCCACGGCGTACCAATGAGCGCCTCGGCATCGTCGATCGCGAGCGCACGCAGTGCGCCGGCGCTCATGAACTCGATGCGTGCATCGAGGTCGAGAACCTTGATGGCTACGGTGCTGTTGGCGAGCACGCTGCGGGTGAATTCCGCATCCTTCAGCAGCGCGGCGTTGCGCTCGGCCAATTCGGCCTTGCGCTGCGCGGAAGAACGAAAGCTCCGTTCATCGCTCATTCATCACCTGGGCTGAGAGCTCGGGAAAGAAGAGCTCGGGAAAAAGCAGGCAGATTGGAAGTAAAACGTCCGGTGCGAAGACGCGTTCCTGCTGAAATACCATTGTGTTTGCAAAGCTCTATGGGATTCGTCCGCGCACGATTTTTTGAACGCCGGCGGTGGGCCCCTGATTTGCCGGCGTCCGGCCGCAGCGGGCCTTTGAACGTTTGGGTGGCGCGCCTCGACAAAGGACGGACCATTGATCCGTTCGTTTGACAGGAGGCTTTGCGATGTCGACACCCCCCACGACGCCTGGCCGCGGCGATTCCGCGGCCTCGCGACGTACGAGCCGCCGCGCCGGTGCGCGTGCGGCTGCACTCGCGTCGGCCTTCGGAATTGCCGTCATGCTCGGCGCGACCGGTGTCGCGACCGCGCAAAACGCCGGCGGAATCCTCGTGCCGGGCAATGCCGTGGTGACCGGCTTCTCGGGCGCCAAGGTGCCTGCGGCACTGCCTGCCGGGGCCGATCCGGCGGACCTGACGGAGATCGACCTCGCGGGTCCCTCCGCGCGCGTCGTCGACCTGCAATCACCCGGCGCGCCGCCGCAGGCGCAGGTGATCAAGGCGCCGAAGCCGTTCACCGCCACGGCCAGCCAGGTCGGTCAGGTGTTCGCCGTGACGCTCGATGACGCGACGCCGCCGAACGTCTTTGTCGCAGCCACGTCCGCCTACGGATTGCCGATCATCGGGCCGGGACCCGGTGGTGGCCCTGTCCGCGTCAAGCAAGGCGGGCCCGAGGTGCAGTTCATGCCCGGTCTGTTCGGGCCGGCGAATGCGGGCGGCGGCCCGGGGTCGGTCTGGCGCATCGACGGCGCCAGCGGTGAGGTCAGGCTGTTCGCCAACGTGATGCTCGGCGGCCTCGCCAATTCGGGCACGGCGCTCGGTGGGCTTGCGTTCGATACGACGTCGCACACGCTCTTCGTCGCCGATCGCGGCACCGGCATGATCCATGCGTTCGATCAGAGCGGCGCCGAGCGCGCCCGTTTCGATCACGGCGCAGACGGCCGCGCCGCCGCCGGCCTGCAGCCGGTCCCCTACGACGCGGCCGGCCGGCTCGACATCAGCAAGCCCACGTTCAAGACCGAAGAACCGGTCACCTGGGGCTATGCGTTGCTCGAGCGCCGCATCTTCGGCCTCGCGGCGCATGCCGGGCGGCTCTATTACGCGACCGCGGACGAGCAGGTGTGGTCGGTCGCGATCGCACCGAACGGTTCGTTCGGCAGCGATGCGCGCGTCGAGCTGCAGGTGCAGCCGTGGGACGGTGCGAGCGAGATCTCCAAGATCACATTCGACGACCAGGGCGGCATGCTGCTCGCCGAGCGGCCGGCCCCGACCGGCGCCTATGATTTCAATGCGCTCGCCCGGGAAGGCGTCGGCCGCGTGCTGCACTATCAGCGGGTGGCGCCAGCGCAAGCCGAGCAGGCGCCCAGTGCCCAGCCGCAACCCGTGAACGCGGCGGCGCCGGGCTCGTCCTGGCAGCCCGTCCCCGACGAGTACGCGATCGGCTTCCCGCGCGACATGCGCAATGACAACGGCGGCGTCGCCATCGGCTACAGTTACACGCCGAACGGCACCATCGACCGCGCCGCCTGCGGCGGCTTCATGTGGTCGACCGGCGAGCAGCTGCGCGTGACCAACGATCAGGCCCTTGCGGCCCGGCTCGCGGCAGGCGGTCCGGCGATCGTCAACGGCCTGCAAGGCAACGCGATCGATGCCGTGCGGCCCGCCAACGTGCCGCCGCTGCAGAGCTACTTCGCCGACTACGACGACCAGTTTGGCGATCCGGCCGCGCGCGGCCACATGGGCGACATCGCAATCTGGCGCGCGTGCGGCGGCACCCAGGCGTTCGTGCCGTCGTTCCCGGCGCCTTCCCTCCTCGTGCCCGTCGGCTTCTGCGAGCGTGGCGAGATCCGCCTGCCGGGCGGCGAATGCTGCGACCGGCGCTTCGTGCGCAACGGCCGCTGCGGTTGTCCGCCCAACACCATCCGGGAGCCGAACGGCCAATGCTGCACACCGCAGCAGATCCGTAACGGCAAGTGCTGCACGCCGGAGCAGATCCGCCGCGGTCAGTGCGGCTGCACACCGGAGCAGATCCGTCGCGGTCAGTGCTGCCCGCCGGACACGATCCGTCAGCCGAACGGCCAATGCTGCAGCCCGGAGCAGGTCCGCCGTGGCAAGTGCTGCACGCCGGAGCAGATCCGCAGCGGTCAGTGCGGCTGCCCGTCGGGCGCGATCCGGCTGCCGAACGGCACGTGCTGCCCGCGCCAGGACGTGCACGACGGCAAGTGCGAGCTGCCGCCGCCGTGCCTGCGTGGTCAGATGCAGCTGCCGAACGGGCAATGCTGCGATCCGCAGAACGTGCGTGACGTCCGCTGCGTCCCACCGCCCGCAATCCTGGTGCCGCCGCCGCGCCACTGGCTGCCGCCGCGGGTCCGGACGCCGCGTCGCGACCCGCCGCGCCACGGCCAGACGCATGGGACGCGTCGCAGCACGACCAGCCGGACGCCGCATGTCCAGCCGCACTCGGTCCGCCATTTCGGCAACGGTGGACGGCGCTTCCGGTAGCCCGGCTGCGAGATGACATCAGGCGCCAGCCGGCGCGATCCGGGTGGCGCCTGCTTTCGTGAGCTTACGTTTTTCGCCGGGAGCGCATCGCCTGTCACGCCGTGGCGGCGTGCGCGCCGCCCGGCTGGCGAACGGCCGTCCCGGCGCCGGGGATGAATACGCGTTGCAGGGTCTCGCGCTCGATCGGCTTCGGCAGCACGGGAATGTGGGCGAAACGCTTGTCGACGCTTTCGATGCCGTAGCCGGTGACGAAGACGAACGGGATGCCGCGCGACACCAGCTGTTCGGCCACCGGGTAGACCAGGGTGCCGGCAAGATTGATATCCAGAACGGCGGCGTCGATCCTGCCGTTGTTGATCGCCGCGAGCGCATCGGCCGGCCGGCCAAACGGACCGACCACCTCGTAGCCGAGCTCCATCAGCGCATCGCTGACGACCATGGCGACGAGAGCCTCGTCCTCGACCACCAGGATGTGGCTGCCGTTGACGACCAGCCGGTCGGCGGGCGTCCCGTGGACCTTGTCGTCGGGGCTCTTCTCCGCCACCGCGAGGGTCGGCTGGCCGATCTTCTCGCCGCGCGGGATCGTCAGCGTGCAATTGAGCCCACTGTCGCCCCACAGGAACTTCGCCTGGCCGCCGAGCTGACCCTCGATGCTCGCCACGATGATGCGGGTGCCGAATCCGAGCTTCGCGGGCTTGCGCGCGCGTGGCCCGCCGGACTCCGCCCAGCGCAGCACGAGCGTGGTCGGCTTGAGCTCCCAACTCACCTCGAGACGGCCCGCGGCGGACGACAGGGCGCCGTACTTGACCGCGTTGGTGGCGAGCTCGTGCAGCGCGAGGGTGAGCGTCTGCGCCGAGGACGGCTGCAGCGAGACGGACGGGCCCGTCATCGTGATGCGGTCGCCGCGATCGCTGCGGTAGGGCGCAAGCTCTTCCTCGACGAGGCCGGTGAGGTCGGCGCCTTGCCAGCGCGAATGGGACAGTACGGTGTGCGCGCGCGACAGCGCCGTGATGCGGCCTTCGACCGACGCCACGTAGGTCGGAATGCTGTCGGCGCGGGTGAGGCGCACGATCGACTGCACGATCGCAAGCGCGTTCTTGGCGCGATGATCGACCTCGCGCGCGAGCAGCGCTTGGCGCTCCTCGGATTCCTTGCGCTCCGTGATGTCGACCGTGACGCCGCTCAGCCGGACCAGCCGTCCGGATTCGTCCATGCTGGGCGCCGCCGTGCTGAGACACCAGCGGATCGCGCCGTCCGGACGGCGCACGCGGAACTCGGCCTGTTGCGGCGTGCGCTCCGACATCAGCCGATCGGCGACTTCCTTGAGCTTGAGCCAGTCGTAGGGGACGAGGCGCTGGATGTTCTCGACGTTGACCTCGAAGGTCGCCGGGTCGACGCCGAAGATGCGGTAGTGGCCTTCGTCCCACAGACAGTCGCCGTTGATCCGGTCCCAGTCCCACGATCCCATCTGGCCCGCCATCAGCGCGAGACTGCGCCGCTGCTCGCTCTCCGTCAGCCGCGTCGCGGTCGCGGCGAGCTCGGCGGTGCGCTCGCTGACGCGGTTCTCCAGATCGGCGTTGAGCCGCTCGAGCTGACGGGTCTTGCGATAGAGCTCGGAGAATATCTTGACTTTGGCGCGCAGCACCTCGGGAATGACCGGCACCGGCACGTAATCGACCGCGCCCATCTCGTAGCCGCGCAGGCGATCCATATCGCTTAGCAGCACAGCCGAGATGAAGATGATGGCGGTCTTCTGGAAGCGCGGATGGTCGCGGATCATCGCGGCGAGCTGGAAGCCGTCGAGATCCGGCATGCACACGTCGACGAGGACGATCGCGACCTCGGTCTTGAGCAGATATTCGAGCGCCTCGCGGCCGGAGGTCGCCTTGAGCAGGTTTTCGCCGAGGTCATGCAGGATGACCTCGTAGCTCATCAGCTTGGCCGGCTGATCGTCGACCAGCAGGATGTTGACGCGGTCACCCGAGTCCATCGCGGCTCTCCACTCAGCGATGCAGCCACATCCGCAGAGCGGACAGGAGCTGTTCGGTGTTGACCGGCTTGGCGAGATAGTCGGAGGCGCCGGCTTCGAGGCATTTTTCCCGGTCGCCCTTCATCGCCTTCGCGGTGAGCGCGATGATCGGCAGGCGGCGCAGCGGCGGCTTTTCGCGAATGGCTTCGATCGTCTGATAGCCGTCCATCTCGGGCATCATGATGTCCATGAGGACGATCGCGAGATCGGGCGTCGTTTCGATCAGCTCGATCGCCTCGCGTCCGGTCGTCGCGGTGCGCACCCGCATGCCGCGCCGCTCCAGCACGCTGGAGAGCGCGAAGATGTTGCGCGCGTCGTCGTCGACCAGGAGCGCGACCTTGCCGACGAGATCCTCGTCGGAGCTGGTGAGCCGCTCGAGCATGCGCTGCTTGTCCGGCGGCAGATCGGTGACGACGCGATGCAGGAAGAGGGCGGTCTCGTCGAGCAGGCGCTCGGGCGACTCGACGCCCTTTACCACGATGCTGCGCGCCATGGTGTGAAGCTGTGCGTCTTCCTCGGCGGACAGCTCGCGCCCGGTGAATACCACCACCGGAACCTCGGCGAGCGAAGCATCGCTGCGAATCTCCTCGAGAACGTCGAAGCCGGTCATGTCGGGGAGCCGCAGGTCGAGGACCACGCAGTCGCACGGCTCGGCGCGCAGTTGCGCGAGGGCGGCGGCGCCGGTCGACACCGTTTCGATGTCGATGTCGTCGTAGCCGAGCAGCTCGCGGATGCTGAGCTGTTCGGCCTCGTTGTCCTCGACGACCAGGAGCCGTTTGCGCCGCGGCTGCGCGTATTCCTTGATGCGCGCGAGCGCCGCCTCGACGCCCTGGGCGGTGGTGGGCTTCGTCACGAACGAGAAGGCGCCGCGGGCGAGCGCGTGCTGGCGATCCTCGTCGAGCGTGATGATCTGCACCGGAATGTGGCGCGTGAGGGGGTTTTGCTTGAGCTGGCTCAGCACCGTCCAGCCGAGCATATCGGGCAGGAACACGTCGAGCGACACCGCGGTCGGCTGGAACTGCTTGGCGAGGTCGAGCGCCTCGGCGCCGCGCATTGCGACCAGGACCTTGAAGCCTTTGTCGCGGGCGAGGTCCATGATCACCCGCGCATAGTGCGGGTCGTCCTCGACGATGAGCAGGATGGTGTCGCCCGGCTCGATGTCGAGCCGGTCGTCCGGGATCTGTTCGACCACGCGATCGGGCGTGATCGGTGGCAGGATCGCGGGAGGTGGCAGGATCGCGGGCGCCTGGACGCCGCGCGGCGCCGCAGTTGCCTGGGCGGGCAATAGGCCCGCGCCGGTCGGTCCGACATATTTGAGCGGCAGGTAGAGCGTGAAGGTGCTGCCGCGGCCCGGAATACTGCGCAGGTGGATTTCGCCGCCGAGCAGGTTCGACAATTCGCGGCTGATCGCGAGGCCGAGACCGGTGCCGCCGTATTTGCGGCTGGTCGAGGCGTCGGCCTGCTGGAATGCCTCGAAGATGATCTTCTGCTTCTCGAGCGGAATGCCGATACCTGAATCGGAGACTTCGAACGCGATCACGCCCGCCGACTGACGGAGCACCGGATGGTCGGGCGTCCAGCCGCCGACCGCGGCGCTGACCGTGAGCCGCACGCCGCCATGCTCGGTGAACTTGAAGGCGTTCGACAGGAGATTCTTGAGCACCTGCTGCAGACGCTTGGAGTCGGTCACGATGCTGCGGCCGAGATGCGAGTCGATCTCGACCTCGAAGGAGAGTTGCCGGGTCTCCGCCTCGTGGCGGAACGGGCGGCCGATGGCGTCGACAAGGTTGGTGAGGAAGACTTCTTCGGCGTCGACCGTGACGGTGCCGGACTCGATCTTGGACAGGTCGAGGATATCGCTGATCAGGTTGAGGAGGTCGGTGCCGGCCCCGTGGATGGTGCGGGCGAAGTCGACCTGCTTGTTCGACAGGTTCCCGTCCGGGTTTTCCGCGAGCTGCTGGCCGAGGATCAGGATCGAGTTGAGCGGCGTGCGCAGCTCGTGCGACATGTTGGCGAGGAATTCCGACTTGTACTTCGAGGTCAGGGCCAGCTCCGAGGCCTGCTCCTCGAGCGCGCGGCGGGCCTGCTCGATTTCCTGGTTCTTGCGCTCGACTTCCAGGTTGCGCTGGGTGAGCTCCTGCGCCTTCTGCTCGAGCTGTTCGTTGGTAGTCTGCAGCTCGCGCTGCTGGGTCTGCAGCTGGCCGGCGAGCTGCTGCGATTCCTTGAGCAGCCCTTCCGTCTGCATGGTCGCTTCGATCGAGTTGAGCACGATGCCGATCGACGCCGTGAGCTGCTCGAGGAACGTCATCTGCAGCGTGGTGAACGAAGTCATCGACGCGAGCTCGATCACCGCCTTGACCTGGTTCTCGAACAGCACCGGCAACACCACGACATTGCGCGGCGCAGCCTTGAACAGCGCTGAGCCGATCGGCACGGCGTTCGTCGGCATCTCGGTGATCAGCATGCGGCGCTTGTCGGCGGCGCACTGGCCGATCAGGCCGTGGCCGAAGTGGATGCGCGCCGGATGGCCACTGACGCCGTCGTCCGCATAGGCGGACAAGAGCCGCAACGCTTGCGGTTCGCCGGTATCGAGCTGATAAATCACGCCGAGCTGGGCGTTGACGAGCGGTGTGAGCTCGGAGAGCAGCAGCCGCCCGACGATCGCGAGGTCGCCCTGACCTTGCAGCATGTTGGTGAAGCGCGCGAGGTTGGTCTTGAGCCAGTCCTGCTCGGTGTTGCGATCGGTGGTGAGGCGCAGGTTGTCGATCATCGTGTTGATGTTGTCTTTGAGCTCGGCGACCTCGCCGCGCGCATCGACCTGAATCGAACGAGTGAGGTCGCCCTTGGTCACGGCGGTCGCGACCTCGGCGATGTTGCGCACCTGCGTGGTGAGGTTCGCGGCCAAGAGGTTGACGTTGCCGGTGAGGTCCTTCCACGTTCCGGCGGCGCCGGGCACGTTGGCCTGGCCGCCGAGGCGGCCTTCGACGCCGACTTCGCGCGCCACTGTCGTCACCTGATCCGCGAAGGTCGCGAGTGTTCCGGTCATGTTGTTGATGGTCTCGGCGAGCGCCGCGACCTCGCCCTTCGACTGCACCGTCAGATTCTGCCCGAGGTCGCCGTTGGCGACCGCGGTCACCACCTTGACGATGCCGCGCACCTGCTCGGTGAGGTTGGCGGCCATGACGTTCACGGTGTCCGTCAAGTCTTTCCAGGTGCCGGCGACTCCCGGCACCTGCGCCTGACCGCCGAGCCGGCCCTCGGTGCCGACCTCGCGGGCGACGCGGGTGACTTCCGAGGCGAAGCCGTTGAGCTGGTCCACCATGGTGTTGATGGTGTTCTTGAGCTCGAGGATTTCGCCCTTCACGTCGACGGTGATCTTGCGCGAGAGGTCGCCGCGCGCGACCGCGGTCGTCACCTCCGCGATGTTGCGCACCTGCGTGGTCAGGTTTGCGGCGAGCAGGTTGACGTTGTCGGTGAGATCTTTCCAGGTGCCGGCGACGCCCGGAACGTTGGCCTGGCCGCCGAGGCGGCCGTCGGTGCCGACCTCGCGCGCGACGCGCGTTACCTCGGCTGCGAACGAGCGCAGCTGCTCGACCATCGTGTTGAGCGTGTCCTTGAGCAGAAGAATCTCGCCGCGCACGTCGACGGTGATCTTCTTCGACAGGTCGCCGCTCGCGATCGCGGTCGCGACCTCGGCGATGTTGCGCACCTGTGCGGTGAGGTTCGACGCCATGAAGTTGACGTTGTCGGTCAGGTCCTTCCAGGTGCCCGCGACGCCCGGCACCTGCGCCTGGCCGCCGAGCCGGCCCTCGGTGCCGACCTCGCCGGCGACGCGGGTGACTTCCGACGCGAAGGCGTTGAGCTGGTCCACCATGGTGTTGATGGTGTTCTTGAGCTCGAGAATTTCGCCTTTCACGTCGACCGTGATCTTGCGCGAGAGGTCGCCGCGCGCGACCGCGGTCGTCACCTCGGCGATGTTGCGCACCTGTGCGGTGAGGTTCGACGCCATGAAGTTGACGTTGTCGGTCAGGTCCTTCCAGGTGCCGGCGACGCCCGGCACCTGCGCCTGGCCGCCGAGCCGGCCCTCGGTGCCGACCTCGCGCGCGACGCGGGTCACTTCGCCGGCGAAGCGGTTGAGCTGGTCGACCATGGTGTTGAGCGTTTCCTTCAGCTGAAGGATTTCGCCGCGCACGTCGACCGTGATCTTGCGCGACAGGTCGCCGCCCGCGACCGCGGTCGCGACCTCGGCGATGTTGCGCACCTGCGCCGTGAGATTGCCGGCCATCGAGTTGACCGAGTCGGTCAAATCCTTCCAGGTGCCGGCGACGCCTGGCACCTGCGCCTGGCCGCCGAGCTTGCCTTCGGTGCCCACCTCGCGCGCGACGCGCGTCACCTCGGCCGCGAAGGCGTTGAGCTGATCGACCATGGTGTTGAGCGTTTCCTTCAGCTGAAGGATTTCGCCCGACACGTTCACGGTCACCTTCTTCGACAGGTCGCCTTGCGCCACCGCGGTCGCGACCTCAGCGATGTTGCGCACCTGTCCGGTGAGGTTCGAAGCCATCGAGTTGACGTTGTCCGTCAAATCTTTCCAGGTGCCCGCGACGCCGCGCACTTGCGCCTGGCCGCCGAGCTTGCCTTCGGTGCCCACCTCGCGCGCCACGCGGGTGACTTCGCCCGCGAAGGCGTTGAGCTGATCGACCATCGTATTGATGGTGTCCTTGAGCTCGAGAATCTCGCCGCGCACGTCGACGGTGATCTTCTTCGACAGGTCGCCGCTCGCAATCGCGGTCGACACCTCGGCGATGTTGCGCACCTGCGCCGTGAGATTGCCGGCCATCGAGTTGACCGAGTCCGTCAAGTCTTTCCACGTACCCGCGACGCCGAGCACGTTGGCCTGGCCGCCGAGGCGGCCTTCGGTGCCGACCTCGCGGGCGACGCGGGTCACTTCGCCCGCGAAGGCGTTGAGCCGGTCGACCATCGTGTTGATGGTCTCCTTGAGCTGCAGGATCTCGCCCGACACCGACACGGTGATCTTCTTCGACAGATCGCCGCCCGCGATCGCGGTGGCGACGTCGGCGATGTTGCGCACCTGGGCCGTGAGGTTGCCGGCCATGAAGTTGACGTTGTCCGTCAGGTCCTTCCAGGTGCCCGCGACGCCAGGCACCTGCGCCTGGCCGCCGAGCTTGCCGTCGGTGCCGACCTCGCGGGCGACGCGCGTCACTTCCGACGCGAAGGCGCCGAGCTGATCGACCATCGTGTTGATGGTGTCTTTGAGCTCGAGGATTTCGCCGCGCACGTCGACGGTGATCTTGCGCGAGAGGTCGCCGCGCGCGACCGCGGTGGTCACGTGCGCGATGTTGCGCACCTGGTCGGTGAGGTTGCCGCACATGGCGTTCACCGAGTCGGTCAGGTCCTTCCAGGTGCCCGCGACGCCCGGCACGTTGGCCTGGCCGCCGAGCTTACCGTCGGTGCCGACCTCGCGGGCGACACGTGTCACTTCCGAGGCGAACGAGCGCAGCTGATCGACCATCGTGTTGATGGCCTCCTTGAGCTGCAGGATCTCGCCGCGCACGTCGACGGTGATCTTCTTCGACAGGTCGCCGTTGGCGACCGCGATGGTCACGTCTGCAATGTTTCGGACCTGCGCCGTGAGGTTCGACGCCATCGAGTTGACGCTCTCGGTCAGGTCTTTCCACACGCCGGTCACTTC
>DASXCK010000224.1:0-13225 GCA_036491235.1 Xanthobacteraceae bacterium | reverse complement strand
CATTCGTTCGCCTCGTGACACAAAATCTCATGCATCGGCGGCCCATCGGCCACCTGCTCGAACCGCCCCCACTCATCCTTTACGATCCCCGCCAGTTGAGCCTCAACCTAGACCAAGCTTGAACCGGACACCCGTGGCCTTGTGCCGGGCATCCACGTCTTTCTCGGGCGGCAAAGACGTGGATGGCCGGGACAAAGGCGAGCGAAGCGACGCCGTTCTTCGAGCGGCTATGCCCGGCCATGACGGATCGGGGAAAAAAATAAGGGCTAATCCATCCCGCCTCTGGCGAGAAACTCCTCGAGCCAGTGGATGTGATAGCTGCCGTCGACGATGTCGGTGTCGCGCACCAGGGCGCGAAAGAGCGGGAGCGTCGTCTCCACCCCGTCGACCACGAACTCGTCGAGCGCGCGACGCAGCCGCATCAGACATTCGGCGCGCGTCTTGCCGTGCACGATGAGCTTGCCGACCAGCGAGTCGTAGAACGGCGGGATCGTGTAGCCCTGGTAGGCTGCAGAGTCGACACGCACGCCCATGCCGCCCGGCGGATGATAGTGCACGATGCGGCCCGGCGACGGGCGGAACGACACCGGGTTCTCGGCATTGATGCGGCACTCGATCGCGTGGCCGTGGAACTTCACGTCCTTCTGCTCGATCGCGAGTTCGCTGCCGTTGGCGACCCGGATCTGCTCCAGGATCAGGTCGATGTCCGTGATCATCTCGGTGACCGGATGCTCGACCTGGATGCGCGTGTTCATTTCGATGAAATAGAAGCGGCCGTCCTCGTAGAGGAACTCGACGGTGCCGACGCCGAGATAGCCGAGCTCGCGGATCGCCTTCGCGACGGTCTCGCCGATCTCGTCGCGCGCCGCCTGGTTCAGCGCCGGCGAGGGGCTCTCCTCGAGGACCTTTTGGTGACGCCGCTGCAGCGAGCAGTCGCGCTCGCCGAGATGGATGCCGCGGCCTTGGCCGTCGCCGAGCACCTGGATCTCGATGTGGCGCGGCTGCTGCAGATATTTTTCGAGATAGACCGCGTCGTCGCCGAAGGCCGCCTTGGCTTCCGCGCGCGCGGTCGCGAGCGCCACCGACAGGTCGCTTTCCGTCTGCGCGACCTTCATGCCGCGTCCGCCGCCGCCGGCCGCGGCCTTCACCAGGATCGGGAAACCGATGTCGCGCGCGATCGCGAGCGCGTCCTGGTCCGAGGTGACGCCCCCGTCCGATCCCGGCACCACCGGAATCCCGAGCCGCTTGGCGGTGCGCTTTGCCTCGATCTTGTCGCCCATCAGGCGGATGTGGTCGGGTTTCGGGCCGATGAACTGCACGCCGTGCTCGATCAGGATCTCGGCGAAGCGCGCGTTCTCGGAGAGGAAGCCGTAGCCGGGATGCACCGCGTCGGCGCCGGTGATCTCGCAGGCGGCGAGCAGTGCCGGCACGTTGAGGTAGCTGTCGCGCGCGGGCGGCGGCCCGATGCACACGCTCTCGTCGGCGAGCCGCACGTGCATCGCGTCGGCGTCGGCGGTCGAATGCACCGCCACGGTCGGGATGCCGAGCTCCTTGCAGGCGCGCAGCACCCGCAGCGCGATCTCGCCGCGATTGGCGATGAGGATTTTTTCGAACATGACGACCGGTCGATTGCCCTGTGGTTCGTCACGCCCGGCCTTGTGCCGGGCATCCACGTCTTTGCCGTATCGCCGAGCCGCGAGACGTGGATGGCCGGGACAAGCCCGGCCATGACGGATCGGTATTCACTCGATGATCATCAGCGACTCGCCGAATTCGACGGGCTGACCGTCCTCGAACAGGATCTGGGTCACGGTGCCGGCGCGCGGCGCCGGGATCTGGTTGAGCGTCTTCATCGCCTCGATGATGAGCAGCGTGTCGCCGACCTTCACCCGGCTGCCGATGTCGACGAACGGCCGCGCGCCAGGCTCCGGCGCGCGATAGGCCGAGCCGACCATCGGGGAGAGCACAACGCCGGGGTTGTCGGCGGGCGAGGCCGACGGCGCCCCTGCCGCGACGATCGGCGGCGCGACGGCGGGCGCCGCATAGGCCACCCCCATCACGGGGCGCGCGACGCGCACGCGGCGGCCGCCTTCCTCGATTTCGATCTCGCTCAGGCCGGTCTCGTCGAGCAGCTTCGCAAGCGCGCGGACCACGTCCTCGGCCGATCTGTCCGGTTCGTCCGCCACGGTTACTTTTTCCCCGCCGTGGCCGTCTTCGCGCCCGTCAGGGCCGCGAGGCCCGCGATCGCGACCGCATAGCCCTCGATGCCGAAGCCGCACACCACGGCCCGCGCGGCCTTGGAGATGTAGCTGTCGTGCCGGAAGCTCTCCCGCGCATGAATGTTGGTGATGTGGGTTTCGATCACGGGCAGCTTGACGGCGAGAATGGCGTCGAGGATCGCGACCGATGTGGTCGTGTAGCCGGCGGGATTGAGCACGATGCCGACCGCCTTGCTGGCGGCGGCCTCCTGGATCCAATCGACCAGCTCGCCCTCATGGTTCGACTGGCGGAATTCGACCGTCCAGCCAAAGCTTTCGGCCTTGGCGCGCACGAGCTTCTCGACATCGTCGAGCGTCGCGTGGCCGTACTTTTCCGGCTCGCGCGTGCCGAGCAGATTGAGATTGGGCCCGTTGAGAACGTAGACGGTCTGCGGCATGGGGTCTCGCGGCGTCATCCGACCACGAGTTATAGGAGGCGAGACCGGCGAGGGGAAGCTGCCCTCGCCGTTTCGGCTTCAGGATGCGCGCACGACGATCGCAGCCGTCGCGCGCGGTTGGCGGTTCAGGAGCAGGTGGCCTTGCCGCAACGCGCCATGTTGACCTTCTGCTTGAGGGCATCGAGCCCGACCGCGCCGACGACCACTTCCGAGCCGATGACGTAGCTCGGCGTGCCGTTCAGGCTGAGCGCCTCGGCGAGCCCCATGTCCTCCTCGATCGAGGCCTTCACCTCGTCGCTGTTCATGTCCTTCTGGACGCGGGCCATGTCGAAGCCGGCTTCCTTGGCGGCCTCGAGCGCACGCGCGAGGTCCGCGGCGCCGCGTCCGCCGAGCAGGCGCAGGTGGAAGTCGAAGTACTTCTTGCCCGAGTCCTGCATGCGCACCGCGACCGCGACTTTGGCGGCCTCGACCGAGCCCGGGCCGAGCACCGGGAACTCCTTGAGCACGACACGCAGCTTGGGGTCGTCCTTCATGATCGTGGTGAGGTCGGTAAGCGCGCGCTTGCAGTAGCCGCAGTTGTAATCGAAGAACTCGACCAGCGTGACATCACCCTTGGCATTGCCGATGGTCACCTGGCGCGGCGAGTAGAACAGCGTTTTTGCGTGGCTCGCGATCTGCGTCTTGGCCTTATCGGCCTCGGCTTCCTGCTTGCGCTTCTCGAGCGCCGCGGAGGCCTCCTCGAGGACTTCGGGATGGGAGACGAGGTAGTCCTTGATGATCTTCTCGATCTCGCCGCGTTGCGTGTCGGAGAACGTCTCCGCCCGCGACGACACCGGCAGCAACAGCAGCGCGGCCGTGGTGGCGGCGGCGACCAGGCGGAAATTGAGTTTCATCGATGTCGTCCTCTGTGGCGGCAGTGAATCTGCGGGTATTTCTGGAACGGTATTATAGACCGAACTTGGGCTTTGGTGGCTTGAAACTCGAGATGTCGTCGGCCTTCACCCAGCCGGGGGCGCCGACCGGGAAGCGGGTCTTGGCGCGTAGCGCGAGCTGGCGCGCGGTCTTCCATTCGCCGCGCGAGAAGGCCGCCTGCGCCGAGGCGAGATCGGCGTGGGGGAGATCGCCTTTGTGGCCATAGGCCATGGCGAGGTAGTCGTAGCCGTCGGGAATGTCGGTATCGCGGGCGAGCGCCGCGTCGAGATCGTGGATCGCCTCCTCGGCAAGCGATTTATCGTTGGTCGCGATCAGCGCCTCGGCGAGCAGCACCTGGATCAGCGCCGGGGTCGGCGCGAGCGACACGGCGTGGCGCAGCGACGCGACCGCCTCGGCGGCCCGGCCGTTCTCCAGCAACGCCTGGCCCTTGAGCTCGTAGAAATAGGGATTGTTGGGCTCGGTGCGGATCAGGCTGTCGATCTGCGCCATCGCGTCGGCTAGCGTGCTGTGCCGATAGGCCGAGATCGCGCGCGCGTAGCGCGCCGGCAGGCTGGTGTTGCTGAGCGGATAACGGCGCAGGACCGAGCCCGGCTGGTCGAGAAAGCCATAGAGCTTGGCGCGCATGAGATCGTGCCGCAGCTGCAGTTCGGCCGGATCGAGCTTGTTCCAATACGGGGTCTTGGCGATCACCGCGAGGGCCGCCATGCGCTCGGCCGGCAAGGGGTGGTTCTGCAGATAGGGGTCCGCCGTTTGCGTGGCGAACAGCGACTCGTCGGCGAAGCGCTTGAAGGTGTCGTACATGCCCTTCGCGGACTGGCCGGTCTCGGTGAGGAATTTTACGCCGGCACGATCCGCCTGCTCCTCCTGCTGGCGCGCGTAGGCGAGCAGCGTGTGCTGGACCATCGACTGCGGGGCGAGCAGCGCGACGCCCGGACTGCCGCCCACCTGGCCGCTGCGCGCGCCGGCCACGAGCGCGCCGACGCCGAGCAGCATGCCGACGATCACGGCGGTCTGCGCGTTGGCGAGTTCGGCGCGCATCTTCATCAGGTGGCCGCCCGCGATGTGTCCGGTCTCGTGCGCGAGCACGCCGATCATCTGGTTCGGCGTCTGCGCCTGCATCAACGCGCCCGCATTGACGAAGATGTGCTTGGCGTCGACGACGAAGGCGTTGAACGAGCGATCATTGATGATGATGACGTGGATGTTCTGCTGGCCGAGGCCCGCGACCTTCAGGATCGGCCGCGTGTAGTCGCGCAGAAGCTGCTCGATCTCGGCGTCGCGGATGATCGGCAGGCCCTTGGGAACCTGCTGCGCGCGCGCCGGCAGCGCGGGCGCGAGGAACGCGCACGCCGCGATCATGGCGACCGGACGGGAGGCTCGGAGCGTCAGCCGCCGCTTGACAGGTCGTGCTTGCGTCATCATTCCGACTGGTCGTTGAATTCCGAGTGGCCTTCGCGGCATGCCCGTGCGAGCAGGCTAGGTGTGCGGTCCGGGGCGGTCAACGGGATCACTCTCGGCACCTTCGGTCGCCGCCCCTTGGCCACGCTCGCCTTCAATGCGTTCGCTGATCGCGATAAACCAAGCGGGAAAATACGGCAACAGCACGGCGGGGGGCTCACCGAAATTTTTTCGCCCCGAGAATTCAAAAGCTTAGTTCGAAAGGTTGATGCAGATGCTGGAAGCGGCCCCGCACTTGGGCGCGGACTCGGATGCGAACGCGAGGCGGGGCCTGACCGCGCCATCGGGGCGCAGCAATGTGCCGCCGTTCATGGTGATGGACGTGATGGCGGCCGCCGCGCGCTTGGAAGCTGCCGGGGTCCATGTCGTGCACATGGAGGTGGGCCAGCCAGCCGCGCCGGCGCCATGGACCGCGCTCGCCGCCGCGCGCGCGGCGCTCGAGCAGCCCATCGCCTACACGGAGGCGCTTGGGCTGCCGTCATTGCGGGCGCGGATCGCACGCCATTATGGCGAGCGCCACGGCGTCGCGATCGATCCGGCGCGCATCGTGGTGACGACCGGCTCGTCGGCCGCCTTCATGCTGGCGTTCCTGACGCTGTTCGAGCCGGGAGACCGTGTCGCGATCGCGAATCCGGGCTATCCGCCCTATCGGCATATCCTGACCGCGCTCGGCTGCGAGCCGGTGCTGATCGAGACCGGCGCCGCGACGCGCTGGGCGCTCACCGGCGAGGCGCTGCTCGCGGCGCATCGCGAGCGGCCGCTCGCCGGCGTGCTGGTCGCGAGCCCCGCCAACCCGACCGGCACCATGATCGCGGCCGACGCGCTCGCGGCGCTGATCCGGACGGCCGAGGAGGCCGGGATCCGCTTCATCTCCGACGAGATCTATCACGGCCTCGATTATGCGTTTGCGGCCGCGACCGCGGCGCAGATCTCCGATCGCGCCGTGATCATCAACTCGTTCTCGAAATATTTCTGCATGACGGGCTGGCGCATCGGCTGGATGGTGGCGCCCGAGTCGTTGGTGCGCCCGATCGAGCGGCTGCAACAGAATTTTGCGATCTCGGTGCCGACGCTGGCGCAGGTCGCGGCCGAGGCGGCGTTCGACGGCCGCGCCGAGATGGAGGCGATCAAGCACGGCTACGAGGAGAACCGCCGCATCCTGGTCGAAGGCCTGCCGAAAGCCGGCCTCGACCGCTTCCTGCCCGCGGACGGCGCGTTCTATCTCTATGTCGACGTCTCGCGCTTCACCGACGACAGCCAGGATTTCGCCAAACGGATGCTGGCGGAGGCGCATGTGGCGGCGACCTCAGGGATCGATTTCGATCCGATCGACGGGCGCCACTTCGTGCGGTTCTGCTATGCGGGCTCGCGCGACGACGCGCGGGAGGCGGTCAAGCGGATCGGGCGGTGGCTGGGGGGCGGCTGATTCAAGCGAGCTATCGTTTGGCGACAGGTAAGACCCGCATGCAAATGTGAGTCGGTCGTGGCACCTCGACCCGAAATCCCGCGGTCACCGACGGCCGAAGAGTTTTTCATGGCGGGCGAAGGCCCGCCGCAATGCCGCCTTCGGCCGCGCGAGGCTGGCGAGGGATTCGGCAATTGGCTGCTGATCTGCTCGCGACGGTCTGATGATTTCCGTCTCCGCAATCGCGTGCCGAGCCGCGCCGTGCGCGGCAGCGACCACGATATCGCTGAGGGGGCATCCTTCGATCTTGGCAGCGCGTGCACGTCCGCGGGCAGACGTGCTTCAAGGCGCGCGATGGGCGGCGGTTCTTGCTTCGTCATAGGTCCATCATACGGCAAATCGCCGTAGACGGAATGGCGGCGAGCCCTTTCATGGCGAGCGACTAAAGCCTTCCTGCCGGCTGATCTATCCGCGCGTGAAAGACGTTATCCTGATCACGATCGAACCGACGCGATCGATTCGCGAGCAGGATTCCGAGCAACGATTCATGGCCTCCCATATTGCCGCCGCGCCGCAGGCTTTGCCGAAAATCGTACCGGTGCTGTTGAGCTTCGTCGCCGGCTACGTCGACAGTTGCACCTTCCTTGCTTTGTTCGGGCTCTACGTCGCCCAGGTCACGGGCAGCTTCGTGCTCGCCGGCACCGAGACGGTAGTCCACGACACCGGCGCGGTGGTCAAGCTTCTGGCAATCCCGCTGTTTTGTTTCGCCGGTGTCGTCACCACCCTGATGGTGTGGCGGGCGCGCCGCAACGATCGCTCCGCCTTGCCGGCGGCGCTCGCGCTCGAGGCGGCGCTGCTCATCGGGCTGTTCGCCTCCTGGTACATCGGGGCGCCATTCAGCGCGCGAACGGCGCCGGCGGTCATTTGCGCGAGCCTCTGCGGCATCGCCGCCATGGGCGTGCAGAGCGCGTTCGTGAAGCTCGTCGTCAAGGGATCGCCGTCGACCAACGTCATGACGACGAACACGACGCTGTTCGCCGTTAACGCGACGGAGTTCGTGATGGCATGGCGCGCCCGGCGGCGCTCGCCGGGCGACGCGCGGCTCGCGGACGAATACGCGCACGTGCGGGACAGGTTCGCGATGCTGTGGCCGCTCGTGCTGGGATTCCTGGCCGGGACGATCAGCGGCGCGCTCGCCTACGGGCGCGTGGATATGTGGTGCCTTCTCGCCGCGATCGCGATCGTGGTGGCGCTGGCCGCCTGGGGGCACTGGACCGCAACGGCAGCGAGATAAAGTTCTCTATCGCAGCGCCGCCGCGATGTTGCCGCCGTCGACGGTGGTCACGTCGGCGGTGGTCTTGAGCGCGAGCGCTTGGGCGACGAACGCCTGGGCGACGTCCTCGGCGGTCACCTCGCGGCCGAGCAGGTTGCCGCTCATGTAGTTCTTCTCGCTGAGCCCGCGCGCCTGCGAACGTTGCGCAATCATTTCGTCGGTGAGGATGCCGGAGCGGATGCGATCGGCATTGACCGCGTTGGCGCGGATGCCGTCGGCGCCGTAATCGAGCGCGTATTGGCGCACGAGGAAAAGCGTCGCGGCCTTGGGCAGCCCATAGGGACCGAAATTCAGGCCCGGATTGATCGCCTGCTTCGACACGTTGAACAGAAGGCAGCCGCCGGTCCCTTGCGCCAGCATGATGCGCACCGCGCTCTGCGCGACGCGCTGATGGCCGTAGAAGTTGAGCTCGAAACTTTGGCGCAAAATCGCCTCGTCGACCTCGCCGATGCGGCCCTGCCACGCCGCGCCGGCGTTCGACACCACGATGTCGACGCCGCCGAAGGTGGCGGCGACCTGATCGAAGGCGGTGCGCACCGAGGCGGCGTCGGTCACGTCGCACGTCACCGCGAGCGCTGCCCCGCCGATCGACTTCGCGGCCGCTCGCGCCGCCGCCGCGTCGATGTCGAGCAGCGCGACCTCGGCGCCTGCCGCCGCAAACGCTCGGGCGGTCGCGGTGCCGATCGCTCCGCCTGCCCCGGTCACGATCGCGATCTGCCCGGCGAGCGGCGGCTCCTTGGCGGAGCCGAGCTTGGCCTGCTCGAGCGACCAGTACTCCACGTCGAACATGTCGGCTTCGGGGATCGACTCGAAACGCCCGATCGCCTCCGCATCGGTGATCGTCTCGACCGCGACTTCGGCGAGATCGGCGGCGACCTTTGCGTCCTTTTTCGAACGGCCGAGCCCGAACAGCCCGAGGCCTGGCACCATCACGACCCGGGGCAGGGGGTCGAGCATCTTCTTGCCGTCGCCGCCGCGCGCATTGTGGCGTGCGAAATAGGCCTGGTAGTTGGCGATGAATGCCGCGACCGCGTCGGCCGCCGCGCGCTTGAAGGCGTCGGTCTCGCCGTGCGCGGGCGCGGGCAGGACCAGCGGCCAGTTCTTGGTGCGGATGGTGTGATCGGGTGTGACCACGCCGGCCTGGCTGTAGCGGCCGAGCTCGGTGCCGTTGACAAAGTTTCGCACCGCGTCGCCGCCGCGGAACTCGAGAATGAGCCGCCGCCAGGCGCCTTCGGCTTTCGTGTCCTTCAGGCTGCAGGCGCCGCGCACGACCGGCGCCACGGCGGCGAGCGCCGCCATGCGCTGCGGCACTTGCGCGCTGACGAAAACCGATTTGCGGTTGCGCGCGAGACGGGCCTCGGCGCGCGATACCATCTCGATCATCCGCTCGTAGGCTTCGCGCGCGCTCTCGCCGAACGTGAAGATGCCGTGCTTGTGCAGGATCAGTCCCTCGGCCTTGGAATTCGCCTCGAACACCTCGGCCGACTTCTTGGCGAGCGCGAAGCCCGGCATGATGTAGGGCACGATCCCCATCCGCGCGTCGAACACCTCCGCGCAGATCGCCTCGCCATCCGGTTGGTCGCTGAGGCTGAGGATCGCGGTCGCGTGGGTGTGATCGACAAACTTGTGCGGGATGAACGCGTGCAGCAGCGTTTCGACCGACGGGTTGGGCGCCATCGGATCGATCAGGCTGGCGCGCTGGAAGCGCACCATCTCCTCGTCGCTCACCGCAGTGCGCGCGCGCAGCTCGAGCAGCGGCGCCATGCGCACCGCCGGCATCCCGGGCGGCTCCATGGCGCCCATGTCCCAGCCGGAACCTTTGACGCACAGCACGGCCGTATCGCGGCCGAGCAGATCCGGCACGGTGGTCTTGACCGAGGTGTTGCCGCCGCCGTGCAGGACGAGGCGCGGATCCTCGCCGAGCAGCCGCGTCGTGTAGACCCGCAATGCGAGATCGCGGCCGATGCCCTGCCGTGCGTAGCGGTCAGCCGCCGCGACCGCGTCGGCCTCGACGAAGCGGCTGTCCATGGCGGCTCAGCCGCCGAGTATGCGCTTCGCCCACCAGCCGGTCCGGCGCGGCTTCGCCGCATCGTCTTGCGGCGGTTCGCTTGCCGGCTGCTCGCGAGGTTGCGGTGCGGGCGCGGACGCGACCGGCGTCGCCGCCGGCTCGGCCAGCGTGGAGCCGCTGTCGTCGAACGAAAGCGGCACCGCCTCGCGAACGGTCGAGCGTCGGCGCGGCGGCTCGGCGGGCGCGGGCTGTTCGGGCGACGCAACCTCGTGGTGTGTGGGAGGCTCGCTCGGCGTTGCCGGCCGCGGCGCCTCGTCGGCGACAGAGGGCCCGCCGAAATCGGCGACCGCGTCGGCGAGCGCCGGCTCGATCGTACGCGGCTGGTCACCGCCTTCATGGCCCTCATGCCCGCCGTGGATCTCCTGCGGCGCATCTGGCGCAAAGCGCTCCTCGCCCTCGCGGTCGCGCCGGTTGCGGCGGCCGCCGCGGCGCCCGCGCCGACGTCGCCGGCGCTCGCCATCACCATCGCCATCGCCATTGAGATGGGGGCCATGCTCGCGTGGCTCGCCTGCACCGGCGTGCTCCGCCTCGTGCCCGTCGGCCTCGGCATCCTCTCCGGCGTCGCCGGCCGTGCCGCCTTCCGGATCGTGGGGGGCGGCGGCGTGCTCGGGCGCCGCCTCGTGGCCCAAGCCTTCGGCCTCGCGGCCTTCGCCGCGGCGTCCACGCCGGCGCCGGCGCCGGCGCCGACGGCTGACGTCGCCGCCCGCCTCACCTTCGGTCTCGCCTTGCGTGTCGTCATGGCCGGCGGCCTCGGAACCGGCTTCGGCGAAGTCCTCGCCCTCGGCCGGCTCATGCTCGGCAGAGGCCTCGTCCGTAGTCTCGACCTCGTCGACCGCCTCGTCCTCGGCGAACGGCTCCTCGTCCTGGGGCTCGATCATCGGGGCAGGAACCGGCTGGGCAGCCGCGATCGCGCGCGCCTGCTCGACGCTGTGCACCTGCTCGCCGCGCTCGATCAGGAACGGCGTCTGGCCGCCCATGGTGGCGTCGGCGTTGATCGTGATGACGATCTGGAAGCGCTCCTCGAGGTCGCGCAGGTGCGCGCGCTTGTGGTTGAGCACGTAGATCGCGATGTCGGAACGGGTGCGCGCCACGAGATTGTGCGTGCCGCCGCGCTGCAGCGTCTCCTCGATCGTGCGCAAGACTTGCAGCGCGACCGACGCGACCGAGCGTACGTGGCCGGTGCCGCCGCAATGCGGGCACTTGTCGGTCGAGCTCTCCAGCACACTGGTGCGGATGCGCTGACGCGACATCTCCAGCAGGCCAAAATGCGAGATGCGGCCGACCTGGATGCGCGCGCGATCGTGCTTGAGGCATTCCTTGAGACGGCGCTCGACCGAACGGTTGTTGCGCTTCTCGTCCATGTCGATGAAATCAATCACGATCAGGCCCGCGAGATCGCGCAATCGGAGCTGGCGGGAGACTTCTTCGGCCGCCTCGAGATTGGTCTTGAGGGCGGTGTCCTCGATATGATGCTCGCGGGTGGCGCGGCCGGAGTTGACGTCGATCGCGACCAGCGCCTCGGCCTGATTGATGACGATGTAGCCGCCCGAGCGCAGCTGCACGACCGGCGAGAACATCGCGTCGAGCTGGGCCTCGATGCCAAAGCGGGTAAGCATCGGCTGGCTCTCGCGATAAGGCTTCACGTTGCGGGCATGGCTCGGCATGAGCATGCGCATGAAGCCGTGCGCCTCGTGATAGGCGCTGTCGCCCGCGACGATCACCTCGTCGATGTCCTTGTTGTAGAGGTCGCGGATCGAGCGCTTGACCAGCGAGCCCTCCTCATAGACCAGCGTCGGCGCCGTCGACTTCAGCGTCACGTCGCGCACGGTCTCCCACATACGCATCAGGTACTCGAAGTCGCGCTTGATCTCCGGCTTGGTGCGGGCCGCGCCGGCGGTGCGCAGGATCACGCCCATGCCTTCCGGCACCTCGAGATCCTGGGCGACTTCCTTGAGCCGCTTGCGGTCCTGGAAATTGGTGATCTTGCGGCTGATTCCGCCGCCGCGCGCTGTGTTCGGCATCAGGACCGAGTAACGGCCCGCGAGCGACAGGTACGTCGTGAGCGCCGCGCCCTTGGTGCCGCGCTCCTCCTTCACGACCTGCACCAGCATGATCTGCCGGCGTTTGATCACCTCTTGAATTTTGTACTGGCGGCGCAGCCGCGGCATGCGGTCCGGCACTTCCTCCATGACGTCGGCGCCGCCGACCGACTCGACGATTTCCTCTTCCTCGCCGCCGTTTTCGATAGATTCGTCACCCGCCTCGACCGCCTCGCCGTTATGGGCGTCGGCGTGATGCGCGTCGGTGTCGGAGTGATCGTCCTCGTGCGACGGCGCGTCCTCGACGGATTCGGCCGAGGCGTGCGCGGCCTCGGCGTGCTCGGCCGCGACATCCTGATCCGAAACCGGATGGGCGTGGGCCTCGACAGAAGCGGTCGGTTCGTTCGGTTCGGCGCTCGCGGCCAGATGGTTGGGCTCGGCTTCGGCCGATGGCGGTGGCGGGAGGTCCATCGGCTCGACAGGCGTTTCCGCCGCGATATCGACGCCGCCGGCGTGTTCCGCGTCGGCGCGGTCGTTATGTACCGCGGCCTCGGCTTCGATCATCTCGCCGTCGACCGGCTCGCTCTGGACCGTTTCTTCGTGCCGCCGCTCGGCCGCGTGCCGCCGACGTGGGTGGTGGTGGCGGCCGTTGCCGCCGCCGGCGCGGCGATCCGCTTCGGCTTCAGCGTCACGGTGCGCCCGCTCCTCCTCGTCGATCAGCGCTTGCCGGTCGGCGACGGGGATCTGGTAGTAGTCGGGATGGATTTCGCTAAACGCGAGGAACCCGTGGCGGTTTCCGCCATACTCCACGAAGGCGGCCTGGAGCGAGGGCTCCACGCGCGTGACCTTGGCGAGATAGATGTTACCGCGAAGCTGCTTGCGGTTAGCTGATTCGAAGTCGAATTCCTCGACCCGATTTCCACGTACCACGACCACCCGTGTCTCTTCCGGGTGGGTCGCATCGATGAGCATTTTGTTGGCCATAGAACCGACTCTTGGCGGGGCGCTCGGGCGCGCTCGTCCGGCGCCGAGGCGGCGGACTGAGGACGCGGGGAGACGCACCGAATTGTGGGTTGAAACATGAGACCGTTTGCGCGCGATGCGACGGACACGAAGGCGCAGCCGAGCGGCGGCGCATTCGGTTCTCGTTGGGCATCCTCCGCGTCATCCGGGACCCTGGATTGAGCGACTCGAGATCGAGCGGCAGCACCGGTCGGCGCGGCCAGCTCTTTGTTGTGCCGGTGATCTTCTCGCGAGCGCGGCCTGGGTGGCCGCGGACGCATTCCGGTCATCCTTCGAAATAAGGCATCGGCTGCAGCCGACCATCCGCCAC
>DASXCK010000223.1:0-9933 GCA_036491235.1 Xanthobacteraceae bacterium | reverse complement strand
TCCTCCGCGCTGCACGCCGCGGACCTGATGGCGCCCGCCGCGATCGGGCGCTCGGCGGGCGAGCGCGCCGTGCGCCGGCTCAACCCGAAGAAAGTCCCGACCAAGCGGGTGCCGGTGGTGTTCGATACCCGCCTCGCCGGCACGATCGTCGGCCACCTCGCGTCGGCCATCAACGGCAGCGCGATCGCGCGCAAAGTCAGCTTCCTCAAGGACCGGATGGGCGAGCGCCTGTTCGCGCCCGGCATCTCGATCATCGACGATCCGCTGCGCCGGCGCGGGCTGCGCTCGCATCCATTCGACGCCGAGGGTGTCGCGGGCGAGCGCCGCGCGCTCATCGCGGACGGCGTGCTTACCACCTGGCTTCTCGATTGCGCGACCGCGCGCGAACTCGGCCTCAAGACCACGGGTCATGCGCAGCGCGGCGTCTCCTCGACGCCCTCGCCGGGCGCGTCCAACCTCCATCTCGAGCCCGGGCCGCAGACCCCGGCTGAGCTGATTGCCGACATCGAGGAAGGCTTCTTCGTCACCGATCTGATCGGCATGGGCGCCAACATGGTCACCGGCGATTACAGCCGCGGCGCTTCCGGCTTCTGGATCGAGCATGGCGAACTCACCTACCCGGTGAGCGAGGTGACGATCGCGGGCCATCTCAACGACATCTTCCGCTCGCTCAAGCCCGCGAACGATCTGACGTTCCGCTACAGCATCAACGCGCCGACCGTCCGCATCGAAGGGCTGACCGTTGCGGGC
Source organism: Xanthobacteraceae bacterium (assembly GCA_036491235.1). GTDB lineage: Bacteria > Pseudomonadota > Alphaproteobacteria > Rhizobiales > Xanthobacteraceae > JAVDCA01. The sequence goes on along the minus strand of DASXCK010000223.1, from coordinate 9,183 downwards.
GTCTGACGCGCCCGACCTCGCGGCAGTCGGGCGACACGTCGCCGCGACCGTGCGTGAGGCCGGCGCTCTCGCTCTCAAGTCGTTCCGATCGCCGATCAAAAGCTGGTTCAAGCAGGGCAACTCGCCGGTCTCGGAAGTCGACCTCGCGGTCGACGCGCTCTTGCGCGAGCGGCTCGCCGCGGCCGGACTCGCCAGCGGATGGCTATCCGAGGAAACCGAGGATGACGCGGCGCGGCTCACGGCCGACCACGTGTGGATCGTCGATCCGATCGACGGAACGCGCGGGTTCCTGGCCGGCCTGCCCGACTGGACGATCTCGGTCGCGCTTGCGGCGGCGGGCCGTCCGGTCCTTGCCGCGCTCTATGCGCCGGTGACCGACGATTTCTTTCTCGCGGTAGCGGGCGGCGGTGCCACCCTCAACGGGCAGCCGATCGCGGCGACTGAGGGCCGCGCGCTCGAGGGCGCCCGCGTCGCCGGGCCGGACCGCCGCCTCGGCCGGCTCGCTCCGTTCGGCATCGTCCCCGAGCCCAAGGTGCATTCGCTCGCGCTGCGCATCGCGCGCGTCGCGCAGGGCACGCTCGACCTCGCGCTCGCGGGCCCGAACAGCCATGATTGGGACCTTGCAGCCGCCGATCTTTTGGTGCACGAAGCCGGCGGCGCGCTGACGACGTTGGAGGGCGAGACCCTGGTCTACAACCGGCCCTTTCCGACGCATGGCGCCCTTTTTGCCGCCGGGCACGCACGTCATGAGTCGTTGAGCGCACTCATGCGCGAGGGCCGCGTTGCCTTCGGCTAGAGCGTGATGACTTTCTTCGAATCGCCATCACGCCTAGCCTGTAATTCGAGCATGATCGTTTCCGAAAACCCGTATCCACTATTCGGGATCATGCCTTTAGCGCGAACTTGAGCATGTGCTGCGTGGAGCACGCGGCCACGCCGGATCCAAAGGCCCGCCGATGTCGAGCGAAACGACACCGAAGCAGCTTCTCCATCTCGTCTTTGGCGGCGAGCTGCGCGACCTGGAGCATGTCGAGTTCAAGGATATCGACAAGCTCGACGTCGTCGGCATCTTTCCCAACTACGCCACCGCCTACGCGGCATGGAAGGCAAAGGCGCAGGGAAGTGTCGACAACGCGCACATGCGCTACTTCATCGTCCACATGCACCGGCTGCTCGATCCGGACGCCGGCGCCGCGCCGAAACGTTGACGGTTGGTTGTCGCGATGGGGGTGGTCAAACGTGTTACGCGTTCGCGCCCGGTGCAGACGATGGTCGGCATCGGGGCTGCGGAGTTTCTCCGTTTCGTGTGGCTCACCAGCCGCCGCTTCCTCGAGCCGGCGGACATCTACGAGCAGATGGCCCCGCAACTGCCCGTTATCATCGCCATGTGGCACGGGCAGCATTTTCTGGTTCCGTTCATCCGCCGCGGCTATCCCGCCAAGGTACTGATCTCGCGCCACCGTGACGGCGAGATCAATGCGATCGCGGCGGAGCATCTCGGCGTCGGCACCATTCGCGGCTCGGGGGACGCGAGCGGCCGCTTCGATCTCAAAGGCGGCGTCGGCGCGTTCCAGACCATGCTGAACACGCTCGAGGAGGGCTGCTCGGTCGCGCTCACCGCCGACGTGCCGAAGGTCGCGCGCGTGGTCGGCAACGGGATACTCAAGCTCGCCCAACTCTCCGGACGGCCGATCCTTCCAGCCGCAATTACGACCAGCCGGCGCAAGGTACTCGGCAACTGGGACCGCACCACCATCAACCTACCGTTCAGCCGCCTCGCGATGGTTGCCGGCGAGACCGTCACGGTGCCGCCCGCGCCGGATGATGCTACGCTGGAGCGCAGCCGAGCGTCGCTCGCAGCGAGCCTCAATCGGGCGACCGCGCGGGCCTACGAGCTTGCCGACCGCTAGCGCATGATCCCGAAAAAGGCTGCCGACACCGGTTTTCGGACAAGATCATTGCTCAAAGAAACTGGAGTGTGATGGCGACTCAGTCATTACGCTCCAGCCAGGAGAGAGGACCGTTGGCTGAGCGCCTGCCGTTGACGCTTCGCACCTATACGCTGCTGACCGCGGCGGCGACGCCGTTCGTCCCCTATCTGCTCAAGCGCCGCCTCGCCCGCGGCAAGGAGCATCCGCAACGCATCGACGAACGGCGCGGCGAGCCGACCGAGCCGCGGCCGACCGGCACGCTGATCTGGGTGCACGGTGCGAGCATCGGCGAGCTCGCGGCCGCGATCCCGCTGGTCGAGCGCCTGTGCGCGAACGGGGTCAAAGTTTTGGTGACCACCGGCACGGCGACGTCGGCGGCCTTTGCGGCCAATCGCCTGCCGACCGGCGCGGTCCATCAATTCGTGCCGCTCGACGCGCCGACCTTCGTCGCCAAGTTCCTCGACCATTGGCGGCCGGATCTCGCGCTGCTCGTCGAATCCGACTTGTGGCCGAACATGATCATCGCGGCGACGCAACGGTCCCTGCCGCTGATCATCATCAACGGGCGCATGTCGCAGCGCTCGTTCGAGCGCTGGCGCTACCTCCCCGACACCATCGAGGCGCTGCTCAAGCGCCTCGACCTCTGCCTGGTGCGCACCGCGACCGACGCCGAGCGCTTCGCGGCGCTCGGCGCGCCGCGCATCGCCACCACCGGCAACCTCAAGCTCGACGTGCCGCTGCTGCCGGTCGACGAGGGCAAGCTCGGCCGGCTCGTGGCAGCCGTCGCGGGGCGGCCGGTGATCGCCGCGGCCTCGACCCATCACGGCGAGGAGACCGCGGTGATCGACACACAGCGGCGCCTCAAGGCGACCTTCCGCGGCCTGCTCACCATCTTGGTGCCGCGCCATCCCGAGCGTGGCGCCAGCATCGCGAGCGCGATCGCGGCCGCGGGCTTGACCTCGGCGCTGCGCTCGCGCGGCCAGCTCCCGCATGCGGGCACCGACATCTACATCGCCGACACGCTCGGCGAGCTCGGCCTCGTCTACCGCGTGGCGCCGATCGTATTCATGGGCGGCTCGCTCATCCCGCATGGCGGCCAGAATCCGATCGAGCCCGCAAAATTCGGCGCCGCCATCCTGCACGGGCCGCATGTGGCGAACTTCGCCGACATCTACGGCGCGCTCGACCGCGCCAAGGGCGCCGAGCTCGTGTCCGATCCGGGCGGCTTGCCTGTGCGCGTCGGCGCCCTGCTGAAGGACGACGCCGAGCGCGCGCGCGTCGCGACCGCCGCCAAGACCACGGTCGATCTCCTCGGGGGCGCGCTCGACCGCACGCTCGCGGCGCTCGAGCCCTACCTCATGCAGCTGCGCCTCGAACATGGCGATGCGTGAGCCGTCGTTCTGGTGGCGCAAGCCGGGACCGGCGGCCGCCCTGCTCGCGCCGCTCGGGGCGCTCTATGGCGCGGTCGCGGCGCGCCGGATGGCGCGGCGCGGACACCGCGCCCGCGTTCCGGTGATCTGCATCGGCAACCTCACGCTCGGAGGATCGGGAAAGACGCCCGTCGCCATCGCGGTCGCCCGCGTGCTGCAGGCCGCGGGCGAGCGGCCGGCGTTTCTCACGCGCGGCTATGGCGGGCGGCTCGCCGGGCCGGTCCTGGTCTCGGCCGCGCATACGGCCGCCGAGGTCGGCGACGAGCCGCTTCTGCTCGCGCGTGTCGCGCCGACGATCGTCGCGCGCGACCGCGTCGCGGGCGCGGGCGCCGTCCCGGCCGAGACCACCGTCATCGTGATGGACGACGGCTTCCAGAATCCGTCGCTCGCGAAGGACATCGTAGCGGTCGTGCTCGAGGGCGCGCGCGGCGTCGGCAACGGCAAGGTATTTCCGGCGGGGCCACTGCGCGCGCCCCTCGCCGCGCAGTTCGCCAACTCCCCCTCGCTCGTCGTGGTCGGCGAGGCCGGCGCGTCGGCACGCGATGTCATTGCTGCCGCCGGCCAGCGCGCGCCGCCGGTCATCACGGGCCGCCTGGTGCCCGATCCCACTGCGGTCGCGGCGCTTGCGGGGCGCGCGACCCTCGCCTTCGCGGGCATCGGCGATCCGGACAAGTTCTATGCGACCCTGCGCGCCGCCGGCATCGCGGCCACGGAGCAACAAAGCTTCGCGGACCATCACGTGTTCACCGCCGCCGAGGCAGCCGCGCTGATCGCCAGGGCCGACGCGCGCGGGCTCACGCTGGTGACGACCGAGAAGGACCACGCGCGGATGACCGGATATCCGGCGCTGGCGGCACTCGCGGCGCGCGCCACGACGCTGCCGGTGACGCTCGCGCTCGACGGCGCCGATAACCTGGGGACGCTGGTGGCGGGTCTGCTGAAGAGGCGCTATCCGGAGCGCCGGTAGCGTTCAGACCTTGGCGTGTGCCGGATAGAGCCGCTGCAGCACCGCCTCCGGCGACGCGTAGGGCTCCTGGCGCTCGACGCTCCAGTACTTCAGCTCTTCGAGCGGGATCGCGACGCCGGTCACGGCGCAGCGCACAAACGCGCCCGGCCGCACCACGCGAAAATCACCATCAAGGTAGCGGATTTCCGCCTCGCCGGGGGCCGAACGATGATCGTAGCGATTGAGCACCTTGCCGATTCCTCTGCTCGCCAACCGGTGGGCACGCCCCGCGATCCAATGGCGATTGACAAACATAATGCGTGGGGCGCGCCGGCGAAACCCTACCGCACAACTCCGATACGCGGATTCGGTCCCTCGGAAAAGACCACGCGCGGACAAAGCACCAAAGCGGGATTCACGGGCTGCGGATCCCGGCCTGGCCGGCGCGATCAACTCGTTGCGAGCATCGCCGTTCCGCCACGGAACTTTGCATGAAAGGCGAACCCGATCGCGGGCGGGCTCGTTACATCACGCGAGTATGACTTAGGAGCGCTTCAGCATGTCACGCATTCGTCTGGCCGTCGGCGCCGCGGTCCTTGCGGCGGCCATCATGGTTTCGGCCGAGGCGCCCGCCCAGCCGTCCACCACCGACAAGGTGAAGTCCTGGACCCAGAAGCAGTGGAACGCCGCAAAGCACGAATACGCCAAGGACAAGGACAAATGGGACGCCTGCAACAAGCGGGCGACCGAGCGGCATCTCACGGGGCGCAAGAGCTGGTCCTTCGTCTACGACTGCATGAAGTCGTAGTGCGCGTCGGACACTTGCGGGTCGCCGCGCCCAACTCAGAACAAGTTGCCTTGGTCTTCGCTGACGCGGCGGCGGCGCGGACGCGGGCGTTGCGCGGCGATCGGTTCGCGGCGGCCCGTCGCGCCGGTCTCGGCGGTCGCGCCCACGTGGCCGTCCTGGAACTCGATATCAAGCCGCATCCCCGCCGCAACCGCGGCCGCGGTGCGCAAGGGCTGGCCTTCAGGTCCGCGCACCAGCGCAAAGCCGCGCGCGAGCACGCCGTGGTAGGAGAGCGCCGCCAGCAGCTGGCCGGCGCGCTCGAGGCGATCGGCGCGGCGATCGATCAAGGTGAAGACCGCGCGCTCGGCGCGCGCCATCAGAACCGCAAGGCGGTCGCGCGCGCGGGCGATGCGGGTGCGCTGCGCCTCCGCGTTGTGGCGCAAGCCCGCAGCGAGCAGGCCGGCCGCGGCGGCAAAGCGCGCGCGGCGCCGCTCGACCTGCACATGCAGCAGTTGCGGGGTGATCCGCGCCGCAATGCGCGAGAAGGCCGTGTGGTGCACCTGTGCGTTGGCGCGCAACGCGCGCGGCAGGCGATCCGCGCAGGCATCGAGGCGCTGGCGCGGCACGGCGAGCAGCGCATCGGCGCTCGGCAGCGCGCGCGTGGCGGCGCGCAATTCGGTGCGGCGGTGCTCCTGTCCGCGTGACCAGCACGCGAGCGCGCGCCGCGCGAGCCCGTCGATGCGTGCGATCAATTCCGAGCGCACCGGCACCGCCATCTCGGCCGCCGCGGTCGGCGTCGGCGCCCGCTTGTCGGCGACGAAGTCGATCAGGGTCACGTCGGTCTCGTGGCCGACCGCCGAGATCAGCGGGATCATGCTGTCGGCCGCGGCGCGCACGACGATCTCCTCGTTGAACGACCAGAGATCCTCGATCGAGCCGCCGCCGCGCGCGACGATGAGCAGATCGGGACGCGGGATCGCGCCGCACTCGGGTAGCTCGTTGAAGCCGCGGATCGCCGCCGCGACTTCCTCAGCCGAGCCCTCGCCCTGCACGCGCACCGGCCAGACGATCACGTGGCGGGGAAAGCGGTCGCCGAGGCGATGCAGGATGTCGCGGATCACGGCGCCGGTCGGCGAGGTGACGACGCCGATCACGTCGGGCAGCCACGGCAGGAGCTGCTTGCGCGCCTCGTCGAACAGGCCTTCGGCAACGAACTTCTTCTTGCGCTCCTCGAGCAGCGCCATCAGTGCGCCGACGCCCGCCGGCTCGAGACGGTCGATGACGATCTGGTAGGACGACTTGCCCGGATAGGTCGTGAGGCGGCCGGTCGCGATCACCTCCATGCCCTCCTCGGGCTTGAAGCGGATGCGGCCGAACACGCCCTTCCAGATCACCGCGTCGATGCGCGCGCCCTCGTCCTTGAGCGAGAAATAACAGTGCCCCGACGAGTGCGGCCCGCGATAGCCGGAGATTTCGCCGCGCACGCGCACGTAGCCATAGGCGTCCTCGACGGTGCGCTTGAGCGCCGCCGAGAGCTCGGTGACGGACCATTCCGGAATGTTGACGCGGGGCTGCTCGGCCGTCGGTGCTGCCATGGCCGCAACATATAGGAGCGATTCGGGGGTTTGTCTGCGGCGCGCGATGTGTCGTAGGGTGGGCACAGGCGGCCAAGACGTCGGCGGGTTTGCGTGACGCTTGTTCCGCCGTGGCCGCGTGCTTGCACGCGCGTGGGCACGGCGGAGCCGGACGGCGTACAAATCAATGTCGACCGTGGCCGCCTTTGCCCACCCTACGAGTCATCCGCTGGGATTCACATGAAAGTTGGACTGTTCGATCACGTCGAGTGGGGCGACCGCCCGCTCGCAACGCTCCTCGACGAGCGGCTGCAATTCGCCGCCGCGGCCGACGAGGCCGGCATCTGGTGCCTGCACGTCGCCGAGCACCATGCGACGCCGCTCAACATGACGCCGGTGCCGGGCGTGTGGCTCGGCGCGGTCGCGCGCGCGACCAAGCGCATGCGGCTCGGCCCGCTGGTCTACCTCTTGCCGCTGTACTCGCCGCTACGGCTGGTCGAGGAAATCTGCATGCTCGATCACTTGAGCCACGGCCGGCTCGAGGTCGGCGTCGGGCGCGGCGTGTCGCCCTACGAGCTCAAGTACCACAAGGTCGAGCACGACCAGTCGCGCGACATCTTCGTCGACGCGTTCGAATGCGTGAGCGCGGGCCTGCAGACCGACATGCTGACCTACAAGGGGCCGCACTATTCCTACGAGAACGTGCCGATCGCGCTGCGGCCGCTGCAGCAGCCGCATCCCGCCTTCTGGTACGGTTCGTCGAACACCACCGGCTCGACCTTCGCGGGCGAGCGCGGCATGCACTTTCTGAGCCTCGGCCCGACCGGCTTCGCCAAGAAGAACATCGACGCCTATCGCGCCGCGCTCGCAAAGCGCGGCGGCCCGGCGAGCCCGAAGGCGGAATTCTCCGGCGGCGTCGCGATCGGCGTGCAGCGCCATATCTTCGTCGCCGAGACCGACGCGGAGGCGAAGCGCTTCGCCAAGCCCGCGATGGAGCGGCACCTCGCCCACTTGAACTGGCTGCGCGTCAAGCACGGCGCCGGCGCGACCGACACGCGCGTCAATGTCCCGCGTGGGACAAGCTTCGAAGAAGCGGTGGCGGACGGCTCGACCATCGCGGGCAGCCCGCAGACCGTCTATGCGGAGCTCGAGAAACAGGTCGCCGAGCTCGGCATCAATTATCTGCTGACGTATCTCTTTCTCGGCACGATGTCGCTCGCGGAAGCGATGCGCTCGCTGCAGCTCTTCGGCAGCGAGGTGATGCCGAAACTGGCGAAGCTTTAACCGTCATCACAAGGCCTTTGAGATCGCTGCGGTTACTCCGGTTGGGTTCAATCTGCCAAAGCACTGATCGGGTTCGCGCTGCCAAAACAGACGTAGGTGCGTTCGAGCCACGTGGGTTCGTTCGGGCGGTTTGGCTTCGTTCGGGCAACTTGGCTTCGTTCGGGCACCTTGGTCGCGTCCCGCAATCGTGGCACTCGCGACGCATATGGCTGATACAAGCGAATACGTCCGCTATCGCGAGCGCGGCCGCATCCAGTTCACTAACTCATCCGAGTTGATGGCCGAGCGGAAGTACATTTGCGTTCGCGGCGTCGAATTCCCCGAAAATAAAAGAGCGGCCGGCGGGGGGCACCGGCCGCTCTCTCATATGGCGCGACGGGAGGGGAGCGTCGCGCCGATTACGCGATCAGAACCGACCCTGAAGCTGGAAGTCGCTCCGATACGGATCCGCGATCGGCGCCGGCGCATCGACGCGCATGGACGCGAAGGCGTTCGCCGGCACGCTGTGCATGATGCGCGCATGCTCGGTGGGACGGCCATGCGCCAGCGCGGGGCCGGCGAGAACCGCAACGAGGGCCGCGGCCGTGAGAGCGAGTTTCGTCGACATGATCTGTTCCTTTCGGTTTCGATGTGGATGATGAGGAGACCTGTGAGGGCTTGCGAAAATTCCGGCTGCGTGCGTGTGGCCGGTCACCGTTGCGTGACGTCGTGGTGAGGGTCGATCACGACCGTCAGCCGGCCGTGCCCGGGACGAAAAGGAAGCAGCCGGCAGGTGCCGGCTGCTTTCTCGACGCAGCGCAAGCGGCGCCGCACCAAATCAATCAGTTGCGGTATCCGCCCTGGAAGTCGGAGGCTGGCGCGACGCGAACCTCCGGCATGCGCGCCGACGCATAGGCGCCATTGATGGTCCGCGGCCTGACCGCCGACGCGTAGGCCGCGCCAACGGCACCGCGGGCTGCCTGCCAGCTGAGCGCATTATTGACCGCGTCGTCACTCGCCTGCCGGTCGGCGGCGAGCACAGGCGTTGCGAGCGCCGCAACGATTGCGATGGTCGTGATCACGAGCTTCTTCGACATGATGTGTTCCTTTCGGTTTCGATGTGGACGACGAGGAGACTTGCGGGCGGGCGGATAAATTCCGCGGGCGAATGACATGCGAGTCACCGATGCGTGAGGTCGTGGTGAGCCCCGATCACGATCGATTGCGGGCAGGACGATGCGCCAGACGCGGC
>DASXCK010000222.1:0-28171 GCA_036491235.1 Xanthobacteraceae bacterium | reverse complement strand
GGGCATCCTGCATTCGCTGTCCGGCACCATGGCGATCAGCGAGACCACGTTGAAGGACGTGATGCTGATGCTGATCGCGCAGCAGAACGAGAAAGGCGGTTTGCTCGGCCGCAAGCTCGAGCCGGTCGTGGTCGACCCGGCGTCGAACTGGCCGCTGTTCGCCGAGAAGGCGCGCGAGCTCATCAGCAAGGACAAGGTCTCCGCCGTCTTTGGCTGCTGGACCTCGGTGTCGCGCAAATCCGTGCTGCCGGTATTCAAGGAGCTCAACAACATCCTGTTCTATCCGGTGCAGTACGAGGGCGAGGAGAGCGAGCGCAACGTGTTCTACACCGGCGCCGCGCCGAACCAGCAGGCGATCCCGGCCGTCGACTACCTGATGAGCAAGGACGGCGGCTCGGTGAAGCGCTGGGTGCTCGCCGGCACCGACTACGTCTATCCGCGCACCACCAACAAGATCCTCGAGGCCTACCTCAAGCTCAAAGGGGTGAAGGACGAGGACATCATGATCAACTACACGCCATTCGGTCATTCCGACTGGCAGACCATCGTCGCCGATATCAAGAAGTTCGGCTCGGCCGGCAAGAAGACCGCGGTGGTCTCGACCATCAACGGCGACGCCAACGTGCCGTTCTACAAGGAGCTCGGCAACCAGGGCATCAAGGCGACCGACATTCCGGTCGTCGCGTTCTCGGTCGGCGAGGAAGAGCTCGCGGGTCTCGACGCCAAGCCGCTGGTCGGCCATCTCGCGGCGTGGAACTACTTCGAGTCGATCAAGACGCCCGCCAATGCCGCCTTCATCAAGGCGTGGCACGAGTTCATCAAGAACCCGAAGCGCACCACCAACGATCCGATGGAAGCGCATTACATCGGCTTCAACATGTGGGTGAAGGCGGTCGAGAAGGCGAAGACGGTCGATCCCGACACGGTGATCGACGCGCTGCCCGGCATCAAGGCGCCGAACCTCACCGGCGGCATGTCCGAGCTGCTGCCGAACCACCACATCACCAAGCCGGTCTACATCGGCGAAATTCGCGCCGACGGACAGTTCGACGTGGTGTGGAAGACCAAAGGCCTCGTGCCTGGCGACGCCTGGTCGGACTACCTGCCGGGCTCGAAGGATCTCGACGCCGACTGGGTGAACCTCAAGTGCGGCAACTACAACCGCGTCACCAAGAGGTGTGGTGGAGGGGCCTAGAGCATGATCCCGAAAAAGCCTGCCGCCGACGTGATCGGGGGGTGGATGCCGGTTCTCGGAAAAGATCATGCTCAAACAATAGCCAACTGATCGCGAATGCACGGGATCGCGTCTGATCCCCGCGGAGGCGGCGAAACATCCGCCGCCTCCAAACACCAAGACTGCTGCCGGGACCTGACTGCCGATGTCCAGACTCTACGACCGCTTCGGCGCGTTCGTATGCGCGCTCGCCGTGGTGTTTGTCGCCGTGGCGGCCCATGCGGGCCCCTACGAGGACGCGCTCGCCGGATTCACCCAAGGCTCGCTCAGCGACACGGGTGACGCGATCGACGCCGTCGTGACGAGCGGCAGCCCACAGGCCGCGCCGCTCCTCCAAGCCCTGAAGGATGCGCGCCTGATGTTCAGCGCGCAGGAGAAGAAGGTCTACATCAAGACCAAAGACGACAAGCTCACCGACGCGGCGACCGGCCAGCTCGCCACGGTGCCGCCCGACGACATCGACACCGTCATCGTCAACAACCGGCTGCGCAACGTGATCGACGCCGCGCTCGGCGGCCTCACCCTGATGGCGCGCGATTCCGGCCGCCGGTACGACGCCGCCCAGGCGGTGTTCAAGTCGCACGACGCGAGCGTGCTGCCGGCGCTCGACAAGGCGATCGGCCAGGAAACCGACGCGCGCGTCAAGCGGACGCTGCAGCAGGCGCGCGCCTCCGTCGTGCTCTACGCGGATGACGCGAGCCCCGCCGACAAGATCGCGGCGGTCGAAGTCATCGCCGATCGCGGCGACCAGGATGCGCTGTCCCTGCTCGACGGCATTCCGGCGAGCCAGCCCGCGGATGTCCGCAAGGCCGCCGAAGCCGCAAGCCTGCGCATCAGGAAGAACCTCCAGGTCTGGGAGACCGTGCAGAACGCCTGGTATGGCCTCTCGCTCGGGTCCGTCCTGCTGCTCGCCGCCATCGGCCTCGCCATCACGTTCGGCGTCATGGGCGTCATCAACATGGCGCATGGCGAGATGGTCATGCTCGGCGCCTATGTGACCTTCGTGGTGCAGCAGGCCATCCGCGCCTACGACCCGATGCTGCTCGACTATTCGCTGCTCCTCGCCATCCCGCTCGCTTTCCTGGTTTCAGGCGCCATCGGCGTGCTGGTCGAGCGCGGCATCATCCGCTTCCTCTACGGCCGGCCGCTCGAGACGCTGCTTGCCACCTGGGGCCTGTCGCTGATCCTGCAGCAGGCGGTGCGCACTGTCTTCGGTCCGACCAATCGCGAGGTCGGCGCGCCGTCATGGATGAGCGGCGCGTTCGAGCTCGGTCACATCACCATCACCTACAACCGGCTGTGGATCATCTGCTTCGCGCTCGCCGTCTTCGTCGCGCTGATCGGGCTCCTGCGTTTCACCCGGCTCGGTCTCGAGATGCGCGCGGTGACGCAGAACCGCGCCATGGCGGCCGCCATGGGCATCGCGACCTCACGTATTGACGCGCTCACCTTCGGGTTAGGTTCGGGGGTCGCCGGGCTCGCCGGCGTCGCGCTGTCGCAGATCGACAATGTCAGCCCCAATCTCGGACAGGGCTACATTATCGACAGCTTCATGGTCGTGGTGTTCGGCGGCGTCGGCAATCTGTGGGGCACGCTGGTCGGCGCGTTCTCGCTCGGCATCGCCAACAAATTTCTCGAGCCGTTCGCCGGCGCCGTGCTCGGCAAGATCGCGATCCTGGTGCTGATCATCCTGTTCATCCAGAAGCGTCCGCGCGGGCTCTTTGCCCTCAAGGGCCGGGCGGTCGAAGCATGATGACGTCGTTCGTCGCACGCTCGTTCGACCGCGGCGCGACCGCGTTTCTGCTCGTGCTCGCGGCGCTTGCGATCGCGATTCCGGTGCTCAACCTCGCGGTGCCGGCATCGTCGCCGCTGCATGTGCCGACCTACGTAGTGTCGCTGTTCGGCAAGTACACCTGCTACGCGCTGCTTGCCCTCTCGATCGACTTGATCTGGGGCTATTGCGGCATCCTCTCGCTCGGACACGGCGCATTCTTCGCCCTCGGCGGCTACGCCATGGGCATGTACCTGATGCGCCAGATTGGCGCCCGCGGCGTCTACGCCAACCCGGTTCTGCCCGACTTCATGGTCTTCCTGAACTGGAAGGAGCTGCCGTTCTACTGGTACGGCTTTGAGCACTTCGCCTACGCGGCGCTGATGGTGGTTCTGGTGCCGGGCGTGCTCGCGTTCGTATTCGGCTGGTTCGCGTTCCGCAGCCGCGTCACCGGTGTCTATCTCTCGATCATCACCCAGGCGCTGACGTTTGCGCTCAAGCTCGGCTTTTTCCGCAACAATTTCGGCTTCGGCGGCAACAACGGGCTCACCGACTTCAAGGACATCCTCGGCTTCAGCGTGCAGGCGGAGGGGACACGCAATACATTGTTCGCGCTTTCGGTGGTTGCGCTCATGCTCGGCTTCATCGTCTGCCGTGCCATCGTTGCCTCGAAATTCGGCAAGGTGCTGATTGCGATCCGCGATGCCGAGGCGCGTACGCGCTTCCTCGGCTATCGCGTCGAATCCTACAAGCTTCTTGTCTTCACCTTGTCGGCCTGCATGGCCGGCATCGCCGGCGCGCTCTACGTGCCGCAGGTCGGGATCATCAATCCGAGCGAGTTCGAGCCCGGCAACTCGATCGAGGCGGTGATCTGGGTCGCGGTCGGCGGGCGCGGGACGCTCAGCGGCGCTATCATCGGTGCGATCCTGGTCAACTACGCCAAGACCTATTTCACCTCCGGTTTCCTCGCGCCCTATTGGCTGTTCGTGCTCGGCGGCCTGTTCGTCATCGTCACCCTGGCGCTTCCGCGCGGCATCGTCGGCACGCTGCGCCATCTGGTCGCCGAGCGGCGCGCCCGCGCCGCGAGCCCGAGGCAGGCAACCGCCGCCATACCGATGCCTGACGCCATGCCGCGGCCGGCCGAGTAGAGGAGGGGGCGATGGACGCGAGGACCACGACCGCGCTGCTCTATCTCGACGGCATCACGGTATCGTTTGACGGCTTCAAGGCGCTCAACAACCTTTCCTTCATGATCGAGCCCGGCGAGATGCGGGCGATCATCGGGCCGAACGGTGCCGGCAAGACCACCATGATGGACGTCGTCACCGGCAAGACGCGGCCCGACGACGGCGATGCGGTGTTCGACGGTGCGCACGATCTCACCGGTCTCGACGAGGCCGAGATCGCCGAGCTCGGCATCGGCCGCAAGTTCCAGAAGCCGACGGTGTTCGAGAGTCACACCGTCGAGGACAATCTGCGCCTGGCGCTGAAGGCCGATCGCCGCGCTCGTGCGGCCCTGTTTTGGCGCGAGAGCGGCGCCGAGGCCGCCCGTATTCGGGAGATTCTCGACACCATCCGCCTCTCGGCCGTGCGCGAGCGCCTCGCCGGCAGCTTGTCGCACGGGCAGAAGCAGTGGCTGGAGATCGGCATGCTGCTCGCCCAGGAGCCGAAGCTCTTGCTCGTCGACGAGCCGGTCGCCGGCATGACCGACGCCGAGACGCGCCAGACCGCCGAGCTCCTGAAGCAGATCAACCGCGAGAAGACCGTGGTCGTGGTCGAGCATGACATGACCTTTGTGCGCGACCTCGGCGTGCGCGTCACCGTGCTGCACGAAGGCTCGGTGCTCGCCGAGGGTTCGATCGATCAGGTCTCGACCAATGAGCGGGTCATCGAAGTTTATCTAGGACGCTGATCATGCTGGACGCGGCCGCAATCGACCTGCATTACGGTGCCGCCCAGGCGCTACGCGCGATTACGCTGCATGCCGAGCCCGGCAAGGTTACGTGCGTGCTCGGCCGCAACGGCGTCGGTAAGACAAGTCTCTTGCGTGCGCTCATCGGCGAGCATGCGGTGAGCGCAGGCCGGGTCATGTGGGAAGGCCACGACATCACGTCGCTGCGGCCCTACGAGCGGGCGCGCCGCGGCATCGCCTACGTGCCGCAGGGGCGTGATATCTTCCCGCTGCTCACCGTCGAGGAGAACCTCGAGACCGGCTACGCGCGGCTGCGGCGCGGAGAAAGAACCATTCCGGACGACGTCTTCTCGCTTTTTCCGGTGCTGCAAAGCATGTTGCGCCGGCGCGGCGGCGATCTCTCCGGCGGCCAGCAGCAGCAGCTCGCCATCGGCCGCGCCCTGGTGATGCGCCCGCGGCTGCTCCTGCTCGACGAGCCCACCGAGGGTATCCAGCCGTCGATCATCAAGGACATCGGGCGCGCCATCACGTATCTGCGCGGCCTCGGTCAGATGGCGATCGTGCTGGTCGAGCAGTATCTCGACTTTGCCCGCGAGCTCGGCGATCATTTCGTGGTCATGGATCGCGGCAGCATCACTTATGCGGGCGACCGCGCGACATTGGACGAAGGAGCCTTGCGGCGCGCGATGGCGCTATAGCTTGCCGCGAACGCATGCGCGCCCCTTCTCCCGCTTGCGGGGGAGGGTGGGGGAGGGGGCGCCGCTTGCTCTGCGTTTGCCGACTTGCCCCCTCCTGGCGCACTTCGCGCGCGTTCCTCCCCCGCAAGCGGGGAGGGGAAAGAAGGTCCCGTGTCCACCGACGCTGCACATGCCGAGCTCATCGCCGCCAACCGGGCGGAAGGCCGCGTCATGCTCGCAGTCGCGGCCGACCGCGGCGCGACCCGGCGCACGCAGGTCGCCGAGCGCGGTTCGCTGCGCGTGCGCTTTCCCAATGCAGTCGGTTCGGAGCTCGAAGCCGTGCTGGTGAACACCGCCGGCGGCATGACGGGCGGTGATTGTTTCGACATCGACGTCGCGGCCGGCGCCAACGCGCGCCTCCTCGTCGGCACCACGGCGGCCGAGAAGGTCTATCGCTCGCTCGGCCCTGCCACGCGCGTCGCGGTGCGCCTTGCGGCGTCTGCCGGCGCCATGCTGCGCTGGCTGCCGCAGGAAACCATTCTGTTCGATCGCGCCCGCCTCGATCGCCGCATCGAGGTCGATCTCGCGGAGGGCGCCGCGCTCGTTCTCGCAGAGGCCGTCGTGTTCGGCCGCGCCGCCATGGGCGAGACGGTGGAGCAGGGCGAGCTGGTCGACCGCTGGCGCGTTCGCCTCGGCGGCAAGCTCGTGTTCGCCGAATCCGTGCGCCTCGGCGGCGCCATCAACGAGAACCTCGCGCAGCGCGCCGTCGCGGCCGGCGGCCGCGCGCTCGCCACCGTGCTGCTCGTGCCCGGCGAGGCGCGCCACATCGAGGCGGTGGGCGCGCTCGACATGTCGGGCGACGTCGGCATCTCGGCCTGGAATGGCATTGCGGTCGCTCGCCTCGTCGCGCCCGATGCGGTTACGTTGCGGCGCGATTTTGCCGCCGTGCTTGGTGCGCTGGCGATCGGTCCTCTGCCAAGGCTTTGGGTCAATTGAGGCTTGCATGAATCTCACGCCGCGCGAAAAGGACAAGCTGCTGATCGCCATGGCCGCCATGGTGGCGCGGCGCCGCCTCGATCGCGGCGTCAAGCTCAATCATCCGGAGGCGGTCGCGCTGATCTCCGATTTCATCCTCGAAGGCGCGCGCGACGGCAAGAGCGTCGCCGATCTCATGCAGGCGGGCGCACATGTGATCACGCGCGCCCAGGTGATGGACGGCATTGCCGAGATGATCCACGACATCCAGGTCGAGGCGACGTTCCCCGACGGAACGAAGCTCGTCACCGTGCACGACCCGATAAGGTGATGACGCGGCGTTTCAACATTCGCCGTCATGCCCGCGCTTGTCGCGGGCATCCACGTCTTGCTTCGGTGCCGAAGACGTGGATGGCCGGGACAAGCCCGGCCATGAGGAGGAGCAAGTGGAGACATAATCGATGACCCCCGGCGAGCTCTTCATCCGGCCCGGCGACCTCACGCTCAATGCCGGCCGCAAGACCGTGACGCTCGCGGTTGCGAACACGGGCGATCGGCCGATCCAGGTCGGCTCGCACTATCATTTCTTCGAGACCAATCCGGCGCTGAAGTTCGATCGCAGACGAGCGCGCGGCATGCGGCTCGACATCGCGGCCGGCACCGCCGTACGTTTCGAGCCCGGCCAGACGCGCGAGATCACCCTCGTTGCGCTCGCCGGCAAACGCACGATCTACGGCTTCAGGCAAGACGTCATGGGAAAGCTATGAAAAAGACCTACATCGGTGGATGCCAATGCGGCGCGGTACGCTACGAGGTCGCCGCCGATATCGATGAAGTGATCGCCTGCAACTGCTCGCGCTGCGGCCGCATGGGCTTCATGCTGGCGTTCGCGCCCGCGCAGGATTTCAAGCTGCTGTCGGGCGCGGATGCGACCACCGAGTATCAGTTCAACAAGCACGTCATCCACCATCTCTTCTGCTCGACTTGCGGCGTGCAGTCGTTTGCGCGCGGCAAGCGCCCGAATGACGGCGCCGACATCGTCGCCATCAACGTGCGCTGCCTCGATGGCGTCGATCTGGACTCGCTCAAGGTCAAAAAAGTCGACGGCCGCAAGCTCTGACGAACGGATATCGCGATGGCCAAGATCTCACGCGCCGCCTATGCGGACATGTTCGGCCCGACCGTCGGTGACCGGGTGCGGCTCGCCGACACGGATCTGATCATCGAGGTCGAGAAGGATTTCACTACTTATGGCGAGGAGGTGAAGTTCGGCGGCGGCAAGGTGATCCGCGACGGCATGGGCCAGAGCCAGATGACCAACCGGCAGGGCGCGGTCGACACGGTCATCACCAACGCGCTGATCCTCGACCATTGGGGCATCGTGAAGGCCGATGTCGGCCTCAAGGACGGCAAGGTTTTTGCCGTCGGCAAGGCCGGCAACCCGGATATCCAGCCCGGCGTCACCATCGTGATCGGCCCCGGCACCGAGGTGATCGCCGGCGAAGGCAAGATCCTCACCGCCGGCGGCTTCGACACCCACATCCACTTCATCTGCCCGCAGCAGATCGAGGAGGCGCTGATGTCGGGCGTCACCTCGCTGCTCGGCGGCGGCACCGGCCCCGCCGCCGGCACCAACGCGACCACCTGCACGCCCGGGCCCTGGCACATGGCCCGCATGATCCAGGCCGCGGACGCGTTCCCGGTCAATCTCGGCTTTGCCGGCAAGGGCAACGCATCGCGCCCGGCCGCGCTGGAGGAGATGGTCAAGGCCGGTGCCTGCGCGCTCAAGCTGCACGAGGACTGGGGCACGACGCCGGCCGCGATCGACTGCTGCCTCTCGGTTGCCGACGACTACGATATCCAGGTGATGATCCACACCGACACGCTCAACGAGTCGGGCTTCGTCGAGGACACGATCGCGGCGTTCAAGGGCCGCACCATTCACGCCTTCCATACCGAGGGCGCCGGCGGCGGCCATGCGCCGGACATCATCAAGGTCGCGGGACTTGAGAACGTGCTTCCGTCCTCGACCAATCCGACACGGCCGTTCACCAAGAACACCATCGACGAGCATCTCGACATGCTGATGGTGTGCCACCATCTCGATCCGTCGATCGCCGAGGATCTTGCGTTTGCAGAAAGCCGCATCCGCAAGGAGACCATCGCGGCCGAGGATATTCTGCACGATCTCGGCGCGCTCTCGATGATGTCGTCGGACAGCCAGGCCATGGGCCGGCTCGGCGAGGTGATCATCCGCACCTGGCAGACGGCGGACAAGATGAAGA
The DNA here is from genome assembly GCA_036491235.1 of Xanthobacteraceae bacterium. Lineage (GTDB taxonomy): Bacteria > Pseudomonadota > Alphaproteobacteria > Rhizobiales > Xanthobacteraceae > JAVDCA01. Next base: position 19,317 of record DASXCK010000222.1, on the reverse strand, counting down.
AGCAGCGCGGGCGCCTCAAAGAGGAGAGGGGCGACAACGACAACCTCCGCGCCCGGCGCTATGTCGCCAAGTACACCATCAACCCCGCGATCGCGCACGGCGTGTCGAAGCTGATCGGCTCGATCGAGAAGGGCAAGCTCGCCGACTTGGTGCTGTGGTCGCCCGCGTTCTTCGGCGTCAAGCCCGACTGCATCATCAAGGGCGGCTCGATCGTCGCGGCGCCGATGGGCGATCCCAACGCCTCGATCCCGACGCCGCAGCCCGTGCATTACCGGCCGATGTTCGCAGCCTTCGGCCGCTCGCTCACCGCAAGTTCGGTGGTGTTCGTCTCCAAGGCGGCGGTGCAGGCCGGCTTGGCCAAGAAGCTCGGCATCCAGAAACAGCTGGTCGCCGTGTCGCACACCCGCGACATCTCGAAGAAGAGCATGATCCACAACGCCGCGACCCCGAAGATCGACGTCGACCCCGAAACCTACGAGGTGCGCGCCGACGGCGAGCTCCTGACCTGCGCACCCGCCGAGGTGCTGCCCATGGCGCAGCGGTATTTCCTGTTTTAATCCTGTCATGCGCGGGCTGGTCCCGCGCATCCACGTCTTGCGGGCTTGGAGTAAGAGGTGGATGGCCGGGACAAGCCCGGCCATGACGAACATGGTGTCTATCGGCGTGAAACGAGCCCTCGACATCCGTAAGCGCGAAGAGGCGAGCGCCGCGAAGGTCGTCGACCGCGTCGTGCTCGCGGCCGACGATCGCCATCGCCGGCGCTTGGTCATGACCGGCGAGGCCGGCACGCGCTTTTTGCTCGACCTGCCGCACGCCGCCATGCTGCGCGACGGCGACGGCCTCGTGCTCGACGATGGCTCGATCGTGCGCGTGGTCGGCAAGCCCGAGCCGCTGGTCGAGATCGCGTCAGCGAGCGAGCCCGACGGTCTGCGTATCGCCTGGCATCTCGGCAACCGCCACGTCGAGGTGCAGGTCATGGGCGACAAGCTGCGCATCCGCCGCGATCACGTGCTCGAGGCGATGCTTCGCGGGCTGGGGGCGACGTTGACGCCCGTCGAGGCACCCTTCGATCCCGAACAGGGCGCGTACGCGCATTGGCATGACGAGAAAGATGGGCATGTCTAGGAGGTACAGTGATCAGGGCGCCCATGGCGCCACTCGGTTACCCTGCCACTCGCTGGCCGAGCGGGTCGAGCGAGGCGGTAAAGCCGCGCAGCGGGGGGTGGGGGGCTACACTTGCTCATGACTCGCGGCCGTCCCCCGACCCCGAACCCTCCCCGCCACTTGCGGAGCTTGTCCTTGGGCTTGCCGAAAGCAGGACCCGAGGGCTCGCGGGTGGAGGGGAGCGCCGGCGCAGTCGCAAGTGGCAAAGACGGATTTGAAACCGGGGCGCTCTACCGCCTGATGGCGTGGCTCTCGCCGGCGTTTCCCGTCGGTGCCTTCTCCTATTCCAGCGGCATCGAGTGGGCGGTCGGGGCGGGCGATATCACGGATGCGTCCACGCTGCGGAGCTGGCTTGACGTCGTCATCGCGGACGGCGGCGTCTTCTGCGACGCCGCGATCTTCGCCAACACGCATCGGGCGACGCAAGCGGGCGACGGCGCGGCGCTGCGCGCGGTCGCCGAGCTCGGCGTTGCGCTCTGCCCGTCCAAGGAACGCCACCTCGAGACCACCAGTCAGGGCCGCGCCTTCGTCGAAGCGGTGCGCGCCGCGTGGCCCTGCGCGGCGCACGATCGGCTCGCCGCCCTGTGGGACGGCGCCGTCGCCTATCCGGTCGCCGTCGCCGCCACGGCCGCGGGCCATGGCATTCCGCTCGCACCCGCACTGCATGCCTATCTGCATGCCGCCGCCGCCAACCTGATCTCGGCGGGCGTACGGCTGATCCCGCTCGGCCAGACCGATGGCCAGCGCGTGCTGGCGGCGCTCGAGCCGGCGACCGCCGCCACGGCCGAGCGCGCCATGGCGACGGCGCTCGATGACGTCGGCAGTGCGGCCTTCCGCGCCGACGTTGCCTCGATGCGCCACGAGACGCAGTACACGCGGCTGTTTCGGAGCTGATCCCGATGCCCACGTCCCGCGATCATACGCATGGCCCCTTGCGGGTCGGCATCGGCGGCCCGGTCGGCTCCGGCAAGACCGCGCTGATGGACGCGCTGTGCAAGCGCCTGCGCGCGCGCTACGACATCGCGGCGATCACCAACGACATCTACACCAAGTGGGACGCGGAATATCTCGTGCGCTCCGGCGCGCTCGCGCCCGAGCGCATCGCCGGCGTCGAGACCGGCGGCTGCCCGCACACCGCGATCCGCGAGGACGCCTCGATCAACCTTGCGGCGATCGCAGACATGCGCAAGCGCTTCCCCGACCTCGACCTGATCCTGGTCGAATCCGGCGGCGACAACCTCGCCGCCACGTTCTCACCCGAGCTCGCGGATCTCACCATCTACGTCATCGATGTCGCGGCCGGCGACAAGATCCCGTCCAAGGGCGGCCCCGGCATCACGCGTTCCGATCTCCTCGTCATCAACAAGATCGATCTCGCGCCGCATGTCGGCGCCTCGCTCGAGGTCATGGAGCGCGACGCCCGGAAGATGCGCGGCGCGCGGCCATTTGTGCTCACCAACCTGCGCATCGGGCAGGGCGTGGACGCAATCGCGCGGTTCATCGAGGGGAAAGGCGGGCTCGCCGCCTGAATCGGGTCGCGACGGCCTGTGTGCAGCGCACCCGAAACGTTCGCCAGCGAACATGGCCTGATCGTGTTCGCCGCGACGGAACATTCGCGACCATCGTCGGTTGGCTCTGCAGTCGCGCCGCACCCGGCGCGAGTTGCGAGGACGACAAATGGGCGGCTTGATCTACCTTATCGGTCTGATCGTCGTGATCATGTTCATCCTTTCCTTCCTCGGTCTTCGATGACCGTCCGGGGCGAGGGTGTTCCCATGAGCATGTCGGAAACCACACGTGCCGGACCGCTCGTGGAAGGAACGGTGGTCGGTCTCCATTGGACGCCGGTCGTCGCCGGCGCATTTGCGGCGGCGGCGCTGGCATTCGTGCTGCACAGCTTCGCCATCGCGCTCGGGCTGTCGGTGAGCTCGACGGCACCCACGTGGCGCGACGCCTCGATGGCGCTCGTGCTGCTCTCCGGGCTCTATCTGCTGCTGGTGGCGCTGGTATCGTATGGCTTCGGCGGCTATGTGGCGGCGCGCCTGCGCGCGCGTTTTGCCGACGCGCCGGTCGAGGACGTCGAGTTTCGCGACGGCTTGCATGGCCTTGTCGTGTGGGCGCTTGCCACCCTGTTGACCGGATTGATGGCGCTCGCGGTCCTCGAAGCCGCGCCTCGCCTCATCGCGCCGTCCGGCACGAGTGCCGGCCAGGCCTCTTCGGTCGCCGGGGAAAACCTTATTGCCTTCGATCTCGATCGGCTGTTTCGCGGTGAGCGCCGCCCGTCTGGCGACCTGAACTACACCCGCTCGGAAGCCGCCCGTATCCTGCTGACGACGTCGGGTCACAACGGAATGCGGGCGGATGACCGTGCCTACCTGGTGCGTCTCGTCGCCGTGACGACCGGCCTCGCTCCGGCCGACGCGGACCGCCGCGTGATGGAGGTCGCCGGCGAGGCCAAGACCGATATCGACCGGGCGCGCCACACCGCGCTCCTGCTCGGGTTCATGGCCGGCGCCGCCGCGCTGGTCGGCGCGGCAGCCGCCTGGTATGCGGCCTGCGCCGGCGGGCGCCACCGCGACGGACGCGAAGCCGTCCCGTCGTACATGGATTGGGGACGCGTATCGCCGCGCCGGACGTGAACCGGCGCGGGCCACCCTACGGGCGCAATGCCGGCATCACGTGCTGCGCGAACAATTCCACCGAGCGCATGAACTCGGCCGGCGTGAGATCGCCGAACGCGAACTGCCCCACCACATAATTCGTCTGCGTCTCGTCGAGCTGCGCGCGCAGCCACCGCGTCACGCTGATGGGCGAGCCGGCAAATCCCTGGCCGCGCGCAGCGAGCGTATCGAAATCCGTTGGCCGCGGATGCATCTGCTTGTAGCCGTGCAGGCGCGGCAGGAACGTGAACGCCTCATGCCACTTCGGATAGGCGCGGCGTGCCAGCGCCAGCGCGGCCTCGTCGCTGTCCGCCACCACGATGAAGCGCCCCAGCCCGAGCTTGGGCAGCGGCGCGTCGCCGTGCGTCGCGCGCCACACCGCGCGATAGCGCTCCGAGCACGCTCGTGTCTCGTCGACCGGGTCGAGGTTGATCGTGTGCAGTCCGCGCCGCGCCGCGCGCTCGGCGGCATCGGGTGAATGTACGCCGTACCACACGGGCGGATGCGGCTTCTGCAGCGGCGCGATCGCCATCGGCACCTTGTCGAGGCGGAAATGCTCGCCAGTAAAGCTCAGCGTCTTCTCGGTCATTCCTTTCAGGATCAGCTCGACGCCTTCCGCATAGATCGCCGGCGCCAGCTTCGGATCCTGCCCGAAATAGGCGAGCTCGATCGGCGAGGCGCCGCGTCCGAAGCCGATGTCGAGCCGCCCGCCGCTCATTTGATCGAGCATGCAGATTTCCTCGAGCAGCCGCAGCGGATGGTAGAGCGGCAGCGCGTAGACCATCGGCCCGAAGCGCAGCCGCTTGGTGCGCTGCGCCACCGCGGCGAGAAACACGCTCGGCGAGGGCGCCATGCCGAGCGGCGTCGCGTGGTGCTCGGCGACGTGATACGCGTAGAAGCCCGCCTTGTCGTACAACTCGACCAGCTTGAGCCGCGCCTCGTAATAATCGGGCAGCGGCCCGTCGTAGCGGTCGAGATGATCGAAGACGCCGAAGTCCATTGGATGTATTCCCGTGACGCGGCCCACCGTAACCCGTCATGGCCGGGCTTGTCCCGGCCATCCACGTCTTCCTCGTCGATTGCGCGATTTCGCAAAATCATGCAGTCAAGACGCACCATGATACGAAGCGCCGTCGCCTCTCTGCTGTTCTACGTGCTGCTTGCAGTCACGCTGGGTGTCGCCCACGCGGACGACTACCCCGCACGCCCGATCATGCTCGTCGTTCCCTATCCGCCGGGCGGCGGCAACGACGTGATCGCGCGCATTGTGGCGGCCAAGATGAGCGCCGCCCTCGGCCGCGAGATCGTGGTCGAGAACCGCGGCGGCGCCGGCGGCACCATCGCGACCCGCCAGATCGCGCGCGCCGCGCCCGACGGCTACACGCTGCTGGTCGCGACCAGCTCGCTCGCCATCAACCCGTCGATCTACGCCCATGTCGGCTACGATCCGCGCAAGGATTTCTCAGCCGTGGGTCTGATGGCGAAGAGCCAGAACGTGCTGCTGATCAACGCATCGGTCGGCGCCGCTTCGATCCAGGAGCTCATCGCGCGCGCCAAGGCGGCGCCCGGCAAGCTTACCTTCGCGTCGACCGGCGGCGGCAACAGCGTGCAGCTGGCGGCGCAGCTGTTCGCGCAGATGGCCGGCGTCACGCTCACGCAGATTCCCTACAAAGGCAACGCGCCCGCGCTCACCGATCTGCTCGGCGGCCAGGTCGACATGATGTTCAGCCCGCTGCCCGCCGCGGTCGGGCTCGTGCGCGACGGCAACGTGCGCGCGCTCGCCGTGACCGGCAGCGCCCGCTCATCGCTCTTTCCCGATTTGCCGACCATCGCGCAGGCCGGCCTGGCGGGCTATGCGGAGGAGCTGCATTACGGCATCGTCGCGCCGGCCGGCGTGCCGCGGCCGATCGTCGACAAGCTGAATGCGGCGCTACGCAATGCGCTCGCCGCGCCGGACGTCGCGCAGCACTTCGCCGCCCTCGGCGCCGAAGTGCTGGCGAGCACGCCGGAGGTCTACGCGGCGGATATCGCGGCCGAGGAGGCGAAGTGGTCACCGATCGTGCGCAAGGCCGGCATCAAGACGCAGTGAGTAAGATGATGGGCTCCGCGAATGCTGTGGCCGAAGTTCGGGCAATGAGATGCAGCACGGCTACCTTCCCGCCCGTTGGCGGGGAGGGTCGAGCGAAGCGGCGAAGCCGCGTAGCGAGGGGTGGGGGGACTACGCTTGCTCTGAATTTGCCTCCGGCCCCCGCCCCCGGGGAGCGCAGCCGCAGTGCTTTACTCACGTTTCGCGCAACGCCGCGCGAGCTCTGATCGATGCCCACCCTCCGCCAATTCCTCCTCTCCCCTCGCTCCGTCGCGATCGTCGGCCAGTCCAACGATCCGACCAAGGCGCCCGGCCGCCCGCTCAAATTCCTGCGGCAGATGGGTTACGCGGGCCGCGTCTTTCCGGTGAACGCGCGGCGCGACGAGGTGCTGGGCGAGCGCGCCTGGCCGTCGCTCGCGGCGCTGCCCGAGGTGCCGGAGCACGCCTACATCGTCACCGGCACAGAGTCCGCGGTCGAGGCGGTGGAAGAATGCGGTCGCCTCGGCGTGAAGGTCGCGACCGTGCTCGCCGACGGCTTCGCCGAGACCGGCGCCGCGGGTGTCGCGCGCGAGGCGCGGCTGCGCGACGTGGTGCAGAAGACCGGCCTGCGTCTTGTCGGTCCGTCGAGCCTCGGCGTCGTCAACCTGCGCGAAGGCGTGATGCTCACCGCCAATGCGGCGCTCGACGAGAAGGATCTGCCCGCGGGCCGCATCTTCGTCGCCTCGCACAGCGGCACCATGATCGGTGCGCTCCTGTCGCGCGGCAAGGCGCGCCACGTCGGCTTTGCGGGCGCGGTCTCGGTCGGCAACGAGGTCGACCTCTCGCTCGGCGAGATCTGCGCCGCGACCCTCGATGACCCCGACATCGACGGCTATCTCCTTTTCCTCGAGACCCTGCGCAATGCCCACACGCTGCGCGCCTTCGCGCTCGCGGCGGGCGCAAGAGGAAAGCCGGTGCTCGCCTACAAGCTCGGCCGCTCGTCGGCCGCGCGCGAGCTCGCTGCGACTCATACCGGCGCGCTCGCCGGCGAGGACGACGTCGCCAATGCGTTCCTGGCCGATTGCGGCATCGCCCGCGTCGAGACCTTCGAGGCGCTGATCGAGGGTCTGCCGCTGCTCGGCCGTGTGCCGCCGCGCAAACGCGAGGCGCGGGCGCCCGCGGTCGCAGTCGTCACCACCACGGCGGGCGGCGCCACCACGGTGGTCGATCCGCTGGCAATGCGCGGGGTCACGATCGCGCAGCCGAGCGCCGAAACCTTCGCTCGTCTCGCCGCCGCCGGCATCAAGGCCGCGCAGGCGCGCATCGTCGACCTGACGATCGCGGGCGCCAACTACGAATCCGTGAAGGCGACGCTCGACATTCTGTTGAGCGCGCCCGAGTTCGACATGGTGCTGTCGGTGATCGGCTCCTCGGCGCGCTCGCAGCCGGAGAAGTCCGTCAAGCCGATCATCGACAGCGCGCTCGCCGCGCGCCCGCTCGCCGCCTACATGGTGCCTGACGCGCCCGCCGCGCTCGCGCAGCTCGCGGCCGCGGGCGTCCCGGCCTTCCGCACGCCGGAGGCCTGCGCCGACGCGGTCGCTGCTGCGTTGCGCCGGCGCGTTCCACGGCTGAGCGGGCCGCAACCGCCGGCGCGGTCCGGGACGGGCCGTCTGCTCGACGAGCTCGAAGCCTACACGCTGCTCGACCGGATCGGCATCGCGCGCCCGCCGTCGGTCGCGCTGGATGGCGCGATCCACACGCCGCCCGGGCCTCCGTTCCCTTATCCGGTCGCCGCCAAGATCCTGTCGGCCGAGATCGCGCACAAGTCGGACATCGGCGGCGTCGTACTCGGCATCGCCGATGGCGCCGCCCTTGTCGCCGCCGTCGACAAGATGCGCGCGTCGGTCGCGACACACGGCCACCGGCTCGACCGCGTGCTCGTGCAACCAATGTTGACGGGCATCGGCGAGGCGCTGGTTGGCTACCGGGTCGACCGTGACGTCGGCCCGCTCGTGATGGTCGCGGTCGGGGGCATCTTCACCGAGATCTATCGCGACCGCAGCCTGCGGCTCGCGCCGGTCGATCTCGCGACGGCGTGCGAGATGATCGCCGAGGTGCGCGGCTTCCAGGCCCTCGCCGGCTATCGCGGCAAGCCGGCAGGCGACCTCGATGCGCTCGCGCACGCGATCATGGCGCTCTCGCGCCTCGCCGACGACCCGAGCATCGCCGAGGCGGAGATCAATCCGCTGATCGTGCGGCCGGTCGGACAGGGCGTGGTCGCGGTCGATGCAGTGGTGCGAACCCTGCTATAATCGTCACGTTGATCCCGTTTGGCGAGGAACCCTCATGTCGCACGCCGAGGCCGTCCACGAGCTGGCGCCCGCCGCCGGCGCCACCGATGCGCTGGTCGATTTCGCGCACACACTTGAATACGCGGCGCTCGACGCCGAGACGCGCCACTATGCGCGTCGTCATCTGCTCGACACCGTCGGCGTGATGATCGCGGGCGCGCCCGGTGATGTCGCGAGCCGCGCCGAGGCGGTGGTCGCGTCGGTGCGCGGCGAGGGACAGATCCCGGTGCCGGGCCGCGTCCGGCGCGCCGACCTGCTCGACGCCGCTTTCCTGGGCGGCACCGCCGCGCACGGCATCGAGCTCGACGACGGTTTTCGCCAGGGCTCGGTGCACCCCGGGTGCACCGTCATCCCGGCGGTGCTTGCGGTCGGCTACCACAAGGGCACCAGCGGAAAAATACTGATCGAGGCGATCGTCGCCGGCTACGAGATCCCGATCGCCATCGCGCGCGCCTGCCATCCCGACCTGCGCCAGCGCGGATTTCATCCCACCGGCGCCTGCGCGGTGTTCGGCGCCGCGGCGGCGGTCGCCAAGCTGCGCGGCCTCACGCGGGCACAGCTTGCCGACGCCATGGGCATCGCGGCGTCGAGCGCGTCCGGCCTTTTTGCTTTCGTCAACGGGGGCGCCGACATCAAGCGCCTGCACGCCGGCCATGCCTCGCGCGAGGGCTTGCAGGCGGCGCTGTTGGCCGAGCAAGGCGTGCAAGGTCCGCCCAACGTGATCGAGTCGCGCGACGGCTTCATGCAGGCCTTTGCGTTCGGCCGCATCGACAAGGCGCGGCCGATCACGCTGCCGCCGCCCTTCGGCATCACCGACTGCTACATCAAGCCTTATGCGTGCTGCCGCCACATCCAGCCCGCCGTCGAGGCGCTGATCGGCCTCGCCAACGACGAGAAGATCGCAGCAGACGAGGTCAGCCGCATCGACGTCGAGACCTATCGCATCGCGGCCGAGCACGCCCACACGGGATGGGACGATTTCGCCAGTGCTCAGCTCAGCTTCCCGTTCCTGATCGGGTTGGCGCTCACCCGGCGCGGCATCAAGATGAAGGACTTCGACGACGCCGCCCGGCGCGAGCCGGCTTTCGCGCGTATCGCAAGCCTGCTGCACGTGAGCGCGCCGCCCGAGATCGATCGCCTCTACCCCCGCCTGCGCCCCGCGCGCGTCAGCGTGACGACGCCGCGTGGCACCTTCACGCGCCAAGCGGACGAGGCGCTCGGCTCGCGCATCGTCCCGCTCGATGACGCCGGCCTCAAGGCCAAGTTCGACGAGCTGGTCGAGCCGGTGCTGGGCGCCCCCTGCGCCGCCGACCTGCGCGAACGCCTGTGGGACATCGAGGCGGTCGCCGACATACGGCCGATCGTTGAGCTCGCCGCGAAGGCCCCTTAGCCCACCACTTGCTCTCCCTCATGGTGAGGCGCGCCGCAGAGCGGCGCGTCTCGAACCATGGGCGGCGAGCGATTGCGTCAATTCGTCTTCGGCAAGAATCGCGATGGCAAGCCGAACCTACGCCCTCTTCGAGCGAGCGATGCGCCTGCGCAAGCCGTTGCACTGCATGTACGGCGGCCATCCGCGCGAGCTTTGCCCGATCGTTCTCGGCCATTCGCACGACGGCGAGGAAAAGGCGCTGACGTATCAATTCGGCGGCGGAAGCAGCTCCGGCTTGCCGCGCGGCGGCGAATGGCGGTGCCTGTGGGTGTCGAAGGTCAGCGGCGCCGAGCTCCGCGACGGGCCGTGGATCGCGGGTGCCAGTCACACCCAGCCGCAAGGCTGCGTCGACGTCGTGGATATCGATGTGAACCCGGAGAGTCCCTACCAGCCCAAGCGCATGATCAAAGAACCGCGACGCGCGGGTGAGCCCCGACCCCGTGCAAAACCTCGGCGGTCACCCCGCGAGAAGTAGTATAATACATCGTACCTGACCGGAGGGGCACTCGTGGGCATATTCCAGACGCTCAAGCACGTGATGACCGGCAAGGTCATCCAGCAGGTCGACACCTCTGCCAACGCCGGCTGGACCACGATGTCGCTGCGCTTGAAACGTCAGAACGAGTCTGATGACCCCTATGTGGTTCTGGCGATCGTTGCGACCGGAAACAAACAATACGTCGCATTCGAAAACAGCGAATTCGAAGAATTCGCCGAGGCGGTTGCGACGATCAACCGCTCACTGAGACAGATACCCTGAACGCATGCGGCGGCGGTCGCCAGCGCAGCCAAGGTCGGTGTGCCCTAATCGTCGGCCGCAGTGCCGTTGCGAAGGCGGGCCCGATTTACAGGACAGGCGCGGCCAGCTGGATCTGCAGGTGCTGCGCCGCCATCAGTGGCGACCAGACCCATTGAGTCGGCATGACAGCGAGCGGCATCGCGTCGAGCTTGCGCTGCGGCCGGGTCGGCTTGGCGGGAGCGCGTCGCACGATGATGCGCGACCGTTTGGCGGCCCGCGTCCGCTTGCGGCGCTCGGTCTCGTCGCGGTCATGGTGCTGTTCGGCGGAGGGCGCGATTGCCTCCTGCGGCACGCCGGCGGCCACGGCCGTTTCTTCGGCCGCGATGACCGGAGCCTCGGCGAGCTCGGCGCCACGGCGGAGCTCACGCGCGAGCTTACGGCTGATCCGTTTGACCATGCCGGGCGTTTTTGACAGCTGCTCCAGCCACGCGATGGTCTCGTCACGCGTCGTGGCCTCGCTCCCTGCGCTCTTCGTCGCAAAATCGGCAAGCGCGGCGGCAAACCACTGCCGCCAGCTGCGGTCGGCGTGCTCGATCTGGGGGGCGAGCGCCGTCAGCATTTCGGCCTGCTCGCGTGTCGTGATGCCGTCCGGCAGATAGTCCCGCTGCAAGCGGCGCACGTCGCCGAATGTGATGCGGCGGTGCGCGGCGGCGCTGGTGACGAAGCTCGCGAGGCCCAAATCGTTAGTCATTGCTTACACCCGTCCATTCCTGAGTGTCCGCAACTTGCCCCGTGCCGATTACTCCATTCCTAATCGTCTGGGTTAGCACTCGTTCAGGTAAATGCTTGGTATCCGGCCGGGTGCGACGTCGGCCCGGCCCCCGCGGCCGCACGCGTTACGCAGAAACGGTTTCACTCGACCTCGGTGATCGCCTCGGGAAACTGGTGCAGCCGGTCGCCGGGGCCGTTCCCGGTGATGAAATAGTTGTCGCACAGCCAGTTGACGTAGCCCTTGTGGATGTAGGTCGGGTGCACGACGATGTTCATGTCCTTCTCGATCGCCATCGGCTCGTCGTGGCGGATCAGCGGCCGCTCGACCAGGTCGTAGCCCTGGCCATGGCAGTAGAGCCGTGCCTCCTCGGGCCGGCCGTTCCGGCGCATGAAGGCGTTGAACGCTTCCCAGATGTCGCGGCTGGGTGTGCCGGGCTTGAGCAGGTCCAGCGTGACCTTGCGCGCCTCTTTGACGAACGCGAGCTCGTCCTTCATCTCCTGCGGTGCGCGGCCGACCACGCAGGTGCGGCCGAGCTCGGCATAGAATCCACCAGGTCCGCTGTCCTCCACCAGGAGCGCGATCTGATCGCCCTTCTGGATCACCCGGTTCTGCACGTGCCGCATGTTGATGCGCCCGGGCTGGCCGATCGGCGAGGAGGCGCACAGATAGATTCCCTGCTCGCTGCCGTTGCGCTGGCTGTAATGCGTCGCGATCGCCGACACGTCGCTGTCGCGCATGCCGGGCTTCACGGCCGCGAACGCCGCCTGCATGGCGCCGTCCTGCATGCGGCAGGTGCGGCGGATCAGATCCATCTCGTCGGCGCTTTTGATCACCTTGATGCGGTCGACCATGTCGGTCGCATCGACGTAGGTCGCGTTGGGAAAGCGCCGCTTGATGTAATCGACCGCCGCAAACGACATCTGATAGGTGCCGACGAGCCCGATGGTCGCCTTGGCGTAGGGCTCGAGCGCGGTGGCGGCGAGCTCCGGGTCGTAGTCCTTGGAGTAGTGCACCGACGAATAGCTCGGCGTCGTGAGCACGCGCTTGACGCCGCGCCACGTGCCGTCGCCCTCGTGCGGCAGCTCCTGCACGCCGCCGAACGGACCTTGCGTCACCACCGTCATGTCGGCGTCGCGCGGGAACACGACCGTGTTGGGATAGCCGTTCACGGCCGGCATGTCGGTGAAGTAGCGCACATAGCCGCCCATGTGATCGTTGTTGTTCTGCATCAGCAGAACATCGATCTTCCCGGCCTGCATGGCGGTGCGCACCGCCTTCCAGCGCCGCTCGAGCTCGGCGGTCGAGATCGGCGTGTTGAGGCGCTCGCTGAGGGCGGGCATGGATATTCTCTCCGTCGCGGAATGCTGGATGAATAAATAGAGCCGGCTGAGGAACGTCAATCGCCATCGAAACTCAGCGTCATCGCCCGCGAAAACGGCCAATCCGGTAATCACAGGTCGCAGCGATTGACATCGTGCCGTCGCGCACGGTCACGGCGCGCTGGGCCGCCCGCTTTCGCGGGCGACGACGCAGAGAGGGTGGCGAAGCTGCGGATTACACCGCCCGCTGCGGCCCGGTCTGGTCGTGGAAGTCCAGCCCATTCCTCGTCTGCGCCACGTATCCCGCGCGGATGACGAAATCGCCGAAATGCTCGTCCGCCTTGCGCTCCTTGGCGTAGGCGGCGAACAGCGGCTCGAGCTTCGCCACGATGGCGTCGTGCTGCAGGTCCTCGCCATAGAGCTTGGACATGCGCGAGCCGTCGAAGGCGGCGCCGAGATAGATGTTGTAGCGGCCGGGGCCTTTGCCGACGAGACCGATCTCGGCGAGATACGGCCGCGCGCAGCCGTTCGGGCAGCCGGTCATGCGGATCACGATGTCGTCCGCCGCGAGATCGTACGCCGCGAGCCGTGCTTCCAGCACGTCGATCAGGTCCGGCATGTAGCGCTCGCTCTCGGCGAGCGCGAGCCCGCAGGTCGGCAGCGCGACGCACGCCATGGCGTTGCGGCGCAGGCCCGTGAGCGGCGGGACCAGCCCATGCGCGGTGGCGATCTGCTCGATCTTCGCGCGGTTCGCGTCGGATACGTTGGCGATGATCGCGTTCTGGTTCGGCGTGAGATGGATGCCGCCGTCGTGCAGCTCGGCGATCTTGCGCATGCCGGTCAGCAGGGGCTTGCCGGGCACGTCGCGGATGCGGCCGTTCTCGATGAACAGCGTGAGATGATGGAGTCCGTCGTCGCTGGTGGTCCAGCCGTAGCGGTCACCCATCGACGTGAACGTGTAGGGCTTTGCCGCCGCGAACTTGACGCCGGCGCGCTTCTCGACCTCGGCGCGGAAGGCGTCGAGGCCGCGGTCGTCGATCGTGTACTTGAGCCGCGCGTGCTTGCGGTTCGAGCGGTCGCCCCAGTCGCGCTGCACCGTGACGACGGCCTCCGCGATCGCGACCCCGTCCGCGGCCTTGCAGTAGCCCAGCATGTCGGCGATGCGCGGATAGGTCTCGGGCTCGCCGTGCGTCATGCCCATGCCGCCGCCGGCCACCACGTTCCAGCCGGTGATCGCGCCCTTGCGGTCCGTGACGGCAATGAAGCCGAGATCATTCGCAAAGACGTCGATGTCGTTCGACGGCGGCACCGCGACCCCGATCTTGAATTTTCGCGGCATGTAGGTCTTGCCGTAGATCGGCTCGACCACCTCGTCCTCGCCGCCGGCGATGCGCTCGCCGTCGAGCCAGATCTCGCGATAGGCGGGGGTGCGCGGCACCAGGTGGTTCGACAATGTGACCGCGAAGTCGTAGGCGACGCGATGTGCCGTCGACTGATGCGGGTTGGGATTGCAGATGACGTTGCGGTTGACGTCGCCGCAGGCCGCGATGGTCGACAGCGCCGCCTTGTCGATCGCGCGCAGCGTCGCCTTGAGGTTCGACTTGATCACCCCGTGCAGCTGGATCGTCTGCCGCGTCGTGATCCGCATGCTGTGGGTGCCGTAGTCGCGCGCGACGCCGTCGAGCGCGAGGTACTGCGCGGAGGTGAGGATGCCGCCGGTGATGCGCACCCGCAGCATGAAGGCGAACGCCTTCTCCATCTTCTTGGTCGTGCGCTCGCCGCGCAGGTCACGGTCGTCCTGCAGGTACATGCCGTGGAATTTGACCAGCTGCGCGTCGTCCTCGACGATCGCGCCGGTGATCTCCTCGCTCAGCCCCTCCGTGAGCGTGCCGCGCAGGTAGTCGCTCGCTTCCTTGAGGCGTTCGTTGCGAGACGGTTCGTTGGCCATGAGACACTCGCAATCTTGCGTAGGGTAGGCCAAGCGAAGCGTGCCTGCCGGGGAGCACGGCGCTTTGCGCCTTTGCCCACCCTACGGCCTATGCGCCTCGCAATGACGCTTAGATCAATACACGTCCTGGAGATAGCGCCGGCCACGCTCGAGCTCAACGACCGCCTGCTCGGCGACGTCGGGAGCCAGCCCCTTCACGTCCGCATAGGCGCGCACCAGGGTTCCACGCACGTCCTTCGCCATCTGCTTGGCGTCGCCGCAGACGTAGAGGTAAGCGCCGTTGTCGAGCCACTCGACGACTTCGCGCCGGCGATGCCAGATCCGGTTCTGCACGTAGACCTTCTCGGGCGTGTCGCGCGAGAAGGCGACGTCCATGCGGGTCAGCGCGCCCTCTTTCAGCGCATCCTGCCACTCGAGCTGGTAGAGGAAGTCGTGCGTGTAGTTGCGGTCGCCGAAGAACAGCCAGGACTTGCCGGCAGCGCCAGCGGCGCGGCGCTCCTGCACGAAGGCGCGGAACGGCGCGATGCCGGTGCCGGGGCCGACCATGATGATGTCGCGGTCGCCGGCCGGCAGCGCGAAATGCTTGTTCGGTCGCAGCTTCACGCGCACCCGGTCGCCCTTCTTGAGCTGCTCGACGACGAAGCCCGAGGCCACGCCCTTGCGCTCGCGGCCGTGGGTCTCATACCGCACCGCCGAGACCAGGAGATGCGCCTCGTCGCCGACCTCGCGGCGCGAGGAGGCGATCGAATAAGCGCGCGGCGCCAGCGGCCGCGTCAGGGAGCGCAACTGCTCGGCCGACAGCGCGATCGGGAAGTGCTCGATCAGGTCGACGAGCTGGCGCCCCGCAATCCAGTCGCGCGCCGCGCCTTGCTCGATCAGCGCCTTGACGTACTGATGCCCGGTCGCGGCCGCGTAGTTCTCGACCGTCTTGAGCGACAGCGTCGTGACGTCGCGGTTCGCCAGGAGATCGTCGCGCAGCGCACCATCCGCCGCGAGCCCGGCGGCCTTGAGCAACTGCTCCACATAGGCCGGGTCGTTGCGCGGATAGAGATCGAGCGAGTCGCCCGGATTGTAGGCCGGCACCTTGCCGTCGAACGAAAGCTCGAGGTGGATCGTCTCCTTGTCGGAGCGCGACGAATTGAGATCGATATGCGCCGTCACCTCGGCCTCGAACGGTCCGAGATTGGGCTCGGCCGCGGCACCGAAGTCGACCGCGATGACCTGGCCGCCTGATGGCGCGGCGGCATCGGCCGCGGGCGCCAGTGCCGTGACGGCGGCGTCGATCCAGCGCGCCGCCGGCTCGGCAAAATCCAGGTCGAGATCGGCGCGGTCAGCCACGCGCTTGCCGCCCAGCGCCTCGAGCCGCGCGTCGATCGCCTTGCCGACCGCGCAGAATTCCACGTAAGCCGTGTCGCCCAGCGCCAGCACCGCGAACTCGACGCCGTCGAGGCGCGGGGCGCCGTCGGCCATCAGTGCCGCATAAGTCGCGGCAACGCGGCCGGGCGGGTCGCCCTCGCCCCAGGTCGCCGCGATGACGACGAGGCGCCGGGTCTTCGCCAGGCTGGCGAGGTCGAGGTCGGCCATGTCGACAACGGTCGGCTTGAGCCCGCGCTTGCGCGCCAGCTTCGCCATGTCTGCCGCGAGCCGCTCGCTGTTGCCCGATTCACTCGCGTACACGATGGTGATCGGCTCGGCGGTGCGCGGCGGCGCGGCCGGCTCGACCTTGGCATGCACGCCCGCCTGCGCGTCGAGGCCCGCCAGGAAGCCCGCCAGCCACGCGCGCTGGGTCGGGCTCGCCGAACCCACCACGCGGTTGAGGACCTCGATCTCGTCTTCGGCAAACGGCGCCGTGCGGGGAATGGGTGACAACTGGCCTGCCATGGGGGTCCAACCTGGGACGTTCGGACCCTCAATAGAATGATTGTTCTGCATTTCGGCAATATCGCAGGACAAAAAAGAAATATCGTCTAAATAGACCCTTGGTTGGCAGTTTGAAACTTCCACCTTGGCCATCTGCGGCACATGATCCATCATGCCAGACTGTCCGACCGTCCGGCAGCCGTCTGCGGACCATGGCGCACGGAGACGATCGGGCCGCATGTGAGGTCATGCGGACACCATCAGCACAAGATAATCGGCCGGATCGATTGTCGCGCCGGGAACGCCCTCCCCCAAAAAGCCTTTTAGTAGGAATGTAACAGTCACGGGTGATCTTGGCGCCTTCCTTTGGCGCTAAGCGCGCAGTTTCGAGTCACAAATGGAATCTGTTCTCGTCAAGGTGCTGGCGGTCGTCCTAGCGCTGAGCCAGGTCTCGACCCGGCCCGACGACGTGAAGACGCATTTCGACAGCACCGCCGACCGCACCCAGGTGCTGGAGCTGCTGCGCGCCGGCTGCGACCACATGCGCAAGGTATTCAAAGTCGAGAACCTGCCCCTCGACGACCTGGTCGAGACCGCGCTCGCCGACCCCGAGATCGCGACCAGCAAGGTCAAGGAATTCCACGGGCTCAACTTCGCCGATCTCGAGCCGACCTACCGCGAGCTGTGCAAGAACGAGACGCCGGACCCGACCCCGGTCGATCTCGCCGCGATCATCGACTTCTACGACAAGGCCGCCGCCAACCTGCCCGACGCCACGCGGCTCAAGGGCATGCATCTCGCCAGCCCCTCGGAAGTGCTCGACGCCAAGAAGGCGCATTTCGCCGAGATCTACGAGCCCGGCAACCACCGCATCGCGGTGCCGCTCGCGCAAATTCCGGATTTCGTGCAGCGCGCCTTTGTCTCCGCCGAGGACCAGCGCTTTTTCGAGCACAAGGGCATCGACGAGCGCGGCCTCGTGCGCGCCTTTGTGACCAACATGATGCAGCCGGGGCGGCCGCAGGGCGGCTCGACCATCACGCAACAGATGGTCAAGAACGTGCTCGTCGGCGACAACGTGACCTACGAGCGCAAGATCCGCGAGATCCTCGTGACGTCGAAGGTCGAGAAGATCCTGAGCAAGCAGGAGATCCTCGCCCTCTACCTCAACTCGATCTACTTCGGCCGCAACGCGTGGGGCGTCGAGATGGCGGCGCGCACCTACTTCGGCAAATCGATCAAGGACGTCACGCTCGCCGAGGGCGCGCTCTTGGCCGGCCTCGTCAAGGGCCCGAATTATTTCAACCCCGACCGCGCGCCCGACCGCGCGCGCGATCGGCTCGACTACGTGCTCGGCCGCATGAAGGACGACGGCGTGATCACGGCGGACCAGCTCAAGGAGGCCCAGGGCAAGCTGCCGCGCGTGATCCCGGTCCCGCGCCGGCGCAAGGAGGCGTCGCGCTACTTCTTCGACTACCTGACGCGCGAGATGAAGACGCTGCCCGGCATCGCGCCGCTCACCGACGCGACCTACACGATAAACTCGACCATCTATCCGGCGCTGCAGTCCGCGACGGAAGCGGCGTTGCAGGAGGGCCTCGCCGAGTACGAGATCGCCAATGGGCGCGTCGACTTCAAGGGCCCGGAGGCGAACCTCGCCGACGCGGTCAAGCAGATCGACGCCGCCCGCGCCGCCGCGCTGACGCCGGGCAATACGGCGACGCCGCCGGAGCCCGGCGCCGCACCCACTGCCGCGCCGGCGCCGAGCGATACCGGCTCGGCAGCGGTGTCCACGAATACCGGCAGTACGCCGCCCGGGCCCGACTGGCAGGAGGCGTTGCAGAACGCCTATCTGCCGCTGCTCGACGTGCATTGGACGCCGGCGATCGTCCTCCCGGCCGCCGCGCCGTCGCGGCGCGGGGAGGGGATCCACGTCGGCCTCGCCGACGGCCGCACCCTGCCGCTGCACACCGGCAGCGCCGCGATCGAGCGCCGGCTGCAGCCGTATGACGTGATCTTCGTGCGCGTCGTCGAAGGCAAGGGCCGCGTCGCAGCGCGCGCCGACCTGCGGGTGCGCCCGACGGTGCAGGGCGCCGCGCTCGTGCTGGACAACAAGACCGGCCGCATCCTCGCGATGTCCGGCGGCTTCTCCTACGGCGTGAGCCCGCTCAACCGCACCTCGCAGACCCGCCGCCAGCCCGGCTCGACCGCCAAGCCGCTCACTTATCTGGCCGCCCTGCAGGCCGGCCTCCAGCCCAACACGCTCATTCGCGACGAGCCCATCACGCTGCCGCCGATCAACGGCAGCAGCGACCGCGAGCGCGACTACTGGTCGCCGCGCAGCTACGGCGGCGACGGCTGGGGCGTCATCACGCTGCGCCGCGCGCTGGAGAACTCGCGCAACCTCGCGACCGCCGGGCTGCTCCAAAACGGCATCGACGCGACGCCGGAGGCGAGCCTCGACCGCATCTGCAAGCTTGCCGAGGAGGCGCAGCTCTATGCGCCGTGCCAGCACTATTATCCGATCGTGCTCGGCGCGCAGCCGGTGCGCATGATCGACCTCGCGGCGTTCTACGCCGCGATCGCCAACGAGGGCGCGCGGCCGAACCCACACGCGATCGCCTCGGTCGAGCAGGAGGGCCGCGGCGTCTGGCGCGATGACACCAAACCGCAGACTTGGCTCGGCTCGGCCGACCGCGCCTCGTTCTATCAGCTCAAGTCGATGCTGCAGGGCGTGGTCGCGCGCGGCACGGCTGCCTCGATGCGCGATCTTGCGCCCTATGTCGCGGGCAAGACCGGAACGAGCGAGGACGAGAACGACGCCTGGTTCGCGGGCTTCAGCAATGACGTCACGGTCGTGGTCTGGGTCGGTTACGACAACGGCAAGGGCGACCGCCGCACGCTCGGCGGCGGCGAGACCGGCGGCCACGTCGCGGTGCCGATCTTCCGCAAGATCATCGAGGCGAGCTGGGCCGATTACGCGCCGCGCACGCCGCTGGCGCCGCCGTCGGCC
>DASXCK010000221.1:0-7325 GCA_036491235.1 Xanthobacteraceae bacterium | reverse complement strand
GCTCTTGCGCCGGCGCTGCGCTATCGTTGTTGCGCTGAGCGCAGGAGCGTGGCGATGCGGCGCGGTTTTCGGCTTGCGGCTCTCGTGGTGGCGGCTCTTGCGGGCGCGTCCCTTGTCCCGCGCGCCCGGGCGCAGTCCGCTGCGCCGGCGCCGCCAGGCGCCAAGCCCGAGATGCGGGAGAACTGCCCGGGCCTCGTCGCCGCGCGCGCGCCGCGCGTTGCCCCGGCCGCGCTGCAGCTTGCGGAGCTCGCCACCGGCGAGGTGCGCCTCAGCTATGTGGGGCACGCCACCTTCCTGATCGAGAGCCCGCAGGGCGTGCGGATCGCGACCGACTACAACGACTATGTGCGCCCGCGCGTGCTGCCCGACATCGTCACGATGAACCACGCGCACTCGACGCACTACACCGACCGGCCGGATCCGGCCATCAAGCTCGTTCTGCGCGGCTGGCGCGACGACGGCCAGCCGACCCATTACGATGTCGGATTCAAGGACGTGCGCATCCGCAGCGTCGCGACCAATATCCGCACCTGGGGCGGCGAGACCGAGTTTTACGGCAACTCGATCTTCGTGTTCGAGATCGGCGGCCTGTGCATCGCCCACCTCGGCCATCTGCATCACCTGCTCACCCAGCCACAGCTCGACGAGCTCGGCCGCATGGACGTCGTGATGGCGCCGGTCGACGGCAGCTACACGCTCGATCTCGACGGCATGGTCGAGGTGCTGCAGTCGCTGCACGCGCAGATGATCATCCCGATGCATTTCTTCAACACATTCACACTCGATCGCTTCCTGTCGCGCATGCGGCAGGCCTATCGCGTCGAGATGAGCGCGGTGCCGTCGCTCGTCGTCTCCAAGAAGACGCTGCCGTCGTCGCCGACCGTGGTGGTGCTGCCCGGGCACTGACGCCGCGGGGCGCTGCCGCAGATTACAATGGAGCGTGCCGATGCGGCTCGAAGGGAAAGTCTGCGTCATCACCGGCGCGACCTCGGGCATCGGTGAGGTCGCGGCGGAGGAGCTGGCGCGGCAGGGTGCGCGCCTCGTGCTGATCGCGCGCGATGCGGCGCGGGGCGAGACGACGCTCGCGCGCCTGCGCGCGATCGCGCCCGGGGCGGCGCATCGTGTCCACTACGCCGACCTCGCGCGCATCGCCGAGATGAAGCGCGTCGGGGCCGAGATCGCGGCGGCCGAGCCGCGCATCGATCTTCTCGTCAACAACGCCGGCGCGCTGTTCACGGCGCGCCAGGTGACCGCGGACGGGCTTGAGAAGCATTTCGCCGTCAACCACGTCGCTTATTTCGTCATCACGCAGATGCTGCGCGAGCGCCTCGCCGCGGCCGCGCCCGCGCGCATCGTCAGCACCGCCTCGGGCGCGCACTACGGCGCCCGTCTCGATCTCGACGACCTGCAGTTCGCCAACGGCTACAGCGGCTTCCAGGCCTATCAGCGCTCGAAGCTCTACAACGTGATGTGGACGCGCGAACTCGCGCGCCGCCTCGCCGGCACCGGCGTGACGGCGAACTGCTTCCATCCGGGCTTTGTCGCGACCCGCTACGGCGACAATGCTGGCGGGATGCTGTCGTGGGGCGTGCGCGTCGCGAAGCAGCTGTTCGCGATCTCGTCGGAGAAGGGCGCGCGGACGCTGGTCTACCTTGCGAGCTCGCCCGAGGTCGCGGACGTGACGGGCGGGTATTTCACGCGGTGCCGGCTGAAGGCGCCGAGCGCGGCGGCGCAAGATGATGCGGCGGCGCGACGGTTGTGGGACGAGACGGCGCGAATGGCGGGGGATCGGATAGCGGAGCAGACGCAATGAAAGTGGAAGTCGCGTGGCGAACCGACGCACATGGGATGCTCCTGGGAGCTCCCATGCACGACGGCAACCTCGTGAACTTTACGATGACCAAAGAAAGCCTTGTGTTCGGGATTCGTGCCGTCTCGGGCGAGCTTACCACGGTCGAGCTCAGCGGTCTCGGCCGCTTCACCGTGCGCGAGTTGTGGAGCTACCCAATCGTGTCGGAGTTCTGGGTATGGAAAGTAGGCTCGGTTCCCGAAAGCTGGGACATTCCCGACAGTGCGTGGAATGTCCTTTTTTCGACATCGAATGTTTTGACGATCGCGGCAGCAAAGCGCGAGGCAAGCAAAATCGTCGAGACCAGGCCGGACTCGTTTCTTGTCGAGCTTGCGTGCAGCTACGGCGGCCAGGTCGCGGCGATTTGCGACCGCATCCGAGTTTTTAAGGACGGGCCCGAGAACTTGACGTGATCCCCAAGGCGCCGCGTCGTCTACTTCCTCAAGCCACGCCGTCGGTCAATCGCCGATCTCCTTCAACAACCGCCTGGCGTACTCACAAGCCGGGTCGTCTTCGCCGTACCGGCAGGATTTCGACAGCGCTTGTCGCGCACGCTCGCGGTCTTTGGCGATGCCGGTGCCGCGGATCAGGTGGAAGCCGATCATGGTGCAAGCCCATGGATCGTTGCGATCGCACGCACTTTGAAAAGTTCGGATTGCACAAGCGTCACCTTCGGGCCGGTCCATGCCGGCTGCGCGGTTGGTGCAGCCTGATACGACGCCGAGTGTACAGGCCTTGAGGAAAAGCGCTTTGGATACCGAATTATCCCGGATTTTCTGCAGGATCAGCGCCGAGGTGAAACAATCGCCGGCATTGCCGGCCTGGCAACGATGCAGGCACTGGTCGGGTGCGGCGGCGCAACGGTCGGTCGAATAGTCGATGCTCGTCTCCCGCGCGGGCATGACGTCTGCAGGACATCTGTCGAGCGCAGGAAGCCAGTCGGGCCGGGAGGCCTCCAGGTCATCAAGCAATTTTGCCGGGTCGGCCGCGGCGGCGGGCAGCGGTTGAAGCGCCATGGCGGCGAGAACAAGTGCCACCAATGAACGGCGAACCAACTGCCACATGTCACGCCCCCGGATGCGACAAGTCCCTCAGCCTTCAACAGACTCCGATTGACGCCGCCTCACACATCCACGCTGGCGGCGAGCGCGTTGTCCTGGATGAAGACGCGGCGCGGCTCGACCAATTCGCCCATCAGCTTGGTGAAGATGTCGTCGGCGTCGTCGACCTCCTTCACCTTCACCTGCAGGAGCGAGCGCGCGTTGATGTCGAGTGTCGTCTCCCACAGCTGTTCGGGGTTCATCTCGCCGAGGCCCTTGTAGCGCTGCATCGTGATGCCCTTGCGGCCCGCGACCGTCACCGCCTCGAACAGGTCGAGCGGCCCGTGGATCGGCGTCTCCTCGCCCTTGCGCCGCAGTTGCCCGGTGCGCTCGTAAACGCCCTGCAGCGCCACCGCGAATCCATCGAGCTTGCGCGCGTCGGCCGAACCGAGCAGCGCCTGGTCGATGATCGCCACCTCCTTGACGCCGCGGACGGTTCGCTCGAACTGGAAACCCTGCCCCTCGACGAACGTGCCCTGCCAGCCGCGCTCGGTTTCCTCCGCCAGCGCGTCGAGCCGTTGCGCGATATAGGGCGCAGCCGCCGTCGCCTTCGCGGGGTCGCCGAAGATCCTCGCATTGAGTACCCCGAGGATCGCCGCCTGCTCGACGACTCTGCGATTATAACGGCTATGCAGTCCGCCCAGGACGTTGCGGATGACGCGCGCGTCGTCCACCAGCTTGGCGAGATCGGCGCCGGCGCGCTCGTCTCCACTGTGGGGGCGGAACACCGCCTCATCCAGTCCGGCCGCCACCAGGAATTCCTCGAGCGCTCGCTCGTCCTTGAGGTACTGCTCGGACTTGCCGCGCGCCACCTTGTAGAGCGGCGGCTGGGCGATGAAGAGGTACCCCTGCTCGATCAGCGACGGCATCTGCCGGTAGAAGAACGTGAGCAGCAGCGTGCGGATGTGCGCGCCGTCCACGTCGGCGTCGGTCATGATGATGATCTTGTGGTAGCGCAGCTTGTCGAGCGTGAATTCATCGCTGATGCCGGTGCCGAGCGCGGTGATCAGCGTGCCGATCTCCTGGCTGGACAGCATCTTGTCCATGCGCACGCGTTCGACGTTGAGGATCTTGCCACGCAGCGGGAGGACCGCCTGGAAACCGCGGTCGCGCCCCTGCTTGGCCGAGCCGCCGGCCGAGTCGCCCTCGACGATGAACAGCTCCGATTTCGCCGGGTCGCGCTCCTGGCAGTCGGCCAGCTTGCCGGGCAGCGACGCGACGCCGAGCGCGCTCTTGCGCGTCATCTCGCGCGCCTTGCGCGCCGCCTCGCGCGCGGCTGCCGCCTGGATCACCTTGCCGACGATCGTCCTCGCCTCGCCCGGATGCTCCTCGAACCAGGCCTTGAGCGCGTCGTTGACCACGCCCTCGACCACCGGGCGCACCTCGGAGGACACGAGCTTGTCCTTGGTCTGCGAGGAGAACTTCGGATCCGGGACCTTGACGGAGAGCACCGCGGTCAGCCCCTCGCGGCAGTCGTCGCCGGTGAGTGCGACCTTCTCCTTCTTGGCGAAGCTGCTCGTTTCGGCGTAGCCGGTCACTTGGCGCGTCATTGCGCCGCGAAAACCGGCAAGGTGGGTGCCGCCATCGCGTTGCGGGATGTTGTTGGTGAAGCACAGCACGGCCTCGTGGTAGCCGTCGTTCCACCACAGCGCGGCCTCGACGAGGACGCCGTCGCGCTCCGACTTGATGACGATCGGTTTCGGCACCAACGGCGTCTTGTTGCGGTCGAGATATTTGACGAAGGCCTCGACGCCGCCCTCGTAGATCATCTCCTCGCGCTTCTCGACCGCGTGGCGCTGGTCAGCGAGCACGATGCGCACGCCCGAATTGAGGAACGCGAGCTCGCGCAGGCGATGCTCCAGCGTCGCCCAGTCGAAGTCGGTCATCGTGAAGGTTTCGCGCGAGGGCATGAACGACACCTCGGTGCCGCGCAGGCCGTTGGCGTCGCCCACGGCCGCGAGCGGGGCCTTGGCGTCGCCGTCGGCGAACTCCATCGAATGCTCCCGGCCGTCGCGCCAGATCCGGAGCTTGAGCCAGCTCGACAGCGCGTTGACGACCGAGACGCCGACGCCGTGCAGGCCGCCAGAGACCTTGTAGGAGTTCTGGTCGAATTTTCCGCCCGCATGCAGCTGGGTCATGATGACCTCGGCGGCAGAGACGCCTTCGCCCTTGTGGATGTCGGTCGGGATGCCGCGCCCGTCGTCGCGCACCGTGCACGAGCCGTCTGGGTTGAGCGTGACCGTGACCTCCTTGGCATAGCCCGCGAGGGCCTCGTCGATCGCGTTGTCGACGACCTCGTAGACCATGTGGTGGAGGCCGGAGCCGTCGTCGGTATCGCCGATGTACATGCCGGGGCGCTTGCGCACCGCGTCGAGGCCTTTGAGGACCTTGATCGATTCGGCGCCGTAATCGGACGCGTCGGATTGGGGCTGCTGGCGTGCGGCTTCGGCCATGATGCGGACTTCTGGAGTGGACTTTGGAATGGGCTGCGCGAAGGGCTCGCAACGAGCGGAATCAGCGCATTTGGTGTGACATGAATATGGGTGTCTTACAAGGCAAAGTGAAGGCCAATAAACGATTGAAATAATTATATTTTTGTGCGTTTTCCAGCGCCGACGCCAGGAACCCCGGCAACTCCGTTTTGGAGACGCTTCAGCGCGTCGGCGAGACCGCTGCGGCGGGCGCTGGGTCGCGCCGTTGCGCGCGTCCGGGCGTGACCTCGAAGATTTGCGTGCGGCCGGCGAACTCGGCGAACGCGGCTGGATCGGCGCCGGTCATCCAGACCTGCGCGCCGAGGCGGTCGAGCGCCGCATAGAGCGCGGCGCGCCGTGCCGGATCGAGATGCGCGACCACTTCGTCGAGCAGGACGATCGGCGCCGTCCCGGTCATGTCGGCGACCAGGCCGGCGTGCGCCAGCACAAGGCCGATCAGCAGCGCCTTCTGCTCGCCGGTCGAGGCATCGCGCGCCGCGATGCCCTTGGGCTCGTAGATGACCATGAGATCGGTCAGGTGCGGCCCGTCGAGCGTGCGCCCGGCCGCCGCGTCGCGGGCGCGGTTCTCCTTGAGCACGGAGCGGTAGCGATCCTCGACCTCGACGGCCGGGTGCGTCAGCACCAGCGTCTCCATCCAGCCCTCGAGCGCGATTTCGGCCGACGGAAAGGCCGCATCGGGCGCACGGCTTGCGGCGAGCGCGGCGGCGAGCCGCCGCACGGTCTCGGCGCGCGCCGCCGCGACCGCGACCGCAAGCTCGGCGGTCTCGTGCTCGCTCGCGTCGAGCCAATGCGGGTCGGGGCGCGGGCTTTCCAAGAGCCGGTTGCGCGAGCGCAGCGAGCGTTCCAGTGCGTTGACGCGGCTGCCATGCTCGGCGTCGACCGCGAGAACGAGCCGGTCGATGAAGCGCCGCCGCTCGGCCGCCGGGCCGTTGAACAGCGCGTCCATGGCAGGCACGAGCCAGATGACGCGCAGGTGATCCGCGAAGGCCGCAGCCGAGCCGACCGGCTCGCGGTCGACGCGGTATTTGCGGACCGATGTCGCTTCCTCGCCCGCCGGCGGCTCGATGCCGGTGCCGAGCGTGGCGAGGCCGAGCGCGCCCTCGATCTCGGCCGACACCGCCCAGCCGCCATCGCCTTCGCTGAACGCGGCCTCGTCGAGCGTCGCGCGGCGCAGCCCGCGGCCCGGCGTGAGGTACGAGATCGCCTCGAGCAGGTTGGTCTTGCCGGCGCCGTTCGGCCCGACCAGCACGACCGGGCCGTCGCCGACCGCGACGCCAGCGGCGTGATAGCTGCGGAAGTTCGTCAGCGTGAGGCGGCGGATGCGGGCCGGGGTCGTCATCGGGTGCTACTTAAGCCCGCCGACCCCAAACGAAAAGTCACACCCGCATCGGCATCAGCACGTAAAGCGCGCCCTTGGCGTCCTTGTCCTGCACCAGCGTCGGCGAGCCCGGATCGGCGAGCTTGAGCACCGCGGTGCCGCCCTCGATCTGCGCCGCGATGTCGAGCAGGTAACGCGAGTTGAAGCCGATATCGATCGGGTCGGCTTCGTAGACGACCTCGAGCTCCTCGGTGGCGCTGCCGGAATCCGGGTTGGTGACCGAGAGCACGAGCTTGCCGCCGGTGAGCGACAGCTTGACGGCGCGGCCGCGCTCGCTCGCGATGGTGGAGACACGGTCGACCGCCTGCTCGAACTCCTTCTTCTCGACCTCGAGCAGCTTGTCGTTGCCGACCGGAATGACGCGGCCGTAGTCCGGGAAGGTGCCGTCGATCAGCTTCGACGTCAGCACCACGTTGCCGAGCGTGAAGCGGATCTTGGCCTGCGACAGCTCGATGGCGATCTCGTCACCGGCGTCCTCGATCAGGCGCAGCACCTCGTTGACGGTC
>DASXCK010000220.1:0-3585 GCA_036491235.1 Xanthobacteraceae bacterium | reverse complement strand
GCTGCTCGGCGCCAAGGAGCCGCTGATGTGGCGGCTCGTGCCCGTGCTGGTGCGCGAGATGGGGCAGGCCTATCCGGAGCTCGCGCGCGCCGAGGCGCTGATCGCCGAGACGCTGCGGCTCGAGGAGACGCGCTTCCGCCGCACCCTCGAGCGCGGCCTTGCGATCCTCGAGGACGCATCGAAATCGCTCAAGCAGGGCGCGATGTTCGACGGCGAGACCGCCTTCACGCTCTACGACACCTATGGCTTCCCGCTCGATCTCACCCAGGATGCGCTGCGCGCCCGCGGTATCGGCGTCGATCTCGCCGCCTTCAACGACGCCATGGAGCGCCAGCGCGAGAAGGCGCGCGCCTCGTGGGCGGGCTCGGGCGAGGCGGCCGCCGAGACCATCTGGTTCGGCCTGCGCGAGAAGGTCGGCGCGACCGAGTTTCTGGGCTACGAGACCGAGAGCGCCGAGGGCGTGGTGGCGGCGCTGGTGCGCGACGGCAAGCCGGTCGATGCGCTCAAGGCGGGCGAGAGCGGCGCGATCGTCATGAACCAGACACCGTTCTACGGCGAGTCGGGCGGCCAGGTCGGCGACACCGGCGAGATGCGGCGCGAGGGCGTGCGCATCGCGGTCACCGGCACCCAGAAAAACGCCGGCGACCTCTTCGTCCACCACGTCAAGGTGGAGCAGGGGAGCGTGAAGGTCGGCGACCCGCTGCTCCTCGACGTCGACCATGCGCGCCGCAGCGCCATCCGCCGCAATCATTCGGCGACGCACCTTCTGCACGAGGCGCTGCGCCAGGTTCTGGGCGACCATGTCGCCCAGAAGGGCTCGCTGGTCGCGCCCGACCGTCTGCGCTTCGACTTCTCGCACCCCAAGCCGATGACGCCGGCCGAGATCGAGCGGGTCGAGGACATCGCCAACGACATCGTGCTGCAGAACGCGCCCGTCACCACACGCCTGATGGGGCTGGACGACGCGCGCGCCTCCGGCGCCCGCGCGCTCTTCGGCGAGAAATACGGCGACGAGGTGCGCGTGGTCGCGATGGGCGAAAATCCCGCAACATCCGGGAGCGGCAACGCCATGGGCTGGTCGGTCGAGTTGTGCGGCGGCACCCATGTGCGGCGCACCGGCGACATCGGCCTGATCAGCGGGGTTGCCGATTCGGGCGTCGCCGCCGGCGTGCGCCGCATCGAGGCGCTCACCGGCACGGTCGCACGCAAGGCGGCCGAGAAGCAGATCCATTTCGGCCGCGCCGCCGCCGGCGAGCTTAAAGTTCAGCTAGACGATCTGCCGGCCCGCGTCGCCGCCTTGCTCGACGAGCGCCGCAAGATCGAGCGCGAACTCACTGAAGCGAAGAAGAAACTCGCCATGGGCGGCGGTGCGCGTCAGGACGGTGGGGACGACGGCGTGCGCAGCGTCGGCGACATCAAGCTGCTCGCCCGCACCGTCACGGGCATCGAGATGAAGGATCTCAAGAGCCTCGTCGACGAGGGCAAGAAGCAGGTCGGCTCCGGTGTGGTTGCCATCGTTGCGGTCAGCGAGGAAGGCAAGGCCGGCGTGGTGGTCGGGGTCACCGCCGACCTCACCACGCGCTTCAACGCCGTCGACCTCGTGAAGAAGGGCGCCGAAGCCCTTGGCGGCAAAGGCGGCGGCGGTCGTCCCGACATGGCCCAGGCCGGCGGCCCCGACGGCGCGAAGGCTGGCGCTGCCCTCGCCGCGATCGAAGCGGCGCTCGGCGGGTCGGCGTAGTCTTCATCCCAGGCGCGGTGCTTTCCCGCTCCCCCACGGGGAGAGGGTGGGGAGCCCCCGGGTCGCGCCGACCGCGCCCAAGGGTAAACTCCGCGAGCGCCCTGAGTCCGATTACTGTCTTCGAGCGCTCCCTCTCGCCGCAGGGGAGAAGGTTGGGGTGAGGGGCGCAGGCGCTGCGCCTCCATCCGCAATCCTCAATTACACGACTTCATCGTCATATAGATGACGAACTCGTGCGTGGCGGCGCTCACCGCCTTGGCCGAAAAGCGCGGCCGCGTGATGCTCACCGCGATCTCGCGGACGCCGATGCGGCCGTGTTTTTCCGCGTGCATGCGCACCGCGATGCGCGGCCAGAACCGATACGCGAGGGCGGTCAGCGCGGCGCCCGAGAGGGCGAGGAAGGGCAGGGAAAACTCCAGTGGCATGGTACGCTCCTACTGATACTGATCGTTCTTTTGTAATTAAAGATTACATAACGCCAAGCCGGCGTTCCTGTCAACTCGGTAAATGAGAGGTTAACCATCTTTCCATCGGCGAAGATTACGGGCCTTCCGGCGGCTTGCCGGCACTGTAACTTCGGTTTACAGATTATTAATGTATCGGCGTCGCGTAACCTCGTGGGGGGTATGATGGCCTTGTCCCCGGACGCAATCCGTCTGTTCGAGCAAGATCTGCTGCAGAAAGTCGACATGCTGGTGATCGGGCTCACCGGCTTGCGGTCGGCCGATGCGGGCCGCGCCGCGGAACTGCTGACCGTCATTACGGACCGCCTGGAAGGCGCCCTCGCGGGCGATGCGCCGGGCGGCGCGGAGCCCATGGTTTCTTCCGGCGAGCGCCAGCGGCCGCTGCTTGTCGCCTCCCGCGGCGGCGACGACGTCGAGGATTTCATCCTCGATCTTCTGGCGGAAAATCCCCTTGGAATGTCGGTGCAGGAAATCGTCGACCATCTCGACGAGGCGCAGCTCGACATGAAGCGGCGCACCCTGGTCGTGCGCCTGCACCGCATGGTGCATGCCGGCCGCCTCGCCCAGCGCGCCCACGGCCACTACGCGCTCAGCGAATCCGAGCGCACCCGCCGCCGCGCCTGAGGGCAGGGCGTTTTGGCAGAGCGAATCCAAGTCACGTTCGATGCGCAAGGCGCGCCGATCCGGGACCCGGGAGATTTGCGGCTGCGATGAGATTGGGTCTCGGGTCTGCAGCGCATCACTTCGTGCTGCACTTGCGCCCGGGACACGAGCCATCGCTATGCCGCCATCGCGGCCTTGAGGTTCGCGTCGACCTTGTCGAGGAAGCCGGTGGTCGAGAGCCACTTCTGGTCGGGGCCGATGAGGAGGGCGAGGTCTTTCGTCATGTAACCGCTCTCGACCGTCTCGATGCAGACCTGCTCGAGCGTGGCCGAGAATTTGACGAGGCCGGGGTTGTTGTCGAGCTTGGCGCGATGCGCGAGGCCGCGCGTCCACGCGAAGATAGAGGCCAGCGAATTGGTCGAGGTCTGCTCGCCCTTCTGATGCTGGCGATAGTGCCGCGTCACGGTGCCGTGCGCGGCTTCGGCCTCGACCACCTTGCCGTCCGGCGTGGTGAGCACCGATGTCATGAGACCCAGCGAGCCGTAGCCCTGCGCGACCGTGTCCGACTGTACGTCGCCGTCGTAGTTCTTGCAGGCCCAGACGTAGCCGCCGGACCATTTGAGCGAGGACGCCACCATATCGTCGATCAGGCGGTGCTCGTAGGTGATCTTCTTCGCGGCGAACTTGTCTTTGAACTCCGCGTCGAAGATCTGCTGGAAGATGTCCATGAAGCGGCCGTCGTATTGCTTCACGATGGTGTTCTTGGTGGAGAGATACAGC
>DASXCK010000219.1:0-3106 GCA_036491235.1 Xanthobacteraceae bacterium | reverse complement strand
TCGAGATCCGGCGCGACCAGAATGATCGTGCCGTTGCGATAGGCCGCCGGAATGATGCCGATGGTCGCCGCCAGCCCGCGCACCGCGCGCGCGACCTGCGCCAGGATGCTCTGCGACGCGTCGTCGCCGTTCGCCGAGCGGAATGCGTCGAAGCGATCGAGCTCGAGCGCGATTACCGAGACCACCTCCTCGGCCTGATATTTCGTGCCTCCCGCGATATAGGCCTCGGCGACCTCGCCGACGAACAACCCGGTCGCCTCGTCGATCCACAGATTGGCGCGCCGGTCGCCCCAGCTCGACAGGAACGCGAGCAGCTCGCGCTCACGCGCCTGGCGGCGGTCGAGCTCGGCCTTGAGCTTGAGCGCGGAACGCACGCGCGCGGCGAGCTCGATGCGATTGATCGGCTTGGTGACGTAATCGTTGGCGCCGGCGACGAACGCGTTGGCGAGCGAACCCATGTCGTCGAGCGACGTCACCATGATGATCGGGATGTCGGCGTAGCGCCGGTCGCGCCGGATGCGAGCGCAGGCCTCGATGCCGTCCATCTCCGGCATGATGATGTCGAGCAGGATGATGTCGAATTGCGAGGGCTCGTCGACGGTGCGGCCGACGTCGAGCGCCTTGAGCGCCTGCCAGGCCGACTCGGCCAGAACGATCTCGTTGTAGCCGGCCGACAGCAGCGCCGCCTCGGTGAGATCACGAGAGTCCTCCTGGTCGTCGACTACCAGAATCCGCATTGTTGTTTCTCCGTACTTATACCTAAAAGGTTTATCACCCTTATTATTCCGCGGACTCCTTAGTAATCTCTTCGATCCGAGGTATTATGTATGTGCTCGAAAAGGCGCCAAGTATTGTTTTGGTATATGACGCGATAACCCGGCGCACCGTGCCGATAGAGCGCTGGAAACGCCTTGTTGAGCCGATCGCCAGTGCCGCCGGCACTGCTCGGGTCCGGCACCGCGACGAACGGCGCGTCGAGGCGCGAGAAGATCAGCGCCAGCGTGAACCGCTCGCTCGCCGGACCGAAGATGCCGCGCGCGCTGCCGCGCCCGAGCACGAAGGCGGGCGCGTTCTCGCTGTCGGCGAGCACGCCATCGCACCCGATCGCGGCACCGCCCGCCGCGAGCGCGTCGGTGCGCCCGGGCTCACCGCCCGCGAGCGCAGCGCGCGCCTGGGTCGCCGCGGCGGGATCGACGAGAACAAGGCTCGCGACACCGCCGAACCATCCAATGAGAAGCAAGGCGAGGATCGCGACCGGCCGCAGGTGCAATCCGGGAACGCGGATCAGCATCACGGCGGCGAGCACCGGGGCCGCGACCGCGAGCGCGGTCGGCTCGCCGAACAGTCCGGTTGCGACCGTCACCGCCGCGGCCGCGACCACGGCCGCGACGAACACCAGCGCGGGCGCCACCAGCGGCCGCCGGCGCGACACCAAGCGGATCACGACGATCGCAATCGGTGCGCCGGATGCGAGCGCGGCGCCGGTCGCAAGGCTCGCGTCGAGCGCCGCGACGCCGGTGATACCGTCGCCGAATACATGCGCCACGCTCGCGCGCCAGGTCGCGAGGCTTTCGGCCGGCGCGGCGAAGAAGCTCCAGCCTGCGCCGGGAAAGACCCACGAGATGTAGGTGAAGGCGCCCACCGCGAACACGGTCGGGAAAACGAGCGCGACCACCACGTTGAGCGCCGAGTTGGCGACCAGCACGGGACGCACCGCAAGCGCGAGAAACGGTACGGCCGCGATCGCGATCGCGGCGCCCATCGGGTGCGAGAACGCCAAGCCAAGCAGCGCGAGGCCGACCATCATCACGTCGGTTGTCGCGCCGCGCGCCCGCAGGTCGTACAGCGAAACGCCGAGCATGAAGAGGAAGACGGCGAGGAACATGTCGGAAGGGCCGTCGACCGCACCGCGCAGCAAGGCCGGATGGAACGCCAGTAGCAGCGTCGCGAGCGCGGCCGGCACGTAGGCGAAACCCGCGGCGCGCAGCGCGACGAACCACCGGCCGGCGATCAGCGCGAGCAACACGGCCGCGACCAGCGCCGGCGCCGGGGAGCCGACCGGCGCGACGAACGCCGTCAGAGACGCGGCCCAGAACGGAAAGGTTGGATAGGCGGCGACGATGCGGCCGATCACGACGTTGCCCTCGCCGGCGGTGATCGAGCCGGCCCACAGCCGCAGCGCGTCGTCGGAGACGAGCCCGGTGCGCACCGTGGCGGCGGCGAGGGCCAGCGTCGCCGCGAAGGCGAGGATCGTGAGCGGAGCGGCCGACAGCGCGCGCGTCATGGCGCCGCTCCCGCGCGGGCGACCTGCGCGGCCGGATGGCGCGACAGCCCGTGCTGTGTCTTCTCCCAGAAATGCGGCTCGCGCACGAGCTGCCACAAGGCGCGATAGGCTGCGATCGACATCAGCACCCAGTAGCCGAATGTCGTGAGGCTATAGGGCACGAGCCCGAGCCAACCGCGGCGGATCGGCGCCAGCATATTGAGGTACATGAAGGCCCCGTTGCCGGCGATCAGGTTGAACAGGCAGATGAACAGGACCGATTGCGGAAAGACCGGATCGAGGCCGGTCGCCGAGGTCGCGACCCAGATCGCGTAGATCACCCAGAAGATCGGGTTGATCAGGCCCGCCAGCACGGTGCCGCCGATGAAGAATACGAAGCCGAGAAAGCCGAGCAGACCGGTGCCGCGGATGAGCTGCAGCGGCCGTCGCGTATGCACGAGCAAGGTCTGGATGTAGCCCTTGATCCAGCGCGAGCGCTGCTTGATCCACTGGCCGGCGCGGCAGCTCGCCTCCTCGTAGGTGGTCGAATCGACGGTACCGACCCGATAGCCCTTGTGGCCGATGCGGATGCCGAGATCGGCATCCTCGGTGACGTTGAACGGGTCCCAGGCGTGCAGCTCGCGTAATACATCGGTGCGGAAGTGGTTTGAGGTGCCGCCGAGCGGGATCGGCATGTCGAGCCGCTCGAGGCCGGGCAGCATCTGGTCGAACCACAGCGCATAGTCGAGCGTGAACATGCGGGTGAGCCAGTTCTCGTTCGCGTTGTAATAGTTGAGGCGGCATTGCAGGCACGCGGTGTGCGGCGGCGAGCGGCGGAAGGTC
>DASXCK010000218.1:0-12345 GCA_036491235.1 Xanthobacteraceae bacterium | reverse complement strand
CGCGCCTGATACTTCTTCATCAGGTCCTCGACGCCCGGGAAGATCATCTTCGGCACGGGCAGCCAGAAGTCGTAGTTGACGAAGCCGTTGAGCAGCGGGCCGAGCTGGGCCTTCATCGCGCTGTTCTGAGGGCCCACCATGCCGCCGCCGATCATCTTCGGCTTGAAGCCGATCTCGTTGACGGCGCGCACGATGCCGACCGAGTCGGGCGGATAGGAGCACACCACCACGATGTCCGGATTGGTCGCCTGGATCGCACGTACGATCGGCGCATAGTCGGTCGTCGACGGCGGATAGGTCTTGTCGTAGACGATCTTGAGCCCGAGCCGCTTGGCGTTCTGCCGCGCGCCGTCGGAGGCATTGCGGGAGAATTCCTGATCGGCCGCGACGATCGCGACGGTCTTGGGCTTCGGGTTCTGCGCCATCGCGACGTCGAAGAAGCCTTCGGTGAAGGCCGGCTTGGGATTGGGCCCCGACGGGATCATCACGAAATAGTTCGGATAGTGGAATTCGCTGTTCACCGCGAGACCGAGCAGACCGATGAACACCTTCTTGTGCTGCATGATGACCGGCATCGCGGGCGCGAGCATCGCGGTCGCGTAGCCGCCGACGACGAGATCGACTTTGTCGACGTCGAGCAGCTTGGTGTAGATGCCCGGCACAGTCGCGGGATTCGACTGATCATCGTAGTAGATCAGCTTGACGGGCCGCCCGAGCAGGCCGCCCTTGGCGTTGACCTCCTCCTCCCAGATCTTCCAGGCGAGCAAGGCGGACTTGCCGTTCGGCCCGAGGCCGCCGGTCATCGCCATGCTGGAGCCGATCTTGATCGGCTGGCCCGCCGGGGCCTGGGCCGCGGCGCCGGTCGCCATGACCAGCGACGCGGCGGCGGCAAGCAACGCCGCACGCGCAAAGAGCCATTTGAGGATCATTCAAATTCCTCCCAGTTGGATTGTTGATTTGGCGGTATTTTACGATCAATTGCCGCACAGGCGCCAGAGGCTAACCGACGCATGCTTAATGCAACCGGCGCGATGCACGCGGGTGCAGTGACGTCGCCGCCGCGATCCAGGGCCTCAACGCGCCGTCGCGTCGCCACCGTCGACGATGACGTTCTCGACCTCGCCGGCGCCGTTGCGGCGGTAGACCGCGGCTGCCTGGTATTCGGGCGAGTTGAAGCAGGCGACCGCCTGCTCAAAGGTCGGAAACTCGATCACCACGTGGCGGCCGAATTTCTCCGGACCTTCCATGATCTGAAAACGCCCGCCGCGCGCCAGCACCTTGCCGCCGTATTTGTCGAAGATCGGCCGCAACGGATCGGTGTACTTCTTGTACTCGACCGGATCGATCACGCGCGAGCGCGCCACCCAATAGGCTGGCATCCAAAACTCCTTGGTAATCGCCTGGACTCCACGCACAGGCCTGCCGCACAATTCAGCGACTCCCCCACCCTGTCAAATCGAGGAAATGCATGGCCCGCCGCCTGATCGACATATCGGTGCCGCTCGAGAACGACGTCGCGGCCGATCCGCCCGGCTACGGCCCCGCGATCGAGTATCGCGACCACGCGACGACGGCGGCCGAGATCGTGAAATTCTTCCCCGGCCTCACGGTCGACGACCTGCCCGATCGCGAGGGCTGGGCGATGGAGTGGATCAGGCTCTCGACCCACTGTACCACCCATCTCGATGCGCCTTATCATTTCGCATCCACCATGGACCACGGCAAGCGCGCGATCACGATCGACGAGGTGCCGATCGATTGGTGCTTCCAGCCCGGCGTGAAGCTCGACTTTCGCCACTTCCCCGACGGCTATGTCGCGACCGCGGCCGACGTCGCCGCCGAGCTCAAGCGCATCGGCCACACGCTTTCGCCGCTTGAAATCGTGGTGGTCAACACGAGCGCGGGCGCCGCCTACGGGCGACCGGATTATGTGGCGCGCGGTTGCGGCATGGGACGGGAAGCGACGCTCTATCTGCTCGAGCGCGGCGTGCGCGTGACCGGCATCGATGGCTGGAGCTGGGATGCGCCGTTCATCCACACGATGGCGCGCTACGCCGAGACGCGCGACGCGAGCCTCATCTGGGAGGGTCACCGCGTCGGCCGCGAGATCGGCTACTGCCACATCGAGAAGCTGCACGATCTCGAGACGCTTCCCGCGACGGGCTTCATGGTGAGCTGCTTTCCGGTCAAGGTTCGCGGCGGCTCCGCCGGATGGACGCGCGCCGTCGCGATTATCGAGGACTAAGCGATCACTTCACGCACGACGGCCGCAGGGTGGGCAAAGCGAAGCGTGCCCACCGTCACGACCGCGTGGGCACGGCGCTGCGCGCCTTTGCCCCCGCCACGGCGATTGCGGCGCGCACCCGCCCTCACTTCACCCGCGCCAGATAATACGCCAGATCGGCAAAATCCTGGTCCTGCAGCGGCGCCACGACCTCGGCCATGGTCGCCTCATAGCCGCTGCGCACGCCGGACTTGTACTCGCGCAACGTCTTCAGGAGGTAGTCCTCGCGCTGGTCGGCGATCCGCGGCACCTGATCCTGGCCGGCGAAACTGGGCGTGTGGCAGAAATTGCAGCGGTTCTTGCCGACGATGTCCTTGGCGCGCGCGATGCGCGCCGCATCGCCCGCATCCGCGGCCGGCGTCGGCGCCGGCAGCTTGGCGATCGTCTCCGCAAACGCGCGCAGGTCGTCGTCGCTGAGCCCCTCGGCCATCTGGTTCATGATTTCGGCTTTGCGCAGCTTCTCACGGAACATGTAGATCTGGATCAGGACGTAGCCCTGCTGCTGCCCGCCGAGCGACGGCGTGTTCGCCGTCGAGGACTGACCTTTCTCGCCGTGGCACGCGAGGCATGCCGGCAGCCGGTCATGCAGCGTATCGGGCCGCGCGGGCACCGCAGCGAGAAGCGTTGCGGCGGTCACCGCCGCGCAGATCACGGATCGCATGGGCTGCTCTTCTGCGACTGAGCTGAAAAAGAAAGCCGAGGGCGCAAACGCGCCCTCGGCCCGTGATTGCGCTCTCAGCGACGCGCCGTCCGCGGCGGGTTGCCGTAGGTCACGCGATAGACGGCGCCGCTATAGTCATCGGAGATCAAGAGCGAGCCGTCCTTCATCGGCTGCACGTCCACGGGACGGCCGATGTACTTGTTGTCGACGATGAAGCCGGTGATGAACGGCTCGACCGACTTCACGGTGCCGTCATGGTTGAGCTTCACGACCGCGATGTCGCCGCCGAACTTGTGGCTCCGATTCCACGAGCCATGCCGGGCGACCAGGATCGCACCGCGATACTCGGCCGGGAACATGGTGCCGGTATAGAAGCGCATACCGAGCGCCGCGGCGTGCGGCCCCATCAGCGCGACCGGTGGGACGTAATCGCTGCAGGAATGGCCCCAGCCAAAGTCCGGATCCGGGATGTTGCCCTGGTAGCAGTAGGGCGAGCCGAAGTGCTGGCCAACCTTGGTGATGCGGTTGAGCTCGTCCTCCGGCACGTCCTCGGACAGCCAGTCGCGGCCGTTGTCGGTGAAGTAGAGCTGGTGGTTGGCGGGATTCCAGTCGAAGCCCACCGTGTTGCGCACGCCGCGCGCGATCACCTCGACGTTCTTGCCGTCGAGATCCATCCGGCGGATCTGGCCGTGCCGGTCGTCCGGGATGCAGTTGTTGCAGGGTTGGCCGACCGGAACATAGAGCTTGTTGTCCGGTCCGATGCTGATGAACTTCCAGCCGTGCGCCTCGTCGGTCGGCAGATCGTCATAGACGAGCGTCGGCTTGGGCGGGCTGTCGAGATGCTCCTCGATGTTGTCGATCTTCCAGATCTTGGACAGCTCGGCGAAATAGAGCGTGCCGTTGTGGAAGGCGACACCGTTCGGCCGGTGCATGCCGGTCACGATCGGCTTCTGCACGCGCTTGCCGTCCTTCTCGTACACCGCCCAGACTTTGTCCTGCAGGCGATTGCCGATGAAGAGCGTGCCCTTGTCGCTCAGCCGGATTTCACGCGCGTCCGGAATGCCGCTCGCATAGACCTCGATGTGGAAGCCCTTCGGCAGCTTGAGCCTGGTCACCGGCAGTTTGTCGACCGCCGCCGCGATCGGCGGCGGCGCGACCGGTGCGAGCTTCATCGCCTCCTCGGTATTGGGCCGTCCGATCAGCGGCGAACCGGCCGGAAGCGCGGGCGCAGCCGCGGGTGCCGGCGCCGCGGCGGGTGCCGCCGGTTGTTGAGCGCCCGCCGTCCCGGCGACCGCGAAGACGGCCGCAAAGGTCCCGGCGAGCAGCAGATTCCGCGCAGATATTGATCGCTGGATCATGTCGCTCCTCCCGAAATTGGAGAGCCGTTTCCGCCGCGGCAGCGCGGCCGGCGGCTCCCTCGGCGGTCAGTCTCCGACATTTCCGGGGCGGTCCGCAATTGGGAATTGCAGGTTCCCGCGCATTGCAGGTTACATTCGCCGGTAAGAATAGGACCGGTCCTCGTGCACGCCCGCGAGGTCGGCTACGCGTTGATGATGCGGCGAAAGCTGGCACACCGGATCGGTCGCGCGCGCGTCGCCGGTGAGCGCAAACGCCTGGCAGCGGCAGCCGCCGAAGTCGACCTCGCGCCGCTCGCAGCTGCGGCACGGCTCGGGCAGAAAGTCGGTGCCGCGGAACGCATTGAACGCCGGCGACGACGTCCATATCTCGGCCAGCGGATGGTCGCGCACGGACCAGAATTCGAGCCCCGCGATGCTCTCCGCCGCATGGCAGGGCAACACCCTGCCATGCGGCGTCACGTTGAGCGAGCGACGCCCCCAGCCGCCGACGCAGGGTTTGGGGAACCGCGCGTGATAGTCGGGCACGACCGCGTCGATGACGATGCGCCCGTGATAGCGCGCGCGCAGCGCCTCGACGGTCGCGACCGCTGCGTCGACCTGCTCGCGCGTCGGCATCAGGGCGGCGCGGTTCTTCAGCGCCCAACCATAGTACTGCACATGCGCGATCTCGACCCGCGCGGCGCCCATGTCGAGCGCGAGCATCACCAGGCTCTCGACCCGCGCGATATTGGCGCGGTGGATGACGCAGTTGACCGTGAGCGGGATTTTCAGCGCGACCACGTCGGCCGCGAGCGCGCGCTTGCGCGCAAACGCGCCGTCGTAGCCCGCGATGTGGTCGGCGGATTTCTGCTCGCTGTCCTGGATCGACACCTGGACATGGTCGAGGCCCGCGTCGGCGAGCGAACCCAGGAGTTTTGGCGTCACGCCGACCGCTGACGTGATGAGATTGGTATAGAGGCCGGCGGCGCGCGCCGACGCCGTGATCTCGACGAGATCGCGCCGCGCCGCCGGCTCGCCGCCCGAAAGATGGACCTGGAGCACACCGAGCGCGGCCGCCTCCTTGAACACGCGCGCCCAGGTCGCGGCATCGAGCTCGTCGTCGCGGCGGTCGAGCGCGAGCGGGTTCGAGCAGTAAGGACAGCCGAGCGGGCAACGATGGGTCAGCTCGGCGAGGAGACCGAGGGGACGAGGCAGCAGCGTTGTACCAGGCGATCCCATTAATTCACTCTGCTTTCGTCATGGCCGGGCTCGTCCGGCCATCCACCTCTTTGCTTCGGGCGCAGAAAGACGTGGACGCTCGCATTGGCGGGCATGACGGCTACTGGCGTTCATAACTCCATCAGTCTCTTGTCGGCGAGCCCGCGCAGCATGGCAGCCACGTCGGCCGCAATACGCTCGCGCGGCGCGGCAAAAGTTTTCGCGAGATCGTCGACGATCGCCGCAAAGGTCGCCTCGCCGGTGCAGCGCTTGACGATCT
This sequence comes from Xanthobacteraceae bacterium, assembly GCA_036491235.1. Taxonomy (GTDB): domain Bacteria; phylum Pseudomonadota; class Alphaproteobacteria; order Rhizobiales; family Xanthobacteraceae; genus JAVDCA01. The sequence goes on along the minus strand of DASXCK010000218.1, from coordinate 6,565 downwards.
CGGCCGCGATCGCGTCCGCCTTGAATACGCGCTCCGGCGCGAGCAGCACCCAGCCGCCCTGCGCCTCGTTGTGCACGAGCCGCACCCCACGCGGCAGGCGCGGCAAGGCATCCGCTGAGATCGATGCGGCCTGCGGTGTATCGGTCATGCGCGCCTCCCTTTGCTCAGTCCTTCGGCAAGAAGGCGCCGGGCGGCGGCATTTTCGGATCGACATAGGCGAGATAGAGCGCATCGAGCATCGACCACAGCACGCCGCACTTGAACTCGAGCGCCGCCAGCACGAGCTGCTGCTGCTCCGGCGTCCTTGCGTTCGCCTTGACGTAGGCGAGCGCGAAATCGGAGTCCTGGCGCGCCTGCGGCGGCCGCGCCGTGAAATAGGCGAGCGTATCCGCCGTGACGAAGTCGTAGTTCTTGAGCATCCCGTCCATGCGCTCGCTGATGATCACCGGGGAAAAGAGCTCGGTGAGCGAGGAGGCGATCGCCTCGAGCAGCGTCTTCCCGGCGACGAAATGCACGTAGGCGTCGACCGCAAAGCGGGTCGCGGGCAATAGGCCGCCGAGCGACGTGACATAGTCGCGGTCGAGCCCGAGCCCGTCGGTGAGCTTGAGCCAGCGCGCGATGCCGCCCTCACCCGCCTGCGCGCCGTCATGATCTGCGAGGCGCCGCCGCCATTCGCGGCGGATGTCGCTGTCGGTGCAGCGCGCGATCAGGCTCGCGTCCTTCACCGGGATCATCGCCTGATAATAGTAGCGGTTGAGCGCCCAGGCCTGCACTTGGCCCTTGCTGCACTTGCCGCTGTGCAGCAGGTGATGAAATCGATGCAGCCGATGATAGCGCCGCGCGCCGATGTCGCGCAGAGCAGCTTCGAGGTCGTCGGGCGAGAGCAGCTTCATAGCTCGATCCTAAACCCGTCCTCGGCGATCTCCCAGCCGGCTGCCTCGACCTTGCGGCGCTCCGGCGCGCCGGCGACGCGGATCGGGTTGGTGTTGTTGATGTGCATATAAACGCGCTGGCCGGGCACATCCGCCAGCGCCGTGAGCGAGCCGCCCGCCCCGTCGATCGGCATATGGCCCATGCGGCGGCCCGTCTTGGCGCCCGTGCCGCTTGCGATCATCTCATCGTCGGCGAACAGGGTGCCGTCGAACAGCACCGCGTCGGCGCGCGCGAGGCGCGCATGAAGCGCCGGCGTCACCGCGGCGCAGCCCGGCACAAACACAAGCCGGCGCGCACCACAGGCGAGTTCGACCCCGACATTGGCCTCGGTCTCGGCCGCGAGCGCCGGGTCATCGCCTTCGAGATAGAGCGGGGCCTTGCCGGGTACCATGAACAGCTCGGCCACAAGGCCGTCGGCCAACCAGAATGGCGTGCCGAGCGCGCACGGGCGCCGCGCGACCAGATCGGGCGCCAGCACGCTGAACATCGGATTAGCCGCGACTGTCGCGAGCGTTTCGGCGCTGCCGTAGAGCGTGAAGGCGTGCCGTTCGCGCAGCGCCAGCAAGCCGGCGATCTGATCGATCTCGGCGCCGGTCAGCACCACCGCCGCGATCGGGCTGCCGCGCAGGCCACTATCTTGCGCTTTCTTTGGCGGCTGCAACGCGGGCGTCGCCGCAATCTGCTCGCGCAGATCCGGCGACGCGTTGAAAAGGAAGAAGCTTTGTCCGTCGACCGTGACCGCAAGGCTCGCTTGGGTGCTGCGCTTGACACGCGCATCACCGTCCCAGGCCATGCGGCAGACCGGGCAACGACAATTCCACTGCGGAAAACCGCCACCGGCCGCAGCACCAAGGACGATGGCAGTTAAACGCCCCATTGGCGCCCCACCGAAGGGGCCGGGTCGTCAGGGGGTCAGAAAATCAGATTTCGGCCGGCAGGTAGCCGTTGATCTCGAGGCCGATGCAGATCTCAACGAGGGTCGGGGTCGTCCAAGCCATTGTCACGTTCCTCTTCCCAAAAATTGTTGCCCACCGTCGGCTCGAGCTTTGGGCTCAGCCTCGACTTGCAGCCTATCCTAATCCAAGCCGATTGTCACAAACAAGACGCCATGCCGCAGCGCACAATCGATAGTTGACGATCACAAACACGTCAGAAAATGCCGAGGTGTTGGCGCAGGTCGACCGCGCCGCCCTTCAGGTTCGCCGCGGCGTCGACCACCGCGACCCGTCCGCTGTTGAGGATGACGACGTCGTCGGCGACGTCGAACACCAGATTGGGGTTCTGCTCGACCAGCACGATCGACAGGCCGCTCGCCTTGAGCTTGCGGATGGTTGCCATCACCTCGGCGACGATCTGCGGCGCGAGGCCTTCGGACGGCTCGTCCATCAGAAGCACGCGCGGGTTCGACATCAGGGCGCGCCCGATCGCGAGCATCTGCTGCTCGCCGCCGGAGAGATGCGCCGCCATCTGGCTGCGCCGCTCGGACAGGCGGGGAAACGTCTGAAACACCGTATCGAGCGTCCAGGCGGGGGCGCCCTGCGCCGGCCGGCGGGCCGCGACGATCAGGTTCTCGCGCACCGTCAGGCTCTTGAAGATGCGGCGTCCCTGCGGGACCAGCGCAACCCCGCGCGCCGCGATCTGCTCCGGCGGCAGCCGATGCACGGGCTGGCCGAACACCTCGACGGCGCCGCGGCGCGCCGGCACGAGCCCGACCGTCACGTTCATGCAGGTCGTCTTGCCGGCGCCGTTGCGCCCGAGCAAGCCGAGCAGCCGCCCCTCCCCGGCCGCGAACGACACCTTGGCCAGCACATGGCTGTCGCCATAGAAGGCGTCGACCTCGTTGAGGCTGAGCGCGTTAGTGGCCAAGGTAGACCTCGCGGGTACGCGGATCATCGACCACCTCGGAGCGCGATCCCTCGACGATCACCTCGCCGAAATGCAGGAGCGTGATGCGCTCGGCGAACTCGAGCGCCACGTCCATGTCGTGCTCGATCATCACGATGGTCACTTCGCGCGGGATCGCCATGAGTAGCTTCTGCACGTCGCGCCGCTCGTCGAGGGACAGTCCGGCGAAGGGCTCGTCAAGCAGCAGCACCTTCGGGTTCTGCGCCAGCGCCATGGCGATCTCGACGCGACGGCGTTCGCCATAGGAGGTCTGCGCCAGCGGCCGCTCGGCGAGATGGTCGAGGCCCACGCGCGCGAGCGCGGCACGCGCTGCATCGACCAGATGATGCTGGCGCTTGAGATCGATGAATGGATTCCACCGCAAGCTCGACAGGCCGAGCAGCGCCAGCGTGACATTGCGCACGATGGTGTCCTGCGCGAACAGCGTGATGATCTGGTACGTGCGGGTAAGGCCGAGATGGGCGCGGCGCCGGCTCGGCTGGCGGGTGATGTCGGTGCCGTTGAAGATGATCGCGCCCCCATCGAGCGCGATCTCGCCGGCGATCAGGTTGAACAGCGTGGTCTTTCCGGCGCCGTTCGGTCCGATGATCAGCCGCCGCTCGCCCGGGGCGACCGCAAGGTTGACGTTCTTGGTGACGCGAAGGCCGCCGAACGATTTCGTCAGGCCACGCACTTCCAGCGCCGCCGGCGGCGCATTGCGCGCAGTCGCTTCCGCCGCCGTCATGAACGATGCTCCTTGAGCGCCGCCGGGACGGCGGGCGCCGGCCGCTTGCGCGCCCGCTGCCAGGCGAGCTTCCACAGACGCACCGAGCCGGGCACCAGCCCCTCGGGCATGAAGACGATGATGACGACGAAGATGATGCCGAGCGCCATATTCCAGCGCTCGACATAGGCGCTCACCACGTTCTTCATGATCACCACGATGGCGGCGCCGACGATCGGCCCGAGCAGAGTCGCGGTGCCGCCCGAGATCACCATCAGCAGGGCCTCGGCCGACTGCTGCAACGACGCCACCTGCGGGCTGATGAACTCGTTGTAGTAGATGAAGAGAAGGCCGGAGATGCCGGTCCAGAAGCCGGAGAACAGGAACGCGATGAACCGGATGAGCCAGACGTTATAGCCGAGCGCGTTCATCCGGCGCGGCTGGTCGCGCGTGCCGCGCAGGCTTGCGCCGAACGGCGAGCGCACGAACAGCATCATGGCGGCGATCGCGATCAGGAAAACGACCAGCGTCGCGAAATAGAACGAGTTCGAGCCAGCGAGGCTGATGCCGAACACGGCCGGGCGCCCCTGAACGTTAACGCCGTTGTCGCCGTGCGTGAGCCCGGCCCAGCGATACGCGATGCCCCACACGATCTGCCCGAGCGCGAGCGTGATCATGAGCAATCCGATGCCGGTCGCGCGCAGCGAGAGCACCGCGAACGCCGCCGAGGCGACGAGCACGGACGCGATGCCGGCAAGATCGGACAGCAGATGGCCGTGGCCGGCCTCCATCAGCAACGCGGCCGTATAGCCCGCAATCGCGAACAGGCCGGCATGGCCGAGCGAGACGAGACCGCCGTAGCCCACGAGCACGTTGAGCGCGAGCGCGAACACGGCGAACACCATGATCTGACTCGCGATGTTGACGTAGTAGGTGTTCACGACCCACAGCGGCAGCGTGGCCAGCAGAAGGATCGCGACGGCGATCGACAACCATCGCGCCATGGCTCCCGTCATGGCACGACCTTGCCGAACAGGCCCTGCGGCCGCACCACCAGCACGACGACCATCGGCAGGAACAGGATCACGTAGGCGAGGTCGGGAAACCACGCCTGGCCGAAATTGTAGAGGAAGCCGATGATGAAGCTGCCGACCAGGGCGCCGATCAGGCTGCCGGTGCCGCCGAGAATGACGACGATCAGCGCGATGGGAAGCATCTCGTTGTCGAGCCCGGGATAGACCGAGAGGACGGGCGACCCGATGACGCCCGCGAACGCCGCGAGCCCGGCGCCGAGGGCGAAGATCAGGGTGAACAACTGCGATACCTTGATGCCGACCACGCGCGCGATCGGCGCATCGTCGACGCCGGCGCGGATCATGGCGCCGAGCCGCGTCCAGTCGACCAGCAGCCACAGCGCGACCGCGATCGCCACCGCGACGATGACGATCACCAGCCGGAAGATCGGAAAGAACATGCCGGCCATCTGCAACGCGCCGCGAAACGCATGCGGGGTCTCCGGCTGCCAGGGATCGCCGGTCCAGATCATCAGGCAGAGATCGGCGGCCACGAACGACAGGCCGAGCGTGGCGAGGACCTGCGCGAGTTCCTGGCCCGCCAACCGGCGCAGCAGAAAACGCTCGATGATGGCGCCGATCACCGCCATGGCCGCCGCACTCAAGAGCGCGGCGACCCAGAAGTTCATGCCTGCGGCGAGAAACGTGACGCCGAAATAGGCTCCCAGCAGGAAGAACGAGCCGTGCATCAAGTTGGGGATTCGCATGAGGCCGAAGATGAGCGAGAACCCCGCCGACAGCAGGAAGAGCAGCCCGCCATAGGATACGCTGTTCACCGCAAGGGTGAGCCACTGACTCATCTAATAACCCGCCCTGTCAAACCCGCCCGACGCGATCCGGCATCGGCGACGTCACGATTCCGATCGCTGCGCCCGACTATTCGAGGTTCTTGGCGGGCGGATAGTCACGCGAGTAGACCGGTTTCGCGAGGAATTCCTTCTCGTTGTATGTCCAGAATTGGCTCACGTTCGGATACGTCTTGATGATGGAGTTCACCAGCTTGCCGTTCTTGCGCTCGCATTTGCGGATGAAGACGTCGCCCACCACGTTGCCGAAATGATCGAACTTGAGCGGGCCGCGCGGCGTGTCGGTCAGCGAGACCTGGTGCAGCGCCGCCGCGAATGCGACGCGATCGTCGGCATTGCCGCCGACCTTCTGGATCGCGGCTTCGACGCACTGGCCCGCGATGTACATGCCGGCCGAATAGCCTCCCGGCAGCACGCCATAATTCTTCTGCATGTCCTCGACGAACTTCTTGTTGGCCGGGATGTCGCGATCGGCCGAGTACCAGTGCGACGAGATCACGCCCACCGCCTCGTCGCCGAGGCTCTTGAGCAGCGCGTCGTCCATGGCGGTCCAGCCGGCGAGCAGCGGGGTCTTCGCCTTGAGACCGAGATCCTGGTAGGAGCGCATGAACTTGACGGGATTGGAGCCGGCAAAGCCGTTGACCACGACATCGACATTGCCGAGCTGCGCGATGTAAGGCGTGTAGTCTGGCGTCACCAGCGGCGGCCACAGCTTCTTGACCACCTTGCCGCCCTCGTCCTCGAAGACGCGCTGGAAGCCGGCCATCTGCTCGTAGCCGAAGGCGAAATCCTCGGAGATCGTCGCCGCGCGCTTGAACTTGAGCTCCTTGGCGGCATAGTCGCCCAAGGGTTGCATGCACTGCGCGGAGGTCGCGGACGGGCGGATGATGAACGGATTGGCCTTGCGCTGAGTCATGTCCTCGGCGGCCGCGAGGCTGATGAGGGGCGTCTTGTTGTCGCGCACGTACTCGGCGATGGCGAGCAGCTCGAAGGCCGCGAGCGGTCCGAGAATGACATTCACCTTGTCGCGCTCGATGAGCTCCTGCGCCTTGGTCTTGGCGCCCGCCGGATTGCCGCCGGTATCGGCCGAAATGAATTCGATCTTGCGGCCCGAAAGGACGTTGTTCTTTTCCTTGAGCAGCGTC
>DASXCK010000217.1:0-2869 GCA_036491235.1 Xanthobacteraceae bacterium | reverse complement strand
GTTCCAGGGCGTCGGCAACGGCGAGTTCGCGCTCGGCATCTCGCTCGAATATGCCGGCTACCTGTGGGCGAAGAACGGCGCGCCCGTAAAGGTCGTCTACCCGAAGGACGGGACCATTCCGCAGATGGAGGGCGTCGCCGTCATCAAGGGCGGCCCGAATGCGGAAGCCGCGAAGAAGTTCGTCGACTACATCACGCGCAAGGATGTGCGCGAAAAGATCCTCGGCTTCGCGTACCGGCGCGCGGCGCGCACCGATCTCGATCTGGCGCATCTGCCGGGCGGGATGCCGCAACTCTCCGCGCTCAAGATCCTCGACTACGACGAGGACGCCTGGGTCGCCAAGCGCGCCGAGACGATGAAGAAGATCCAGGAGATCGTGCGAAAGACGCGGTGACGCATTATCGTCATGGCCGGGCTTGTCCCACGGGCGTCCGGCACGATTCATGCATTCATGCGGCCTCCGAGGCGGGGACGCAAGTTCTCAGCATTCGCCGCCGGTGCGCCGCGCGGGTCGCGAACGACTTAAAATCGAACGTCGTCTGCCGGTCGTCTGGTGGTGGCGGCGGCGCTTCGAGGAGAGTTGCGATCGCCCGCCGGTGCATCAAGTTCGCACGGATCAGCCGCGCAAAGGCGAGCGGACTTTTGACGATGGGATCGGCCTCGTGAGCGAGGCGCAGCAGCAGAAAGGCGATTAGCGCGACCGTGATCTGGATGCGCACTGCGTTCTCGGAGAAGCCGACGAAGTGACCGATCTTCAAGGTCTGTTTGATCCACCGGAAGAACAGCTCGATCGCCCAGCGGCGCTTGTACAGATCGGCGATACCACGTGCATCCGCCTCAAGATCGTTGGTAAAGATGTGCAGCACCTTGCCGGTGTCGTTCAGCACCGTGACCTCGCGCACGAGCTGCCCCATCGGGTTGCGGCGGGAGGCGGCCATGCGCGTCGGAAGATAGCCGGCCCGATCGCTCAGCACTCCCGATCCCGGCATAACCGGCCGCTCTTCGGCGACCGTGAACGGCGTGTTCGCCTTCAGGCGCGTGACGATGCGGCAGTTGGCCTGATGCAGCATCGCCCACCAGCCAAAATCATAGTAGCCGAGGTCGAAGACATACGTCGCCCCGGCCTCGATCGGCATTTGCTTGGCGGCCGTGATGTCGTTCACGTTGGCCGGCGTCACCATCAGATAAAGCGGCTGATCGGCATCCGGATCGTAGACGATGTGCGCCTTGGCGCCGCAAACATCGGTCGAAAATGTCGCCCAATCATCGCTCAAGCCGCTGAGCCGCACGCTGGTCGAATCAATCAACCGAACACAGTCGCCGAGCTTGCGCCGATAGCCGCGCTGGAGCCGCAGCATCAGCGCAGACAGAACCCCGGAAAACACTTCCACCGGACGCGACGCATTCGCCGTCGACAGCGCCGAGCGCGACACCGTGCTGCCCCCGAGATGATAAAGCTTGCCCGCATGACTGCGCAGCCCGGCTGCGATCTCGCGAAGACCGCCAGCCCCAGATAGTTGGGCGTACAGCATCGCGATCAGATGAGCCTTGGTCTTCAGGCCGCGCTCATCGGGTTCTGCGTCGTATTGGTCCACAAGCCGATCGAGAAGCTCCCACGGAACGTGCTTCAAGAGCCCGTGAAAAACGCTATTCTGATGCTGCACGGCGTTGATCCTTTCTCGCGTCCAGATGATTCGTAACCACCTGAATGCGAGTAGAATCAATGCCGTGCACTACATCAAGCATACTTCGTGCCGGACGCCCGTGGGTCCGTCCCGGCCATCCACGTCTTTCTTGTTTGGCGACTGCAAGCAAGACGTGGATGCCCGCGACAAGCGCGGGCATGACGGTGGTATTTGCGACGCGCCTGGTCTTGCCCGCAACCACCCGGCGGCGTTACGCTTCCGCCATGACCGACCAATCCGAGCAACCTCTACCCACTGCCGCCGACGTCGATGCGGCCGCGGCTCGCCTGCATGGCGTCGCGCTGCGAACGCCGCTGATCTCCTCGCCGGTGCTCGATGCGCTCACGGGCGGGCGCGTCTTTCTGAAAGCCGAGACGCTGCAGCGCACCGGGTCGTTCAAGTTCCGCGGCGCCTACAACAAGCTCTCCGCCATCGCGCCGGAGGCGCGCGGCGGCGGCGTGGTGGCGTTCTCGTCAGGCAATCATGCGCAGGGCGTGGCGGCCGCCGCCAAGCTCTTGTCGATGCCGGCCGTGATCGTGATGCCGGCCGACGCGCCGCGGCCCAAGCGCGACCGTACCGTCGAGCTCGGCGCCGAGGTGGTGCTCTACGACCGTGCGCGCGAGGATCGCGAGGCGATCGCGCGCGGCCTCGCGGACGCGCGCCATGCCGTGCTGGTGCCGCCCTATGACGACCCGCTTATCATCGCCGGACAGGGCACCGCGGGCCGCGAGATCGTCGAGGATCTGGCCGCGCTCGGGCTCCGGCCCGACATGGTGATCGTCAACGCGTCGGGCGGCGGCCTTACGGCTGGCGTCGCGCTGGCCGTCAAGGCGCGCGTGCCGACCGCGCAGGTGCTCACGGCGGAGCCGGCCGGCTTCGACGATCATGCGCGCTCGTTCGCGAGCGGCAAGCGCGAGAAGAACGACGCGATCACGGGCACGATCTGCGACGCCCTGATGGCGCAGTCGCCCGGCCGCATCACCTTCGAGATCAACCGCGCGCTGGTCGGCGCCGGCGTCGCGGTGAGCGACGCGGAGGTCGGCCGCGCGGTGGCGTTCGCGTTCCGCGAGCTCAAGCTCGTGGTCGAGCCGGGCGGAGCGGTGGGGCTCGCGGCGCTCGTCGCCGGCAAGATCGACGTGCGCGGCAAGGTCGCGGTGGCGGTGCTGTCCGGCGGCAACGTCGAT
>DASXCK010000216.1:0-14711 GCA_036491235.1 Xanthobacteraceae bacterium | reverse complement strand
GGTGATCGCCGGCTACTACGCCGACACGGGCGGCAACATGCTGTCGTTTCCGCTCAACGCCTCGACGCCGATCCTCTACTACAACAAGGACCAGTTCCGCTTCGCCGGCCTCGATGCCGACAAGCCGCCGAAGACCTGGCCCGAGCTCGAGACTGCCGCCGAGCGGCTGCGCGCCGCCGGTTACACCTGCGGGTTCACGACCCACTATCCGTCCTGGGTCAATGTCGAGAACTTCCTCGCCTTCCACGGCCTGCCGGTCGCGACGCAGAACAACGGCATGGCCGGCCTCGACGCGCAGCTCGTCATCGACAATCCGCTGATGGTGCGCCACCTCGCGGCGCTCGCGAATTGGCAGAAGACCGGCATCTACCAATATGCGGGGCGCACGACGCGCGGCGAGCGCCGGTTCAGCGCGCACGAGTGCGGCATGTTCCTCGGCTCGTCGGCGAGCCGTGCGGATTTCCTCGCCCAGGCGAACTTCGAGATCGGCTATGGCCTCTTGCCCTACTACCCGGACGTCGCCGGCGCGCCGAAGAACTCGATCATCGGCGGCGGGAGTCTCTGGGCGCTGCGCGACCGTCCCGAGGCCGAGTACAAGGGCGTGGCAAAATTCTTCGCCTTCCTGTCGCGGCCGGACGTGCAAGCGGAATGGCACCAGACCACCGGCTATCTGCCGATCACGCGCGCCGCCTACGAGCTGACGCAGTCGGAGGGGTTCTACGCCAAGAACCCGGGCGCCGAGATCGCGGTCAAGCAGATCACGCTCAACCCGCCGACCGCCGACACCAGGGGCTTGCGGCTCGGCTCCTACGTGACGGTGCGCGACATCATCGAGGAGGAGATGGAGCAGGCGCTCGACGGCCGAAAGACCGCCGAGGCCGCGCTGAAGAGCGCCGTCGCGCGCGGCAATGCGGTGCTGAAGGAGTTCGCTCGGACGAATAAATAGGAGCCAACCGTCATGGCCACGCTTGACCCGGCCATCCACGTCTTCGCATCGAAGCAAGACGTGGATGCGCGGGACAGGCCCGCGCCTGATGGTGTAACGATCACATCCGATACTTCTCCACCGCCTTCGCGCTCCAGGTAAGCCCGTTCCCCGGCCGCTCCGGCACCTGCGCATGGCCATCGACGATGCGCAGCGGCTCCTCGACGATGGCCTCGGCCCAATCGACCCACTCGAGCCAATGCCGCGTCGGCGTCGCGGCCAGGAGATGCGCGCTCACCTCGGGAAACAGATGCGACGACATCTCGATGCGGTGCGCGGCCGCAAGTCCTGCCGCCCGCTGCCAGCCCGTGACGCCGCCGATGCGCTCGAGATCCGGCATGGCGTAGTCGCAGGCGCCGGCCGCGATCGCCACTGCCATGCTGTGTGGCTCGGAAAAATTCTCGCCGATCTGGATCGGGACGCTCAGTTCGTGCGCGAGCCGCGCCGCGCCCGTATAGTCGTCGTGGCGGATCGGCTCCTCCAGCCAATAGACGCCCTCCTGGCCGAGCGCATGCCCGCGCGCCAGCGCGTCCGCGACCGTGAGCGCCTGGTTGTAGTCCACCATGACGTGCGTACCCTCGCCGACATGCTTGCGCACGGCGGCAAGCGCCGCCAAATCGTCCCGCAGCGTCGGGTAACCGAGCCGGAGCTTCACGGCCGAAAAACCGCGCGCCAGCTTTTCGGCCTCGTCGGCAAGCTTGTCAGCGGCCATCAGGCCGAGACCGCAGCTGTTGTATGCCGGGATGCGCGTTGCCTCGCGGGTGACGCCGCCGCCAAGAAGCCGCGCAAGCGGCAGGCCAGCGGCCTGCGCGAGCGCGTCCCAGCACGCGACGTCGAAGCCGGCCATCGCCATGCGCACGATGCCCTGCACGCCGATCAGCGCAAAGCGCTTGGTGAGCTTGCTCCATAGATCGACCGGTGCCACGCGCTCGCCCTTGGTGACGGCGAGCACCTCGCCGAGCATGGCGGCAATCGCGGGCGCCGCGGCCGGCAGGTAGCAAAACAGGTAGGCGCGGCCCGTGATGCCCTCCTCGGTATCGAGGTCGACGAGCAGGAGCGGCGCCCGCGTGATGGTCGCGCGGCTGGTGCCGAGCGCAAAAGTCATCGGCACCTCGACGCCAACCGCACGCAGGGCGCGGATCGTCAGGGCGGCGGTATCGGGCTTGCTCATCAGAGCCGGTATCCTTGCTGGTGGGATCTTGGGCGGCCGGAAAATGATCGTTGGAACAGGTGCTTACAGGATAAGTCCGCAGTCCGCCGGCATTCTTGAACCCTTAACGGCACACCCCATATTATGCTGGAGATAGGACACGGGAATGCCGTCCAGTGGGCCCGTTGCCGGTCGGGGCGCCGTAAGGGCCCCACAAAGTCGCTATCACAGGACTTTGAGACCATGTCGCGCGTTCCTTCGCTTTCAAGTCCCTTTCTGCTCGGTTTTGACGAGATCGAGCGCGCGCTCGATCGAGTCGCCAAGGGGGCCGACGGGTATCCGCCCTACAACATCGAGCGGGTCCCGCGCGAGAACGGCCGGCCAGAGCGATTGCGCATCACGCTCGCGGTCGCCGGCTTCACCCGGGATCAACTCGACGTGACGGTGGAGGAGAACCAACTCCTCATCCGTGGCCGGCAGCAGGACGACAAAACTCGACAATATCTCCACCGCGGCATCGCGGCGCGCCAGTTTCAGCGCACATTCGTGCTGGCCGAAGGTATGGAGGTCTTGGCGGCGGACCTGAAGAACGGATTGTTGTCCATCGACTTGGCGCGCCCGGAGCCCGAGCGCGTTGTACGTACGATAGCCATCGTCGACCACAACGATTGAACCGCACAGGACTCGACACGAATTAGACGAGAAAGGAGTCGAGGGCCATGAACGAGCTGAAGCACGAGTTGAAGAACGAGCCGACGAATCAAATCGAGGCGGGGTCGCCCGCCATATCACCCGAGGCGCTCGCGCAGCTGGGCGATGGCGAAATTGCCTACGTCAAGCCGATCCGCGCCGACCAGGTCGCGAAGCTTTATCCGCAGGCACCCGCGATCGAGCCGGGCACGCAGCTATTCGCGCTGCACGCCGCCGACGGCACACCGATCATGCTGACCGATACGCGCGAAGCCGCGGTCGCCAATGCCTGGAGCCACGAGCTCGAGACCGTGAGCGTGCACTGATCGCACGCGACGCTTGCATTAAATCAGCACGAACATCGTCATGGCCGGGCTCGTCCCGGCCATCCACGTCTTTGTCGCTTAAACACTCGTAAGGAAAGACGTGAATGTCCGGCACAGGGCCGGGCATGACGGCGTGTTTCGGGTTGGGTGAATCAGGCACCCGTCGGCGAGCGCGTCAGCACGGCGTAGATCGCTTCGGCGTCGCGCGACTCGCGCAGCAGCTTCGCGATATCGGGCGTGCGCATCAGGCGCGCAACACGGGCCAGCGCCTTGAGATGATCGGCGCCCGCCGGTTCCGGCGCGAGCAGCAGGAAGACGAGATCCACCGGCTGTCCGTCGAGCGCCTCGAAGTCGATCGGGCGGTCGAGCCGCGCGAACATCCCGAACAGACGCTCGAGCTTCGGCAGCTTGCCGTGCGGAATCGCGATGCCGTTGCCGATGCCGGTCGAGCCGAGCTTCTCGCGCTGCTGGAGGATTTCCAGGATCTCGCGTTCATTCTCGCCGGTGAGTTCCGCCGCCCGCGCCGCGAGTTCCTGGATCGCCTGCTTCTTGTTGTTGATCCGAAGCGCGGGAATGACCGCCTGCGGCGCAACGAGATCGGTGAGCGGCATGTTGACGGGATCCGGGTGCGGCGAGCCAAACGGCGCATGGGGCGCAATCAATGGCGCAACGGGCGGCGGACCATAGGGAGACCGCCATAAGCCGTCAATAGGCGCGCCCGCGCCTGCCACGTACGGCGTGTGCATCACGCAAGCGTTCGGTAAGTCCTTGCCGTTAGGGCATTTTCCCGCCGACCCGGCGACAGGGCCGCGGAAGGGCACCTCGTGCCGATGTTCCAACGTCAAAGCCAGCCGCGGATTGCCGTTCGAGCCGAAAGCCGCCGAAAAGCGGCCATGCCCGCGCATGAGGACGTCAGCGCGCGAGCCCGACGAGCTGCGCGAGCTCGGTCGCGGCGCCGGCGAACGGCGCGAACGTGAAGCGAACCTCGTGTGCGCCGGGCGGTAGTGCCACGGCGCGGAAGATCGCGTCGGCGCGCAGGACGTCGACCGGCTTGCCGTCGAGCGTCGCGCGCCACCACGGATGCCACACGTCGGTGAGCAGCAGGAAGCCGCCGTCCGGCGCGTCGACGGCGACGTCGACCTCGGCATTCGCATAGCGCAGAATGCGCGCGGTGCCGGGACGGCGCCGCATGCTGACCGAGGCGCGCTTCGGCGTACGATCGAGCAGCAGCGTCTGGCGCGGATCGACCGCGGCAGGCCAACCCGTCTTGTACAGCCGATTGAAATCGGTGAGCTGCCAATCGCCCAGCACCATCACGCGCGGCAGCGCGCGTGGATTCTCGTAGATGTAGGCGTCCTTGGTGCGGGCGATGAGCGCGAGGTCGCCCGGCCGCAGCGACTTGTCGATGACCTCGACCGGAACGCCGGTCACGATCAACCGCACGCCGAAGAGGTCGGCGAAGGCGGAGCGATAGGACGGATAGAGCGGCGAGAACACGCGCTGGCTCGCGAGCGCGATGTAGTCGCCCACATGCGTCGCCTCGTAGAACCAACGCAAGCGCAGCGGATTGTGGCCAAACACGTGGTCGAAATCGTGCGCGAGCGACAGGTTCTGCCAGTGATAGGCGATGTTGATCATCTCGACGCGGTCGCGCCGGTCGGGTGCGGCGTCGGCGGCCGCCAGCCGCGCCTCGATCAGCCGCACGGTCGGATCGTGGGTGTTCGGCGCGAGCGCCGCGAATGTCGCGGGCGGCAGCCCGGTCGAGATATGCGGCGCGTCGTTCCAGGCGAAGTCGAGCGCCATCGCGGTCGCGAGCACGGTTGCGGCGGCGAATGGCGCGCGCGGGCCGCAGGCGCGCGCGAGCGCGAGCGCCGCGATCGCGGCTGCGGCGCCGACGAGCCCGGCCATGACCGGCCGCACGGCTTCGGACGCGCCGACGACCTTCACGGCGAGGGCGACCGCCGCCACGACAAGCGCGGCCACGATGCCGATCTCAATCGCGCGCTGGCGCCGCGTCGGCGGCGCGACCGCACCGGCGAGCCAGCAATGCACGCAATAGCCCGCCATGACGGCGATGAGCGCGCCGAGCACGAAGGTCGCGTCGGCCGGCCGGCGGAAGAAATCGATGCCGGGCATCAGCGTGTACATCACGCGGAACGCCGGCGTGTACCAGCCGAGCGCATAGAGCAGCACCAGCACGGCCGCGATCGCGAAGAAACGGATCTCGCGCGACCAGGCGTGGCCGCGTACCAGCCCGAACGACACCAGCGCGACCAGCGGCACCGCGCCGGAATAGATCATGCCCATGTTCTTGCTCAGCCACAGCCCGGTCGAGCCGAACGCCTTGTGCCACAGCGGACTTGGCGGCCCCCAGAACTCGACGTTCGGCGCCATACCGTGAAACACGTCCGCGAAGGCGAGCATCAGGAGATCGGCCGGGTGCAGCGAGCCGTGCTCGGCCAGCACGCAGCCGATCTCGGGCCGGTTCGAGCGCACCGCGAGCAGCGCCGTCATGGTCACGGGGATCGCCGCGATGACGCAGCCCACCGCACCGGCGGCGGCGAGCGGCTTGAGGCTCGCCTGCCGGCGCGCGCGCGGCGCCGGCCAGAGGTGCGCGATCACGGCGCCGACGAGAACATAGAGCGAGAGCAACGCAATGTGATCGCGGTCGACCGCGAGCAGCCCTCCGGCCACGCCGGCCGCGACGCCCCACCGCCACGAGCCGCGATCGAGCGCACGCGCCAGCAGCCACAGCGCAATCGCGAGATAGCAGAGGCTGATGATCTGGATGGTGTGCTGCAGGCGCGAGTTGGCCGACCCGCCGAACGCAAAGGCGAGCGCCGCCACCAGCGCGCCGGCCGGATGCCAGCCGCGGTCGCGGAAATAGAAGATGATGCCGAGCCCGCCGAGAAACAGGTACACGAAGGTGACGCGGTCGACGGCAAGCGCGCTCGGCGCCTGATCAAGCCAGGCGAGCAGGAAGTGCAGCGGCGAGAAGATCAGTGCCTGCGGGTCGCTGATCTGCGGCCAGCCCGCGAACACATTGGGGGTCCAGAACGGCGACTGGCCGGTCGCCAGCGCCCGCGCCAGGAACATGACCTGCGGCCGGAATTGCGACTCGGCATCCCACGGAATCGCAACGGCGCCGGAGAGCCACGGCCAGGCGGGCACCAGGAAGGCAAGCGCATAGAGGCCGACGGTGATGGCCAGCGGCTGCGACAGTGCAAGATCGCCGGGCCGCGCCAACACGCGTCCGGGCCATACTCGCACACTCGTATCGACACGCGCCCGCATCACGTTTCCCACCCGCGTCGTCATAAGGTTGCGGTGGAAACTTGGCGACGGACGCAAAGTCGCACGCGGGCGCGGCGCCGCGTCGCAGCGCCCAATCAATCCAAGTCAATGAATTATCCACCGCCGTCATCGCCCGCTTTCCGCGACGCGAAAGTGGACGATCCAGCACTGCGCAGCGCATCGAGAGCGTGCTGCCAGCGTCCCATTCCCGCGTTGGTGAGTACTGGATTGCCCATTTTTGCGGGCAATGGCGCAGCAAGACCGGCTGGAGCGAAAATCAGAAGAACGCGAGGGTGCGGATCTCGATGCTCTCGCGCGGCCGCGCGCTTGGCGGCGAGGTCGGGTCGTCGAACGCCGTGTGTGCGCTCCAGCGCGCGCGGCCGTCCTTCGCCGAGTCGAACACCTTGAACACGATCGCCTCATCGCGCCGCATGCGCGGGAACCAGAACCACTGGTGCGCCGGGTTGTAGGTGATCGCATAAGTCTGGCCGACGCGATTGGGGTAGCGCCGCTCGGAGATCACCATGTCGTCGAACGAGAGGCTCGCCGCGTCGCACATGGCGAGCGGATGGGTCTCGACCGGATGGCGGATCGGGCGCCACACCTGCACGATGGCAAAGCGGCGTTTCAACAGTTCCTCGGCCTCATCGGGAAGGATGTCGCGCACGCGCTGCGGCGCCGACCATTCGGTGTAATCATTGTGCACGCGCCGTACCACCTCGCGAATCTTCGCCTGCGCGCGCAGCTCGTCGTCGGCAGTGCGCAGCGTGTGGTCGAACACCACCACGCGCTTGGCGCCGCTCTCCGCCTTGATGAGCGCCTCCATCTCCGCATAGTAGGTGCTGCGCACCTCGGCCTCGTCGAAGAAGTCCTTGACCTTGGTGTCGTGGCGCACGAAGCGGAAGCCGTCGTGGTCGAGCACGAAATCGCGAAGGCGGCCGTTGCGGATGGTGACGCGATGCGGATCGCGCGCGCCGCCGCTACGCGTGTCGGTCCCGCCGGGCGCCGCCGTCTCGGTGAAGATTTTTTCGCCGTTGTTGTCGATGTAATCGAGCGACGCCTCGACCGTCTCGGGCGCGGTGTCGACCTCGGCAAGCTGAACCATCAGGGGCTCCTGTCATCACATACGGAACAAGCTCCACATAATTTAGGGCGTCGGCCGGCCTTCGACCAGCCGCCGGATCTAGGGTTCGTCGCCTAGCGAAAGACGATGGCGCAGATTTGATCCGCGTACCGCCCCTGCGCGGCTTGCTTCGGGGCGGAAGAATCGCCCATCCTGCGGCGGCATCACGACAGGCACATTCCATCACAGAGGTGCCATATGACAGAAAAGCTCTCCGACCAACTGCGGATCGACAGCCTCGCGACACCGATCGGCGAAGCATTGATCATCACCGACGTGGAGGGCGTCCTGCGCGCCCTCGACTGGGCGGATTGCGAGCCTCGCATGGCGCAGTTGCTTCGCTTGCAGTACGGCACGCTGCGGCCGGAGCGCGGCGCGGCACCGAACGCCATCAGGGCGGCGCTGCGGCGCTATTTCGCGGGCGACCTCGCGGCTCTGTCGACGATCCCGTGGCGCACCGCCGGCACACCATTCCAGCGCGCGGTGTGGCGCGGTCTCGTGCGGATCGCGCCGGGCGAAACGCTGAGCTATGGCGCGCTTGCCACGCGGCTCGGATGTCCGAAGGCGGTGCGCGCGGTTGGCCACGCCAACGGCTCCAATCCGATCAGCCTCGTGGTGCCGTGCCATCGCGTGATCGGCGCCGACGGATCGCTCACGGGCTACGGCGGCGGGATCGAGCGCAAGCGATGGCTGCTCGCGCACGAGGGCGCGGAATTTCGCGAAGGGCGGTCGCGCGCGGCGTAGAATGTCAGCATGGTGAGCGCCTCGAGCTCCCGCCGAGCCCATTGCGATCAGATGATGTGGTCAAAACGTTGATCACCTTTGCGCGAATCGGTCGGGCCTCACACACCGCGAATGGCTTGCACGTGAGGATGAGCCGCAAGCACCTCCGTGACCGCGGGCGATTCCTCTTTCAATCATAAGCGTTGAGGCGACGGCTCCTCTAACATAAGCTGTACGTTGCATCCGCCCGGCACCACCGCGGCGCGGCATGTCGCAGCTGCGTGGCTGGATCATTATGCGACTGCCCCCTATCATCGCGACGGTGGGAATTCAGCCGAGGGTGACAATGACGGGTCCCATGATTCCACGCGAGCGCGCCGAATATTCGGCGATCGTCGACCGACCGCCGCTCAAGCTGCCCGGCAAGGCGCGCCTCGTATTCTGGACCATCGTCAACTACGAGGTCTGGGACATCGCGCGGCCAATGCCACGCCAAGTGATCCCGGCACCGACCGGCGTGCCGACCCTGCCCGATGTGCCGCATTGGAGCTGGCACGAGTACGGCATGCGGGTCGGCGCATGGCGCTTCTTCGAGCTCTACGAGCGGCTCGGCATCCGCCCGACACTCGCGACCAACGCGCGCACGTGCGAGGACTATCCGCGCGTCGCCGAGGAAGCAAAGAAGCTCGGCTGGGAATTCATGGGCCATGCCTACGACCAGATGCCGATCCACAAGGTCGAGGATCAGCGCGGCATGATCAACCGCTCGATGGAGATCATCGAGCGGTTCAGCGGCAAGCGGCCGGTCGGCTGGCTCGGGCCGGGCCTGACCCAGACGCTCGATACGCCGGAGATGCTCGTCGAGGCGGGCGTGAAGTACATCGGCGACTGGGTCTATGACGACGAGCCGACGGTGATCCGCACCGCCAAGGGGCCGCTCGTCACGCTGCCCTACACGGTCGAGCTCAACGACATCACCATGATGATCGTGCAGCATCACGAGAGCGAGCACCTGCTGCGCCGCGCCAAGGACCAGTTCGACCGGCTCTACGCCGAGAGCGAGAAGCGCGCCAAGATCATGGCGCTCGCGATCCATCCCTACATCAGCGGCCAGCCGCACCGGATCAAGTATCTCGAGGCGATCTACGACTACGTCAAAGGCTTCGAGGGCGTGGTCCACTGGAACGGCGCCGAGATCCTCGACTGGTACCAGGGCGTTGCCGGCGCCAAGCTCGGCGCGGCGGCGGAGTAATCCCTCGCCACATTCGGGCGTCATGTCCCGCGAAAGCGGGGCATCCAGTGATACGTGTCGTCGCGATGATGGCCCCGTAAGAGGGAAGGCGGCAGAGCGTGGGGCAAACCCCCTATGTGGCTCACAGCTCCACCGTCTCGAAATCCGCCGGCAGGATGATCTCCAGCACCTCGCAATCGTCCGAATAGCCGAGCACCGTGTGCTTCATCTTCGGCGGCTGCAGCCAGGCCGAGCCCTCGCGCATGGTGACGACCTCGCCGTCGTACTCACCCTTCATCCAGCCCTTGAGCACGTAGATCATCTGGAAGTCGACGTCGTGATAGTGCCGCTTGGAAACCTCTTCCGGGATGCATGGCGGAACCAGCCGGATCACGTGCGCCTGGGCGAGGCCGCCGGTCGCCTTGGCGATGCCGAGGTCGCGGTACTGCGCGTAGCGGCGCAGGCCCGTCTCGAACTTCGCGTCCTTGAGGTGGCTCGCCACGAAGGTCTGCTTCGCCCGCCGCTTCGCTTTCGGCGGCGACGCCTTCACGGGCCGCCGGGCGGAGGATTTGCCTGCCGACGCCTTTCCGCGCGCCGATGATTTCCCTTTCCGCTTCGCCGCAGCTTTTGCCATGGTCGTTTCCTCCTCGTTGCCGTCGTTATCGTCGTTCAGACCGCGCCGAGCGGCCGCATTCCACCAGGCCGGGCACGCGATCGACGTCGTGCTCCCGCGCCGCGAACTCGGCGACGCGGCCGGTATCGTCGTGAGCGCCCGCGATGTCGCGACCGACGCCGCGTCGTGCTGCGTCACGAGCGCGTCGAGCCAGCGCTCGCGCCGGTCACCAGCACTACTCGGCCCGACAAGTTTTCGCACATGCTCCGATCATCCACCAAACGCGGGGCGACGCAAAGGGTGCCCGCGCGCCCGACGCGGCTGTCGTTGACGCCGTGCCTGTCCCGTGGTCCGTTCGAACCCGCATTGCATCGGAGACGCACATGAAAGACCGCAAGACCAAGGGGATCGGGCTCGCCATCGTGGGCGGCGGGCGCGTCGGCCTGTTTCGTGGCGAGGTGGCGGCACGGCATCCGGCGGTCGAGTGGATCGGCGTTGCGGAGAAGAACCCGAACCGCGGCGGCTTGGTCGCGAGCAAGATCGGCGCCGACTTCGTCACCACCGATCACCGCGAGCTGCTCGCCCGCTCCGAGGCGACCTGCGCGATCATCGCGACCGACGAGCATCTGCACGTCGATCCGATCATGTGCGCGATCGAGAACAAGCTGCCGATGCTGATCGAGAAGCCGCTGGCGACCGACCTGGCGCAGTCCGCCAAGGTGCTCGCCGCGATCGAGGCCGCCAAGCTCGACGCGGTCGTCGGCTACACCCAGCGCTTCCGCCGCCGCTGGCTCGCCGCGAAGGAGAAATGCGCCACCGGCGCGCTCGGCGACGTCACCATGGTCACCTCGCGGGCCTTCATGAACCGCCTGGTCGCGATCGACAACTACAAGCGCACCGATAAGCCGGAGACGATCTCGCCCATGGTGATCTCCGGCACACACGCGCTCGACATCTGCATGTGGTGCCTCGACGGCAAGCAGGCGACCGAGGTCTATGCCCGCTCGGTCGATAAGGTGCTGGGGCCTCTCTACAAAGGCATCGACGCGACCGCCGGCATGGTGATGTTCGCGGACGGCACCGTGCATCATCTCAACATCTCGTGGGCATTGCCGGTCACCTGGCCGGCCGCGGTCTACAGCCTCGAGGTCGGGATCGTCGGGACCACCGGCGTGCTCACCATCGACGACACCCACCGCGACATCGTGCTCGCGGTGAGCAAGGCGCAGTCCGAGGGTTATGCGCCCGACGAAAGCCGCATGGTCGATTTCATGGGCAGCTATCCGCCCGGCGACATGGCGCTCGGCGAGCTGCGCGGCCCCATGGCCGACGAGACGGTGTCGTGGCTCAACCGCATGGCGCTGGGCGTGCCGACGCAAGCGGCGACCGCCGCGGAGGCGCACAACCGCCTGATGCTGACCAAGGCGCTCGATCTCTCGGCGAAGCTCAAGCATCCGGTGCAGTTGCCCCTCGCGCCGGAGATGGAGCAGGAGATGCTGCGTAAAGTCGCGTGATTTTCTCGATCGTCATGGCCCGGCTTGTCCCGGCCATCCACGTCTTTTCGTTGCGGGGCCACGAAGACGTGGATGCCCGGGCCAAGCCCGGGCATGACGAGTCAGCGTTTGCCGATCGCCTTCACGCCCATCTCGCCGGCCAGCTTGTCGAGCTGCGCCTTGAGCGCGTCCGGCAGCGGAATTCCGTCGCGCAGGCGCTCCCCGCGGCAGGCGCGGCGGCGCTCGCCGGGCAGACGAATGGCATCGAAGCCGGGCAGGCGTTGCGAGGCATGCAGGTCGTCCATGTGGCGATCGACCTCGGCCTTGAACGCATCGAGCGGAATGAACCGCTTGATGTCGATCGCGCAGATGAAGTGGCCCGTATTGGTCTCGCTCGTGTCGTCAGCGTTGAAGTCGACGACGTCCTTGCCGAAGGCGGCGCCGTTGAGCACCCCGGCCAGGAGCCCGAGCATGATGGCGAGCCCGGCGCCCTTGTAGCCGCCGATCGGCAGTAGCATGCCCTCGACCGAGCGCTTGGCATCGGTGAGCGGCTCGCCCGTCCCGGTATTGACCATCCAGCCTTCCGGCATCGGACGGCCTTCGAGCGCATGCTTCTTCACCGTGCCGTAGGAGACCACCGTCGTCGCCATGTCGAGCACCAGCGGGCCGGCGCCCGACGGCACGCCGATGCCGAGCGGGTTGGTGCCGAGCAGGTGCTCGGCGCCGCCCCACGCCGCCATATGGTTGGCGTTGGCGACCGCCCCGTAGAGCCCGATCATGCCGTGCCGCACCGGCATCTCGGCATAAAGGCCCGCGGTGCTGGCGTGATTCGAGCGCGTCGCGCCGACCCAGGCGACGCCCGTCTTGCGCGCGAGCGCAATCACGGCTTCGGTCGCGCGGCTCATCACCAAATGTCCCATGCCGTTGTCGCCGTCGACCAGCGCGGTCGCGGGCGCGGTCTGCTTCACCGTGATATTCGGCCGCGCGTTGACGGCGCCCGCCTTGTGGCGGCGAATGTAGTGCGGCAGGCGGAAGATGCCGTGCGCGTCGGCGCCGGTGAGATCCGCCTCCGTCATCAGCTCGGCGATGCGCGCGGCGTCGGCGGCGGGGAATCCGGCCGCCGCGAATGTGTCGGCGATGAAGGCGCGCGCGACCGCGGCTGCGACCGTCGCACCCATCAGGTGCCGCCCGCGTTGCCGACGAGCTTGAGCGGGATCTTGTTGAGGATGAGGTCCTTGTCGCTGTCGGCGATGTTCAGCGCCTTGACCTGCCGGGCGCATTCGAGCGTACCCATGTCGTACGGATAATCGCTGCCGAGCGCGATGCGGGCCGGCCCGATGATCGACACCAGCGCCTGGAGCTGCGGCTGTGCGTGCAGGATCGTGTCGTAGTAGAGCGTCGCCATCGCCTTCTCGGGGCCGTGGTCCTTGAGGTGCACCTTCGGCTCCGGCCGCACCTGCCAGCCGTGCGAGAAGCGCCCCGCCTGCCACGGCGCCATGCCGCCGCCGTGCACGAAGTACCAGCGGATATTCGGGTAGCGCTCGACCACGCCGCCGAACACCAGCGACGCAATCGCGATGGTCGAGTCGAGCGGATTGCCGATTAGGTTGGTGAGGTAATAGTTCTTCAGCCGATCCGCCGCCGCGACCTGGGTCGGGTGCACCATGATCAGCGCCTTGAGCTCGTTCGCGGTCGCCCACACCGGCTCGAGCCCGGGGTCGTCGAGGTTCTTGCCGTTGATGTTCGAGCCGATCTGTGCGCCGCTGAAACGATGCGTCGTCATCGCGCGCTTGAGCTCCGCTGCCGCCTTCTCGGGCGCCTGCATGGGCAGCGTCGCGAGGCCGTAGAAACGGCCCGGATGATCCTTGATGTGTTTTGCGATCTGGTCGTTCTGCAGCGCCGCCACCGCGGCGTTCTGCGAGCCGTCGGTGTTGTAGAGGAAGGTCTGCGGCGTGTTCGACAGCACGTGCACGTCGACCCCGGCTTCGTCCATATGCTTGAAGCGCTGCTCGAGATCCCACGCGCCGCGCGGAAACGGCTTGTAGACGACACCGCCGAGCTCGAATACGGCAAAGTCCTTGTCGATCGGCTTGAAGCTCAACTTCAGCGACGGCGCCTCCTTGGCGATCATCTGAATGGTGTCTTCGTTCAAGATATGGGCGTGCACGTCGATGATTTTAGGCATTGGGTCCTCCAAAGAGGCGGAGTCATATACGGCAAGCGTGTCGGGTGAAAGGTGGGTGAGGGACGCACCGCACCCGCGCCCTCTCTCCCGCCTGCGGGGGAGAGCCGGAGAGGGGAAAGCCACTTGCGCGCGCGTCTGTCGCATCCCCTCCCCGCCCTCCGCCGCAAGTGGTGAGGGAGAGCACGCGCAGTGCCCGCCTGTTTCTGGGCTGCGAAAACTTGTATCTCGTCATGCAACGGCGAGAAGAAAGTGCGAGGGCGAGGGAAATGGCCAAGGGCAGCTCAAAGTCGAAATCCGCCTCGGGCAAGAATTCGCCTGCAGCCAACACCCCCGCCCCCCGCTGGCAATCCGACGTCATCGTCGACCTCATCAAGCACTTCGGCTTCCCCTACATCGCGCTCAACCCCGGCGCCTCGTATCGCGGCCTGCACGATTCGCTCGTCAACTACGGCGGCAACGAGCCGCCGATGCTGTTGTGCCAGCACGAGAAGATCGCGGTGCAGATCGCGCACGGCTACGCCAAGGTCACCGGCAAACCGATGATCGCGATCGTGCACAACATCGTCGGCATGCTGCACGCGACCATGGGCATCTACTACGCCTACATCGACCGCGCCCCGATCTTCGTCATCGGCGCGACCGGGCCCATGGACGAGAGCAAGCGGCGGCCGTTCATCGACTGGATCCACACCGCCAACGTTCAGGGCGAGCAGCTGCGCCACTACGTCAAGTGGGACTACCAGCCGGGCAGCATCGAGGGCGTGCCGGATAGTTTCGCGCGCGCCTACGGCGCGATGATGACGCAGCCGCAGGGGCCGATCTACATGTGCTACGACGCGTGGCTGCAGGAGCAGCCGCTTACGGCGGAGATCGCCCTGCCCGACCGGCGTGACGCGAC
>DASXCK010000215.1:0-16069 GCA_036491235.1 Xanthobacteraceae bacterium | reverse complement strand
CCACGATCGAATGATCGACGCGAGGGCGGTCACGGCGGCAGGACGATCTCGCAAACGAGCCCTTCGGAACGCCAGTCGAAGCGCGCGTCGCCTCTGAGCTGCATCATCATGAGCCGGATGATGCGTCCACCGAAACCCTGTCGCTGCGGCGGCTGCACGGCCGGCCCGCCGCTCTCGGTCCAGCGCAGCGTCAGCGTGCCGTCCGCCGCGCGCGACCAGTCGAGGTCGATCGCGCCGCCGGCCGCCGACAGCGCGCCATACTTCGCGGCGTTGGTCGCGAGCTCATGCAGCGTCATGGCGATCGATTGCGCCGAATTGGGCTCCAGCACCATGGGCGGCCCGCCGATCCGCAGGCGCTTCTCGCCGGCGCCGGAATACGGCGCGAGCTCCTGCTCGGCGATCGTCGACAGCTCGGCGCCGATCCAGCGCGTCTCGACGAACAGCGAGTGGACGTTGGCGAGCGCGCGGATGCGCCCTTCGATCGCCTCCTTCAGGTCTTCGGGGGTATCGCCGTGCGAGAGCTTGATGGTCGCCTGCACGTTCGCGAGCAGGTTCTTGCTGCGGTGCTCGGCTTCCCGCGCGAGCGTCGCGATCTGCTCCTGCGCGCGCCTCTGTTCGGTGATGTCGCGCGCGACCTTCGATGCTCCGGCAACCACGCCGTCGGCGTTCTTCACCGGCGACACGGTCAGCGAGACGGCGATCGGCTCTCCGTTCTTGCGCTGCCGGATGGTCTCGAAATGGTCGATGCGCTCCCCGCGCCGGATGCGCGCCAGGATCGTGTGCTCCTCGTCGTGGCGATCGCGCGGAATGATGATCGTGACCGGCCGGCCGACTGCCTCCTCGGCCGTATAGCCAAAGATCCGCTCCGCCCCCCGGTTCCAGCTGGTAATGACGCCATCCAAATCCTTGCTGACGATCGCATCGTCGCTCGACTCGACGATGGCGGCGAGCCAGCTGAGGCCCTGCTGGCTGTCGCGAAACGCCACTTCGATCCGCCTGCGCTCGGTGATGTCGATGCCGGTGGGGTGCAGATAGACGACCGCCCCCGATGGGTCGCGAATGGGATGCATCGCAAAATCCACGACGCGCTCGGTGCCGTCGGCGAGCCAATATGGCAGTTCGTCGCGGAAAACCATCCCGGCCGCGGCCCGTTCGGTCGCCTGGCGAATCCTCGCTTGCACCTCCGGCGAGCCGCGCCACCATGGCGCCTCGCAGAACGGGCGGTCGAGGACCTGCTCGCGTTTGTAGCCGCACGCACTCAGCGACACGTCGTTCGCTTCCCGCAGATAGCCGCGCAAATCCATGATGCCGGCAAAAATGCCGGATTGGTTGAACACCGCCTCGAACTTCGAGGCCGCCACCTGCTGCTCGCGCAACAATGCCGCCTGGCGGGCGATGAGCATCTTGACTTCCGTAACGTCGCGATTGACCTCGAGCACGGCGTTGTCGGCCAGCACCTGCATCCGGCTGTCGACGACGACCTCGCGGCCGTCCTTGCAGATATGCCGAAGCTCACCGGACCAATGGCCTGCATCGCGCAGGCGCGACCGCGCGTCGAGAAAGTCGACCGGGAAGCCGGTCTGCAGCAGTTCGTGGCTGCTGCGCCCAATCGCCTCGTGCGCCTGATAGCCGTAAAGGCGCTCGGCCGCCGCGTTCCAGAACTCGATCGGCCCATCAATCCGCCACGCGATCATCGGCTCGTAGGAGAGCTCGAGCAGATCGGCCAAACGCTCCGCCCGCCCGTAAGCCGCGCTGCCTTCCGCAGACTCGCGCACCATTCCTGACTCGTTCAATAGAGGCGCCCACTCCCCGGGGCCGGCGCGAAGCCCCTCGCCGGCAAGGTCAGCTTACCACCAAAATCACAGGTTGCTTTGGATTCCCGCGGCTTCCGCCGCCGCCGGTCGGCCGCCGCGGCAACCTCGCCCCTGCCTGAAGCGGACGCTCGTCCGGCCGGGCGATCGATCGCCCCTTCGCCGAGACGCCTACCTGTCGTGCGCGCCGCGTCGTGCTGACATCGCGTGCATCGACATGGCGCCACCGTGGCGCCGATATGGAAGGAAAGCGACCAAATCGCGTTGACGCCGAACATCGCATCCGCGGCGGCCACGCAAGAGGGTATGTTGGCGAAAGTCGCCCGGATTCAAGATGAGCGGACACGGCGCCGGGGCAAATAAATCCATCGGCACAGTCCCGCAAACTTTGGCTCGCATCGCCGGCGCGATGCGAGCCAAAGCCAAGCACAAGACTCCCGATGAACCCGGCGGCGTTGCGCTCGTCCGGGCTACGCGCTACTCACTTGATGAGGAATGCCTCTTTCTTCAGCTTTCCGGCTCTCATTTCGTCGCGCATCCAGCGCGGCGTCGCGCCGCGGCCCGCCCACGTCAGCTTCGGATCCTTGCGGCTGCGGTATTTGGCAGGAACCTTGCGTCCCTTGAGGGCTGAGCCGCGCGGTCGTCCGGGCTTGCGGCCGCGCGGTGCGCCGCCCACATCACCCGTTCCGCTCAGGCGCGAAAGCTGTTTCTGCAGTTCGGCTGCTTGTGCGCTCAGGGTCGCCGTGATGCTGTCACGCAATTCGATCAGCGCATCCAGCGACATCTTGGCAAGGTTTTTGGGACGGGCCATTGGGGATCTCCTATGAAATGACTGATTCTCTATACGCCCACACATAGGCTTTGGCAAAAAACCCTAGGTTGGTGTTAACGCCGACTTTCGTACAACCACCTCTGATACCGTTGAAAATATGCACCTGCCGCAAAAGCCGTTATCAGACCATTTCGATGGCCACCGTTTCTTCAATCCAACCTTGCCGAAAGGCTTTGCGCATTCGCGTCGCGAGGTCATAAAGATGCTGCGCGAGCCGCGCAGCCCATGGCCCGTTTGGGTGAAAAATCGCGGCGTGCCGCGGCTCGGCGAAAAGCTCGACGCAGACGAGATCGCGATCACGTTCGTCAATCATGCGACCTTTCTCATCCAGACCGCCGAGGTCGCCATCCTGACCGATCCCATATGGTCGGAGCGCGCAAGCCCTTTTCGCCGGATCGGCCCGAAACGAGTGCGTCCGCCCGGCGTCATCTTCGGCGACCTGCCGGCGATCGACATCGTGCTGGTCAGCCACAACCACTACGACCACCTCGATGTCGCGACGCTCGCGCGCCTGCGGCAGCGCTTCGCCCCAACGGTCCTTGCGGCCGCCGGCGACGGTCGGCTGATCGCGCCGCTCGGGTTTCGCCGTGTGCATGAGCTCGATTGGTGGGAGCAGGTCCGCTTACGCGATACGCTGGCGATCACGTTCGTGCCGGCGCAACACTTTTCTGCACGCGGATTGTTCGACCGGCAAAAAAGCCTTTGGGGCGGCTTTATGATCGAAAGCCGCGGACGCCGCGTCTATTTCGGCGGCGACACCGGTTACTCCACCCATTTCGCGGACATTCGCGGCCGCTTCGGCCCGCCCGATGTCGCGATGATCGGCATCGGTGCCTACGAGCCGCGCTGGTTCATGCAGCCTGTGCACATGAACCCCGCCGAAGCTGTCCGTGCTCACCGCGATCTCGGCAGCCGGCGCAGCATCGGCATGCATTTCGGAACCTTTCAGCTGACGCTCGAGCCCATCAATCAGCCGCGGATCGACCTCGAGCGGGCGCGCGCCGATAGCGGCATCCCGCCGGACGAATTCGTGACCCTGCACGAAGGGGAAACGCGGATCTATTAGCGCATGCTCCTGCAGGCGACGGTCGGCAAACCCGTCCGTCCGCCGATCGCGCCGCGATGCTACGGTGCCCCTGCCCAATTGACCCATTCGACCGAGGCGACCGACGTGCGGCAGCGATGGAAGCAGGTGGCCTTGACGTTTATCACCGCACTCCTGGTGATGATCGCCTACGTGGGTTGTGCAATTGCGCTGATGGCAACGCGCAACAGATCCGAGCTCGCGGCCTATGGCGCGATCGCGATTACATCTCTCCTCGCCTATCTGGCCGGCGTGCGCCTGATCGAATGGCGGCCGGTGACGGAATTCTCCCTATCGCGCTTTTTGCCGGAGATCGCGGCCGGCCTGGTTGCCGGAATAGCGCTGTTTGCAGCCATGATCGGCGTCCTATGGATCGCCGGGGTCTATCAACCGCAGGGATGGACCTCGATCGACGGCAGCATCGGTACCGCGTTCGTACTCTGGGTCGCGGTCGGCGTACACGAAGAAATCCTGTTTCGCGGACTGGTGTATCGATTGTGCTGTAAGATTTTCGGCACCTGGGGCGCGATCGTCATGAGCGGTCTCTTGTTCGGCCTCGTCCATGGGACCGAGCCGGGTGCGACCGCGATCGCGCTGTCGTCGGTTGCGCTGGCTGGGCTCCTTTTCGGCGCCGCCTTCGCACTCACCGGACGGCTCTGGTTGCCGATCGGCATCCATACGGGCTGGAATTTTGCCGAAGGCTCGCTGTTCGGGACCGCCGTTTCGGGCAATACCTACGGCAACAGCCTGACCACGGCCAAATTGATCGGCCCCGACATCCTCACCGGCGGCCGTTTTGGGCCGGAAGCCTCGGTCGTCACCGTGATCGTGCTCTCCGTCGTAACGACATTTCTGCTGTGGCGCATCGCACGGCTGCGGCGCAGCGTCCTCCCGATCTGGCGCATCGGCAGAGGCGAGCCCGCGGCGATCGTGGCGTAGCCGGCATCCCACGCGTGGCGCGCGACCGAGCGCGGCTACTTGCCGAGCGTCTTCCACATGCCGCTGGCGGTCGCGACGACGCGCGCGCCCACCATCAGGTCGGCGTTCATGAACACCACCGAGCGCGTCCGCCGCACCACCCGGCAGTGCGCCTCGACGAACTCGCCGATGCGCACCGCGTCGATGAAGTGCATGTCGAGCTGGACGGTCGCCTGCGGCTGGCGCTCGTTCGCGTACCAGCACGTCATGCCCATGGAACGGTCCGCGAAGGTCATCAGCATGCCGCCCTGCACGACGCCACGCCGGTTGTGGTGCTTCGGCTCGGCCATGAAGCCATAACGGAAGCTGTCGCCGTCCAGGCGCGACCAGAACGGGCCGACGAGGCCGACGAAGCCGTCGTCGCGATAGGCCTCCCAGCCGGCAGCCGCGGGGTCGAAAGCCGCCGGCGCATCGCCGGCAGCGGACGAATCGGCAGGCGGTTTGCTGTTCGGCATCAATTCGACTCGCATCCAGACAGAAAAGCGCGCCGGGCTGTATCCCGATCGCCATGCGATCGCAATACGGCCCGACGCGTTGACGAGGCTGCGCGCCTTCCGAGACGGCTTACTTCGCAGCCGCCGGGAACGCGGGCAACTTGTTCACGTCGCGGGCGTCATGCTGGATGATCAACGTCGCGTGCAGATTCTTCACGAGCTGCTTGAGGCGCTCGATCGACGCGACCGTCTCGGCGCGGTTGAAGTTGAACCACGGCACGCCGTTGGTCTCGTAGTTCTCGCGGAAATGCACCGCGTCGCCCGAGAGGATCAGGTTCTTCTTCGCCAGTTTCACCAGCAGGCTGTGATGGCCGGGCGTGTGCCCAGGCGTCGCCAGCACGATCACGGTGCCGTCGCCGAACACATCCTTGTCGGTCGGAACGGGCTCGACCTTGCTCTCGCCCTTCGCCCATTTCTCGAACGGCTTGAAGTTCACGCCCTGTGCCGGATGCGGGCTCGTGATGGCGTCCCAGTCGCCCTGGCCGATCAGCAGGGTTGCGCCCGGAAACGAGTCCACCTGGCCGGTGTGATCGGCATGATAGTGGCTGATACCGACGTACTTGATCTGCTCGGGCTTGAGGTTGAGCTTCGCAAGCTGGTCGACGATGCTCACCTTGGGCGCGACCTTGGGCGCCGTCATCGAGTGGCCCGTATCCCACAGCAGATACTCGTCACCATGCTTGACGAGATAGCAACTGTAGACGAACTGCCGCTTCATATCGCCATATGCGAATGTGTCCGAGAAGCGCTGGTTGACGACGGTCGGCTCCTGCGGCGTGCCGCAGTCGGCGAGGCGCGTGACTGAAACCTCGGCGGCGGCCTGCGCCGACGCCGCAAAAGCAAGGACGCCGGCGCAGGCGCCGGCTGCAAGCGTGATCAATATCCGTTTCATCGATTTCCTCCCTTGGGGCAGCGGATGCTAGCGGGTTTCCCGGCGGCCCGAAAGCATGCGGATGCGTGCCTCATCGCCCGCGGGCAATAACGCTATCCGCGCTGACTTGTCTATCCACGTCGCACTGCATGCTCATGGCGCGATAGCCGCGCGAAGGCTCAACAGTCGGATCAAACTAAAGTGAAGTTCGCGCTACGCGGCGCGTCATTCTGCGGGTTGGACGCCGGCGTGCGGGACCTCCCGGCCCGGCCCGAACGACACGCCCTTGGCCTCGACGCCGAACGCCGTAAGGATCGCTATCAGGACGGCGACGATCCCGGCGACCAGCGCCAGCGCCAAGCCATAGTTGCCGCTCGTGCCGGCTGCGATCTCGGCCTGAAGCGTGGCGTTGACCGACGCAATCAAGTTGCCGATTTGATATGTGAACCCCGGAAACGTGCCGCGCGCCTCCGCGGGCGAAAGCTCATTGAGGTGGACCGGGATTACGCCCCAGGCGCCCTGCACCAGGATCTGCATCAGGAAGGCACCGACCGCGAGCCAGACCGCGCTTGTCGAGAATGCCCAGAGCGGAAGCACCGGCAGCGAGAGCACCGCGGCGATCACCATGATGCGCCGCCGTCCATAACGCTCGGAGAGCGAGCCGAACGAGATGCCGCCGATGATAGCGCCGATATTGTAGATGACCGCGATCAGCCCGACCTCGTGGGGAGAAAGCTTGTGCTGAACCTGTAGAAAGGTCGGGTAAAGGTCCTGGGTGCCGTGGCTGAAGAAATTGAACGCGGTCATCAGCACGATCGCGTAGATCCCGAGCCGCCAGTGCGAGCGCAGCACGGCTAGCGTATTGCCGCGCGCCGATGCGGGCCGCCACGTGGGCGATTCGGGAACGCGGCTGCGGATGTAGAGGACGAGCAGTGCCGGGATCACGCCGACCATGAACATGCCGCGCCATCCGATGTACTGAAACAGCACGGCATAAACGACCGAGGCCAAAAAATAGCCGGCCGGGTAGCCCGACTGCAGCAAGCCCGACACGAAGCCGCGCGCCTGCGGCGGGATCGACTCCATGGTGAGCGATGCGCCGACGCCCCATTCGCCGCCCATCGCGACGCCGTAGATCGCGCGCAAGACGAGCAGCGCAGTGAGGCTCGGTGCAAAGCCCGACGCGAACTCGATCGCCGAGTAGAACAGGATATTGACCATGAGGGTGGGACGGCGTCCCCAGCGGTCGGCTGCGCGGCCGAACAGGTAGGCGCCGACCGGCCGCATTGCCAAGGTCAGCAACAACGCCAAGGTCACGTCGGCGATGTCGGTGTGGAATTCCTGTGCGATATCCTTCAGCACGAACACCAGGAGGAAGTAGTCGAACGCATCGAGCATCCAGCCGAGGAAGCTCGCCGCCACCACATGCTTCTGATCGCTCGTCCAGCCCGAGAGCGCGGCAATGCGCATCAAACCTCTCCGGAGCGGTGCGCGCGGGTCGCATGCGCGTCGTGACGCATCCGCCGGCGTTTCTCGGCCTCCCTGGAAGGAGAACCACATAGCGCGAGCGGGGTTCCCGGGGGGCGCGGCCACGGCCCGGGCCCCCCGCGCTGACTCGATCCGCGCGCGGCGTTCAGACTGGTGGAGGCGGGGGTGGCGTCGGCGGTGGGAGCCGCGATCCCGGCGCAAGCGCGAGCGCGGCCGCTACCTGGTCACCGTGCCGGCGCTTGGCCGTCGCGTTGAGATGGCGGCCGGATCTCCGCGCCATGCCGACCATCAGCGCCAGGAATCCGATGCCTATCAACCGCGTTCCCGCACTACCCGCGATGACGAGCGTGAACGCGACAAAGCTCGCGCCGAGACCGACCAGGCACTCAGCCCACACCTCGCGCCAATGCTCCGGCGGCAAGCGCTTGGTGTGCAGCGAAATCTTTTGGTGACGCGCGACCCGGCGCGCCAAGAGCCCGGCGTAGATGATCGCGCCAAATCCGACCACCGGCACCGTAAGCGCCGACAGCACGATCAGTAAGCCGGCCGAAGGGGCGTTCTTGAGCGCGAAAAGTCCGCCGTCGAACAGGGCGTGCAGCACCGTCGGGACCAGAAAGGCCGCGATGAACATGCGACGGCGGTGGCCCGGACTATGGACGTGGCCCCCCAGCGTGTGGCTGAAGCGGGCGCGGGCGATGAAGGCGCCCGCGATGACGCCGAGCGCGCCGTGAAACGGCACGCTCAGCACGCCGCGCACCACGGCGAGGCTCTGCCAATGCGCGCCGTTACCGACCAGATAGAGGATGTTCTCGAGCGCCGCGAAGCCGAGGCCGACGGCAGCGCCGTAGACGACGCCGTCCATCGGCTCGTCGAAATCGCGCGAGCGCAATGCCAACAGCGCGATGATCGAGACCTTGATGGCTTCCTCCGGGGCCGCGGCGAACAAGAGCGCGTCCTGGTATGACCTGAGCCACGGATCGACGGGGAGCGGGATGAGCTTCTGCAGCAGCATCTCCACCACGATTGCGAGCGCCGTGCTGAGCGCGCCGAAGAAGACCCCGCCCAACACCACCCGCGCCGGCTCCGGGCGGCTGTCGGCGATGACGAAGAGCCACAGCAACAGCAGCGCCGGCGCAATGGCGGCCCCGACAATAGCGGCGGGAACGAGCTCGGAGGTGAACATGCGGCGAGCTTATGTCAGGTGGTGCGCGGCGGGAAGCCTCCGTCATGCCCGGCCTTTTGCTGGGCATCCACGGACAAGCCCGGCCATGACGATGTGGGTTGGAATGCTTGAAGCACTACCCGTTGCGACCGCTTGCGCGCAGGGCCGGCAGGCCGATGCCGGTCGCCTCGAAGCCACCATCGACCGCCAGCGCCTGGCCCGTGATGTAGCTCGCACGATCGCTGCACAGGAAGAAGATCGCCTCGGCAAGCTCGGTTTCGAGGCCGTAGCGGTTGAGCGGAATGGCATCGTGATAGGCCGCGCGGATGTCCGGCGTGTGCACGCTCTTCGCCATGGCGGTGTCGACCGGCCCGGGCGCGACCGCATTGACGCGGATGCCGAGCGCCGCGAACTCGATCGCCTGCTGCTGCGTCAGGTGGGCGAGGCCGGCTTTGCTCGTGCCGTAGGCCGTGCGCAGGGTTGAGGCGCGCAAGCCCGAGATCGACGTGATGTTGACGATCGCACCGCCGCCGCTGTCGCGCATCACCGGTGCGGCCGCCTGCGCGCACAGAAACGGTCCGGTGAGATTGACCGCGAGCACGCGCGACCAGTCCGCATGGGTCACATCGAGGATCGGCTTGAAGATCGCGATTCCGGCATTGTTCACCAGGGCGTCGAGCCGGCCGAATGCCTTCACGACGGTCGTGACCCCGTCGGCGACACCCGCCGGGTCGGCGACGTCGCAGCGGATCGCGATGGTGGTGTCGGCAGGCAGCGCCGCGTGCGTGCGCGCGAGGGTCTCGCCGTCGATGTCGAGGAGCGCGACGCGCCAGCCCTCGGCGAGGAACCGCCGGGCTGTCGCGAGCCCGATCCCGCGTGCCGCACCGGTGACCAATGCGACCTTGCTCGTGTCACTCATGGTGCCCTGCCCTCACGTGGCGTGGACATCATGGGTAACGGTTCGATCGCGCCGAAACAAGCAAGCGGACCGACGACACGAGTGCCGCGAACCCGAAGTTCGCTCGGAGGTCGCCGCAAAATACCTGCGCACTTCGGAATCGGGACACTGGGGTCTATAGCCGCGACAGTAGCGATGCGATCCGCGGACTGGATGCCTTCATATGGTCGACCACCAGAAGGCGCTCGACCTTTCCGCTCATGAACGCGTCCAGGAAGGCCGGATAGTTGCGCACCGACATGCAGCCGTTCGACTGGCCATTGGGGCCCAGCATGTACGTATGGGCGAGAATGCCGTCGCGGCCGTACATGTTGCCGTCGCCGACCGGTACGAGCCGCAGTGCGCGCACGCCGTGGAAGAGATGCTCACGCAATGTCAGCCGGTAGACGTTCGGCGGCGTGACCCCGCGGTTGCGCAGGCTCACGGAGTGCGGATCGTCGATATGACTGCCGAGGCCGGAATGCGCTTCGAGCTTTTCGCCGCCGGGCAGATAGATCGTGTGCGCCGTGATGTCGTAGATCGCGGTGTGGCCGTCGAGATCGTCAAGCGCCGGCGAGGACGGCTCAACGGAGGAAGGTCCGAGCGACGCAACACGCGCATTTTTTTCGGGCGGAACGATCGACCGCGTCGGCGCCGCCGATGCTTGCGCGGGTGCGTACGCCAGCGCGGTGCCGATCGCTGCCTCGTCATTCGCGGCGCCATTTCCGCGCGGTCCGAGCGACGCAAGGCGCGTGTGCTTATCGGGAGGGAAGATCGACCGCGTCGGCGCGGCCGCGACCCGCGCCGGCGCCGTCCGCCGCGCTACCGATGGGCGCGCTTGCGGCGCCGCATCATTCCCCGCGACGTCACGCACGAACGCGTTGGCAAAGCGCGCCATAAAGGCAGCCGTGCGGCCGCGCTGCACCGTGGCCGTACCGCGGCGCGCCGCGTCGAGGCGATCGCCGCGCGACAATGCGGCATCGAGGCGATCACCGCGCAGCAATTCGCGCGCAGCAACGACGAGGCGGCTCGGCTGCGCGTCGGCATTCGCCGGTTGAGACGCAGGCCCCCGCATCTCCCAAGCAAATCCGACAGCGAGCGCCACCGCCAGCGCCGCGATCCCCGCAGGGATCGATCGCACGTTCATTCGAACTTCCTGGTTTCGACCTGGAGCGCCGCCGCGTACTGGAAGTCCCCGTGCGGCCGCGCGTCCCCCGAATTAGTAGTCGCGACAAAACACAGCAATTGCGGCAAAGAATGGCCACGGACGAGTCCTTGAGGCGGCAAATGCGGTTCCCCGAACCAGGGACGGTTGGAATTTCGCAACGTCGAAGGGCCGGTACCGAATCCGTTAAGGTTTGAGGGGGGTGCGTTAACCAATAAGGCGACGCCCCCCTCTAAATTCGCCGCCTGCGGAACACCGCCGCAGGGCGATCGTGGCATGCTCGGTTTTTCTTGTTCAGCAGTGCGACGAGCGAGTCAGCCTGGTCCGCCCAGTGAATGTCGGCGATACGCCAGCCGGCCCGCGTCTTGACGAGATCGAACGTCACCGTGGTCGGCTGCTTCTCGCCCGGCACCGTGAAGCGCGCCGTGCCGGTCGCCCGATCGGCGCTCACACCGGCCGCGACGCGCAACTCGATCTTGGTCGGCGACCAGTCCTGACCCGCGATGAAGGGATCGAAATCAAGTCGGCCGACCTCCTGGCGACGCTTCGCCTCCGCGACGTCGCGCGCAATGAGCTTGGCGACGGCAGGCACGAAATAACGTGCCGCCTTGGCCTCCGAGGCGAAGTCGAGCGCCTTGTCGGACTTTCCACAGGGCGCGTAGACGCCTTGCAGAAGCGCCCGGGCACCCGGGTCCTGCGCACGGCTTGCCGGAGCGAGCAGCGCGATGAGCAAACCAACAAGCATTACGGCGGTCGGGAAAACGCGGCCTTTGATCATGTAATGATCTCGCGGCATCGATGCTTCAATGATCCTGTCGTTAGCATGTGCCACGCGTCGGCGAAGAAACGTATGTGTGTGTGCGCGGGCTCGGCACAAGGCCCGGCGCTATTGCCATTGCGCAAGAGCGAAATGGTTACGCGAGATAATCCGCAGGCATCGTCGCATCGGCAGGCGTTGCGCGGATCGCGTTGAACACCGGCGTCAGCACGATCGCGAGCACGAGATTGAGGATGACGGTATAGAATGCGGTGTAGCCCGGAAAGGTCCAGCCCGCGACGGCGAGCGGAAACGTCGGCGCAAAGTGCGCCATCGCGGACATGACGGTGCCGAGCACGATCCCGGCGGCCCAGCCGACCAGCAGCGCCCAGTCGTTGAACCAGCGTGTGTAGACGCCGAGCAGGACGGCGGGCAGCGTCTGGATGATCCACACACCGCCGAGCAGCTGCAGCTGGATCGCGTAGCTCGTCGGCAGGAAGATGATGAAGACGAGCGCGCCGAACTTCACGATCAGCGACACCAGCTTCGCTATCTGCGCCTCCTGCCGGTCGGTCGGGTTGGCGTTGATGAACTCGCGATGGATGTTGCGCGTGTAAAGGTTCGCGGCCGCGATCGACATGATCGCGGCCGGCACCAGCGCGCCGATGCCGATCGCCGCGAACGCGATGCCGACGAACCATGACGGAAACATGTGCAGGAGCAGGGCCGGCACGGCGAAATTCTTGCCGAACTCCTTGAAGCCCGCGGCGTATTGCGGCATCGCGGCGACGCCGGCCGCGATCGCGAAGAAACCGAGCAGCGCCAGGAAGCCGAGCACCAGCGAATAGCCGGGCAGCAGCGCCGCATTCCGGCGGATGGCGTGGGCGCTGCTCGCGCTCAGGATGCCCGTGATCGAATGCGGATAGAGAAAGAGTGCGAACGCCGAGCCGAGCGCGAGCGTCGCATAGGCGCCATAAGCGCCGGTGGTGTGCGGACCCGGGACCGCGAGCAGGACATGGTCGGGCGGCACAGCGGCAAAGATCTTGGCGAAGCCGCCGAGCTTGATCGGAACGATGATCACCGCCGCGATGGCGGTGATGTAGATCAGCAGATCCTTGACCACCGCGATCGACGCCGGCGCGCGCAGCCCACTCGAATACGTGAAGGCGGCGAGGATGACGAACGCAATGATCAGCGGCAGATCGCCGGACCAGCCGGAGCCGGAAACGCCGAGGCCCCCGATCACCACCTGCAATCCGACGAGCTGCAGCGCAATGTAGGGCATGGTGGCGACGATGCCGGTGATCGTGACGGCGAGCGCGAGCCAGCGATTGCCGAAGCGGCCGCGCACGAAATCGGCGGCCGTGATGTAATTGTGCTTGTGGCAGACGCGCCAGAGACGCGGAAAGGCGAGGAAGAGGATCGGATAAATCACGATGGTGTAAGGCACCGCAAAGAACGCGATCGCACCGGCACCGAAGGCCAGCGCCGGGACGGCGACGAACGTGTAGGCCGTATAGAGGTCGCCACCCACCAGAAACCAGGTGATGAACGTGCCGAAGCGACGTCCGCCGAGTCCCCATTCGTGCAGCTGATCGAGGTCGGCCTTGTGCCAATGCGCGGCCGCAAAGCCCAGGATGGTGATGAGCACGAATAGCGCGACAAAGATGGTGAGCGCAGTCCAGTCGATGGCCTGCACGGCGGCGCCTCCGGTCTCGTCTCCCCTGTGTGCTGGATTTTCTTTTGTGCGTGTTCTTATCGGTCAACCGGCCTGCAGACCGGATCAAGTCCCGAGCGGGCTTTCGCCGGCGCGCCGCCCGTTCAGTCGTCGGTGACGAAATAGACGATGGCGGTCAGGATCGCGCCGATCGCGACCCAGACGAGCTGATACCAGTAGAAGAACGGTAATCCGCCCCAGGCCGGCTCGATCCTGTTGTAGAAAGGAGGCCAGAGCACCGCGACGAATTGGATGAGGAAAAGCAGATACCACCAGCTCCAGGCGGAGCGCCGTTCCGGTGCGCCGTTGGTCTCACTCATCGCTTGCGCTCCGCGAGCTGGGATCAGCCTAATGGCGATATTACGCGGCCACATGAGCAACGTCCGGACGTGCAGACGGGTTCCCGTAGGATGGGTAGAGGGCGAAGCCCGAAACCCATCACCTATTAGCTGCCGTATCCATGATTTTCCGGTTGAAGTGATGGGTCTCGCTTCGTTCAACCGATCCTACGCCACGGGCCGCCTCACGCGCCATCAACCGGATAGACGCCGCGCAGCACTTCCTCGAAGTGAATTTTGACGAGCTCGTTGCAAGGGCACGAGATCGTCTTCAGCGTCGGGTGATCGCGCACGATCAGGGAGCCGCGCCGCGTCTCGATCAGCCCGCGGGCGCGAAAGCTCTGCAGCACGCGGGTCGTGTGGCTGCGCCCGGCGCCGAGCATCGCGGCAAGCTCCTCGTGGGTGAACGGGACGACATCGCCGCCGGTGCGCTCGGTCGCCGCGATGATCCATTTGGCGGCGCGCTGCTCGGTCGAGTGAATCGCGTTGCAGGCGGTGGACTGAAGTATCTGCGCGAGCAGGCAATCGGCGTACCGCGCAAAGTAGTGGCGCAACGGCGTCGACTTCGCCTTGGCGGCCTCGAGGTCGGCGACCTTGAGGCCGACGAAATCGCCGCCGAACTTCACGACGATCCGGGTATAGGCGGGCAGATTCCCGTGGCTGACGATGCCGCCGATCGCGCCCTCGCGGCCGACCAGCACGGTCTCGACGTCGCGACCATCTTCGCTCGCGACCAGGAACGACGCCATGCTGGGCCCGCAGGGAAAGTGCACCACCTCGACGTTGTCGCCTGGATTGTAAAGCACCTCGTTGACGTCGCTGGCGCGGGCGAACAGATTCGGCGCGATCAGTGCGTAGTCAGGCTCCCGCAATGCTCGCAGCAGGTTGTTGTTCGGCCGCTCCGCGTCCACACGGTCCAGCGCAAATGTTTCGGCCATCTAACCCCTCCACGCACTCCGTGTCGGCGAAACCCGGGGATCGCTTGTGTGCGCAACCGCACAGATACCCAAACGCCGTCATGCTTGATTTCCCCGCGGCGGTCATACACTGCGTGGGGGATGGCGCCAATATGGCCCAACCTTTCAATCCAAACCTCGGAGGGATAACGCAGAGCGGAGCGCGATTACGTCGTTTCCAATACCAAAGGTATCGACAATAATCACAAAAGCGCGTGGAAGTCGCATTTCGCTCAGAGCGCCCCGCCACCGTCGGAAGGGCGGGCGCCGACCTCACGCCGCCGCTTCGAGCAGGATCTCGCACAGCCGCTCGGGGGCGTCGACCATCACGTCGTGGCCGCAATCGACCGCATGGCTGTGCCAGGCGGGATCGGACTTGACCGCCGCAAAGCCGCGGTCGAAGCCCGGATTGGCGTAGGAGGCGGCGCGCACATAGGTTTTGCGGGCAACGCGCCCGGCTGCGCCGGTAAGCGCAATCTTGTCCGTGAAGGTCGCAATCGGGTGCGGGACGCACAGCCGATCGACCCAGGCGCGATCGGCCGGATTGACACCGAACGCCTCGGCGGGGCGCGGCGGGATGCCGAGATCGCCACGCGCCCTGGCGGCGGCCGCCGCCGCGCGCACGGCAGGCCCGGTCAGATCGAGCACGGACTCGCCATCGCGCGGCACGAAGGCATCGAGGAAGACGATCGAGCGCAGCGCCGCGGCCGCCTCCTCGGCCACGCCCGAGATCACGAAGCCGCCATATGAGTGGCCGCATAGCACGACGTCGGCGAGCCCCTCCCACCTGAGGACGTTCACCACATCGGCGATGTGCGTCTCGAGGCCGACGCCGGCGTGCAGCAGATGCGCACGCTCCCCGAGCCCGCTCAGCGTCGGCGTGAACACCGCGTGGCCGCCCTCGCGCAGCCGGTCGGCGACGCGCCGCCAGCACCAGCCGCCATGCCAGGCGCCATGGACGAGGACGAACGTGTAGGGCATCGGGCGACCTCCGGGGCGCGGATCGGGGTCGGCCGCGCGCACCGTTACCTTACCGGGATGGCTTGGAACTGTGCCAGCGCTCCCTCCCCGTTCTTAAGGCTGCAAATACCTCGCTTATTGACGGCATTTTAATACCCGTGTGATCTTTACAGTCCTCCCATTCCGGACGGCCACACCTACATTGCGGCGGTCGGAGATAAGCTGTATGGCGCGGAGCGGAACACCGCTCTCGGCCACCTATGCGGACGTAAACTCATGACGGTCCTCGCCCTTGGATTGATTCCCGGCCTCATGATCGGCTGGATCGCATTCTGCGTTGCCGAGATTTCGGCTACCTATCCGGACATCGTCACACGCCGCGGCTGCCGCGGCGGTGCCTGCCGGGTCTCGAAATAGGGAGACCCGCGCGCGGCCCGTCGGGCCGGGCACGGTCCCCGGGTAGGACCGGCTTTTCGGATCAGGTCGCCTTACGATTACGGCCAAGCTGGTCGAAGCGCG